>NZ_JBYCZP010000005.1:0-449911 GCF_057586295.1 Rhizobium sp. SRI_017 | reverse complement strand
GTCCGTATCGGTCAGTTTGGCCAAGAATGAAGGCGTCACACACAGATTCGCAAGAGAGGTGTAGCACTCGGGATCCTGACTATTGTCGTAGACATGATTGAACTGAAGATCCCTGGGCCGCCGCCTCCACCCGTTGCACCACATAAAGACATCCGTCGGCGCCTTATTATCATCATAGCCAATCTTGAGCTCCCCCTGTTCGACGACCTCCCCTCGCCTGGCGACGTTTCGAACGATATTAAAGATGGACCGGCCGCCTGTCTCGGCGACAGTCTTTGGATGGCTGAAAATCGTAAGTGAAGCCACGGCCTGCAAGGTCATTTGATAATTTGACGATGCAATGACCGCCTCAAGGGCGCTGCGCCCGTCGAAGCCAAACTCCTCAAGGGTACGACCCAAACCATAAGGCAGACTATGAGTCATAATATGACTCATAGTCTATGGCGCCAGTCGGCGCAATCGACCGACGTACTCCTATGGATGTGCGGGTGCGTATCGGGCTGAATCTTCAGAACTTGAGGCGGGATCGGGGCCTGTCGCAGGAAGAATTGGCGTTCAGATCAGGCATTCATCAAACCTACCTAAGCGTCGTGGAGCGCGGCAAACGAAATCCAACGGCGCTTGTTCTGCAGAAGATTGCTAGGGCAATTGACGCCGATATAGGCGACTTAGTGGCTCGGCGACAGAGCGAGTCAAAGCCAGACTAAGCACACTCTAATTGTGTGGAATCCCGATCAGAACCACTGACGAGGTCAGGGTCGCGCCTGGGGAATCCGGAACATTGAAAAAATATCCTCAGCGACTTTTCGATGCTCAGATGTAGAGGGGTGGAAATGAATTTCCGTCTGGAACTGGGGCCACTGTCCGTTCATGCGTATCAGGTAGACAATTTCCGCTTCCACAGTCTATAGGTCCAGGTGATTACGGAACTGCACGTCCTCGGCATCAGCCGGGTATACTGTCAATATTGCATACCCCTAACATCGCGGATTCTAACCGTAAATCTCCTGAGACGCTCCATGAGTGCCGCTCACCTACTTCATGGTCGGCTCCAGTGCGATTCGAGCGTCTATGTCGAGAAGGGTATCTGATGAATCAGCAACATTTTGCTTAGCAACAACCGCTATGGCGTTAATCGTTGCATTGTCTGGAAACCCGGTCTCCGGAAGTCCGACAGATGTTTGAAAGGTCGCTACACCGTTGGAAAAATCCGCAGGTGTGAATGCCTCCTCGGGCGCCTTTTGGATGTAGTCGAGTTTCTTCAGGAGCGAATAGATCGAGATAAAATCGCCGATGCCCAATTCATAGGCGCCTGCCTCAGCAGCGCCAGGCTTGAATATCGACTTTGCCCTCACCAGGTAGGTGCGCGCGACATCCAGCCCGTTTGTCCCGCCATTGATCTTCTTTCGAACGCCAGCCACATCGTCCAGCAGGGCGAATTTGCTCGCATTTGATATCTTCCAGAAAGCGACTGCTATTTTGAAAGCCACGGCCGGATCACGTGCGGTGTCAGGAAAATCAACGATGTTCAGTCCGGGCACACTGTCTTGCAACAATGCCTGGACGCGCTTGAAATTGTTCTTGAAGGTAAGTTGAATGAACCCAGACCCTCGATATTTCCAGCCGTCGCCCGGTTGCGTATTACCCATATTCGGGCGGGCATAGACGTGGTTTGCGATGGCAATCGGTCGACGTGCCAGCTTTTGCGCCTGATCTTCGGTAACGCGGGTCTTGAATATGGCTCGCAAGCGCTTCGCAGAGTAGTTTAGGTTTTCTTCGAGAATGGTGAGGCCGCCGGTTTCTGCCGCAAGCGTCGAGAAGAAATGGGCTATGACCAACGGATTCGTCATTCCTGCGGCCGCAGCAAAACCCCAATTGTCGACGATAGCGGTTATTATCTTCACAGGAGCATTTGGAGCGAATTTAGCGACTTTCTTCATGGTGACAAGCTGTGCCACACCGGCTTCAACCGACTCGCAATCCGCGGCCGAAGCAACGGCGGGAGTTGCCAAAAATGCAGTGGTGAAACCGACGCCGAATGCTCTTCTCGTTACTGCCATTCCCATCACGCTTTCCTCCATCTATTCGCAAACCTCGAATTTGAGATCCGTATCCTTCTTTCTCAAGAAGGAGACGATCTTGGACATCTCTACTGCGCGGTTGTAATCTTCGAAGGGCGGGTCATCGAAGCCGAAGTGATGGAGACCTCTTGCGCAATCGAAGGCGGGGTCACTGTTTCCGTTGGCCAGTGAGACGAGGACAGGAGAGCCCGATGAGCCCCCTAACGTGTCGCATCTGTGAGTAAAGTCGACCGATGGAACCCGACCATCGACGTCTACGTCGAGCACCGAGCAGCCCTTGACGGAAAACTGTTTCGGCTCACCACCCGGATGCTGGATCAGAACAGCAGGTTCGTTCCGTAGGGGAGCAGCTTCGGACAGTTTGATGTTGCCGCCATCGGGCAATGCACCCGACTCCACGGTGAAAACCGAAAAGTCCAGGTCAGGGTCGGAGATGATTTTCTTCTTGCATCGCGCTTGGGGCCCGTATTGCAGATCGCCAGCGGCAGAAATCTGATAGTTTTGGATAACGACAGTGGTGTCGCAGATCTCCTGCGTGCCAATGCAGTGTTCATTCGTCATGAAAGCGTCTTTGGCGATCTTGAAAGCGCTGCAGACCTTGAATTCCCCATCCTGTATCAAGGAGAGAAAAGAAATCGCTTTAATTGCGCTATCAAACTGGGAGTCATTTACACCCGTCTGAATCTTCTGTCTGTCGTCGGGGCCAAAAACACTATTTGGAACGGATATCTCTTGTTCGACATAGGCCCTGCCGATTGTAATGCCGATGTCGGAGGGGTTAGCGCCTTCCAGCGTCATTTTCGCAAATGTTGTCAGGATGGCGTAGCTGTATTGAGGTTTGGAGATCTCCAGGGGCCCGAGGAATTCCTGGATTAGATTTGAGGATTGATCGTATATGCTGATCTTCGCGCCGGGAGGTAATCTTACGGAGTCGATGCGAAGCCTCAGGAATCCGGAACGTTTTCCATCACTCTGACCGTCGCCTTGGCCAAGGTCGACGACCGTAGATTCATACTTGCCGGCTTGATCGCTTATTAATTTGGAACCGTCGAAACTCAAGTCGATGGGAAAGCCAATTCGAAGCGCCTCCTGCGCATAGCATGAAAGATGTGAAGAGCCGGCCACGAATATTGCCAGAAGTGCCATTCTCAATTTCATCTTCAACTACTCCCCCGCTCTAACATATTTTCGGATCTCCGAAATTTCTATTTCCTCGCGGGAGCCATCCAGCAATCTTACCCTTAGTTTCTGTTCGTTATATTCTCCTGGAAATGTCCCGAATTTCTTTTCTATTTCGGAATCAGACGAATTGCTCTTCCTCGAGTAAAACATGACGATCTGATCGTCTTCTCCATCTATTCTCTGAAATGATTTGATCCGCGACATCGAAAATTCTCTATCTTCTGAATCGTCATCCTTAAAGAGTAGTTTCTCATCACTTGAATTCATGATTGTTGTGCTGTGCTTCTTTGCTATTATTGGTGAGGTGGCGCCGGTTTTGTATATGAGATCCACCTCTGCCTTGATGACGCATCCCGCGTCGATAGAACCGCCTTTCATCTTCTTTTCCATCCAACTGGAGATGTCGGAGCAGACGATCAGGCGGTCTTTCACGTCAGAGGGCTTTAGTTCGGCATCCTTTGATCGAAGCGAAAGGTTCACAATTCCGGCCACAATGGCAGCAGCGGGCGATGTCCCGGTAAAATTGTCATACCGATTGAGGGGGGTGGTCGTCGGCACGCTCTCGCCGAGCGCCGCTATTGAATAGTCGTCATGGATCGATGTGTTGGTATAGAAGCCGTTGCCTTGGCTATTCAGTGCGGCGACTGCGATGAGATTTCTAAAATGAGACGAGAAGCATGCTGGAAATGTATCACACAGCGGTCCGCGGCTCTTGGTATTGCCGCCAGACACTACAAATGTAGCATAATTTGTCCCTTCAACCAAATCGTAGAACCAGTTTCTGGCAACGACATTGCTCGTAGACTCACTCGCTAATACCACCACAGAGACTTGGTTTTCTTGGATAATCTCACTTATGTTCTTTAGGAGGAATTTTCCGTACTGCTGGTTGGTAAAGACCCGCGCGAAATCAATCTTTACACCCAAGACTTCAGTTTCCGGGCTAAGTCCGCCGACGCCAAAATCGTCCCATTTCGCAGCGATCAGACCGACCATCTGTGTGCCGTGACGCTCAAGTGTTTGCTTCGGGGATGGGTTGACAACGCCTTCCAGCGCCCAAACGCCCGTGTCACCGCAGCGTTCGCGATCATTTGCAGTGAAACCTTCGCTCACGATGGCAGCAGGTGGCGCAGGTGTGCACTCCGCCTCATTGCCTTTGTAAACCGAGCAGTCCAGCACTGTGACGGCTCCAGCCGCAAACTCACAATGGTCTTTGTCAAAGTTGGCATCGAGCACCATAATGCGCCTCGGCACGAGGCCCGTGAGCTTCATCGGATATCGGGTCGGCGTCAGGATATCGACTTTTTGCAACTCTGCCCAATGGCTTAGATCGAAGTCCTGATCAAGCTTTATGCCGGGCACCGCGCGCCAAATCCGGTCCTTCACAGAGGCGGCGCTGTCCTCCAGCCTCGCCTTTAATTCCGGGGGGAGTGAAAACTGCTGGTGAGCATTGTCCAGATAGCGTTCGTTAAAGACCTCGGGATCGATCGCAGTGCTTGTTATGTCGACGATCGAAAAGGGCGGTGTAACGAAACTCTGCGTTACCGTATCGAAATACAATAGGCGATTTGCCACTGCGCATTTCTGCACGCATTCGGTATTAACCGTATAGCTATAGGCCGGAACCTCAATCGAGCCGAAAAAATCCTGCGAAGTAATTCGCTTATCGTATTGGTTTAGATATAAAATCGTGTCTTCGCAGGCGGAATCATCTAGTTTTCTGTCTTGGCAAACTTCATTGGATCTTATTATGTTCTTAAGTGAGTTCCTTTTGTCTTTTTCTATCCTTACTGACCCGCGTATTTTGGTGACATCGAATTTTGGTATTACAATCACCTGGCCCGGCTGGGGCCAACTGCGCGTATCGACTTCAGTGTCTTGCAGCTCGATAGTGCTTCGGAGAACAGTGAGATTCGCTGGCCAACCGTCTACGGGCTCTATGCTGGTAGGCTGATCTGCCCTGAGCTTTCGTTCTCTTGGGCAGCCCTGATTCAAATCGCAGACAAGTGCTGACAGAAATAGCGGAACATAGTCGCCGAAGAAGGCATTCTCGCGCTTCAGAATGTCTATAATTCGATCGCCCCTCTCGACCACGACGCGCTTAACGGGGATTTTTCCGACTACCGCAGCCGCTTGATAGAGGTTCTCAAATTGCCGTGCAGTATTGTCGCCATTGAGAGGCTTTATTGTGTAGTAATCAGCAAATGACGGAGCTGCCGCCAATGTCGTGATCCAGGCGACAATAAGTCCTCGCACTTTCAAGCCTTGATATGCGCAATACAATACCGACGCGATGTATCTCAACGCGGGAGAAAAACCCGCGGGCAGTTGCAAATCGCTCGGAGCGCAGGTTGCATTGAGGAGAAGGCCATTTCTCATCTTGCACTCCTTCCTTGCTGCGGTCGCACGCAAGCGCACGCAGCCCATTTGCGAGCTGCACGTAGTCGAAATCTATGTATGTATTAGAGAATGGACATTAATCTTTTGAGTGTAGTGAGTCAACAGACCTCTTTCGAGTGTGCAATCTGCATGATTATCGCCCAGGACGTCTTTCTTCTTTAGATAGAATTTTACACGTCGAACCGGGTACCCCTCGACTTACCGCATGTGCTTTTTCGGAGTCGAATATGCTTGGTCGTGCCGTGCAACGAGAGGCCGTGCGTCGCGCTACGATGCGGCAGAATCCGCGCCGTGGCGGTGCGTCTCATTGCACCCCCGAAACTCGAGAACCGCATGACCTAAAATCCTTGGCGCGGTTAACCCCAGCAGCGATGCGGATCATCAAGGTGACCGCGTAACAAATTTGAACCACCCGGGGGCTGCCGGAAGCTTCCACGACCGCTTAAGGCGCAAGGGCAGACTTAGCCCGAGTGACTGGAATTGCGGCGCATGGACGGCCTCAATGACCGACATGGGGGGCAAAGCGCTCGTTGGCCCGAGATCCAAAACGGAAGTATTAGGCGCATGCCAATCATTACATGCCACCAACCTATTACTCGTCGCTTTCACCCAGCTGTTGTCTCCGGCGTTTCCCTGCAAAGACATCCTTCAGACAAGCGCTATTAGAAGCCGATATCTACATTGGCCTACTTTATTTGGGGAGTTCCAAGGAACTCGAACGCGTTGGCCAAAGCCTTGTTGCATTCACGACGGTTGCGGAAGCAAGGCCGCCTGGCGATACGACCACTACGCTCAAAGCCAGGACAGAAACCACAGGATCGGGCAGACCCTGCCGGTCACTTACCTGCGACTACTCGCTTCGGACACCATCGAGGAGGCTATAGTGGTAGCACTGGAGCGGAAATCGGCGCTAGCACGCAGTCTTCTTGGCAATGAGGGTGCGGTCGATGCGGTGTCTCAACTTTATAAAGAGGAAATGTGTGAGCTGCTGAAGACCAATCGTCTCCCCGCCAGATAATGTAGGGGAAACGATGGCCGATCGGATTACGCCTGAGCAACGCTAAAAAAACATGTCGAGGATCAAAGGCCGAGACACCAAGCCGGAAGTCCGGCTTCGCTCGGCACTGCACCGGGCCGGGCTCCGTTTCCGCGTCTGCCGAACAGACCTCCCCGGGCGACCGGACATAGTATTCCCGCGCCAGAAGATGGCGATACAAGTCCGCGGGTGTTTTTGGCATCAGCACAATGACTGCGGCGGCGGTCGGATGCCAGGGTCAAACTTGGACTACTGGAGGCCAAAGCTGCAGCGGAACGTGTGGCGGGATGCCGCGAAGGACGAGGAGCTGCGCGGCCTCGGTTGGCAAGTGTTGGTGGTTTGGGAATGTGAGATACGGACGCCCTCCATGGTCGATGAGATTGTCGGGAGAATAATCCAGGAAATCGACAACAGGTGATGATATGCAGAAACTCTCCAATTTCGGCGACGACCGTCAAATCGGCTTCTGTGTCCATTGTGGCGGCCCCGCTGAAACTCAAGACCACGCGCCGTCCAAGGTCTTTCTGGACCTGCCTTACCCGCTTACCCGACCAACCGTCCCTAGCTGCATGGATTGCAACAATGGGTTCTCGGCCGATGAGGAATATGTCGCGTCGTTTATCGAGTGTGTCATCTGGGGCACGACCGAACCGGAGGCTCTCGGCAGGGAAAAAGTGGTGAAGGCGCTCCAGAGGAATAAGGGCCTCCGGGAGCGGATCGGAAGGGCGAAACGCGAGGCCAATACCCTGGCCGGTGGGAGGATCATTACATGGCAACCAGAAGAGAAGCCGTTTAGTCGTGTCGCTCTAAAGCTCGGTCGGTGCCACGCCGCATACGAATTGAACGAGCCACAGCTGTCTGAGCCTGATCACTTGCTGATAGTCCCGCTGGCTACTCTGGACCAGGCACAGCGCGAGCACTTCGAGACGCCACCAGATACGGCCCTTTCGCCTGAGGTTGGCGGCAGGGCGATGCAGCGTCTCCTTATTGTAGATCATGCCTACTCGGAGGGGCTGGCTACACGTCCAAGAGGGACGCTACAGATACATGGCTGCGGTCGCCGGAAGCATCATGGTTCGTGGTGTCTTGAGTGAATACCTTGCCTTTGAGGTAGTTTGGGAATCATGAAGGTTTTCATCACCAGAGTGTGGGGCTTTGATCCGGAACGATGGCCCGTAATCATGTTTGGTCTTGAGGGCGACAGAGACATACTGCTTCGGGATTCATCTCCGGGTGATCGTATTGTTTTTGTTGGGACGCTCCGAGATCCCACCCCAGAAGCCTTGCGCGGTCGGCTTCTCGGGATAGCACAAATTAGTAGAATTGCCGTCGATACCTTGGACGTGATTAGCGATGATGTCCAAGGTCCGCAAGGCTGTGACGGAACTGGTCGGCTTCGCTGGCCGAAAGCAGGTCTGATGGAAAAGGCATGGCGTTTTACACCGCAACCAAGGCTTCTGGAGGTTCTGACTGACCAACTACCTTATCATGCCGCGTCGCAGTCCGTTCTTCTGTCGCACGAGGACGCTCATGCTGTGTTTACGCTGCCGAGCACCGAGGTATCGATCCCGGCTTCTGTGGCCTTAACAACGGATCGGCTGCTCAATCAAACTGTCGAAATCTCGGGTCCAACAACAGGGCCGGCGCCCAGCTCATGGAACGGATCAACCGGCCGGGACGTCAACAGAACCGCGTTCAATTATGCACTCCGCTTCGGAAGCACGGGCATTTGGAAGATAGGTCACACGATCGATATCAGCCAACGCATAAAGCAGGCGAACTGGCATATTCCACCAAAGATTGTTCCACAAAGGTGGAGCCTAATGCTTCACCAGCGGTGGGCAAATGAGACTGATGCCCACGCTATGGAGCAAAGCGTACTCGGGCTGCTCCAATCCTATCGCACGAGCGCCGAACGCGTCAGTTGCTCCGAGGCCGAGCTATTAGCCGCTTGGTCGAAAGGGTTTAGATTTTCATTTCATAATGGTAAATTCGCTGTTGGATGAGAGTCAACATGTGAACTTTGCGAAAAAAATCTACCCTCAGACCAAAAGGCTAATTGGGACTAATCTAAAGTAACAAAAATACAGGCTTACGATTGGAGCGGGTAGCGGGAATCGAACCCGCACGTTCAGCTTGGGAAGCTGACAGGCTACCACTACATCATACCCGCGCTGTTGAATGGTTATCCCATCTCCTTCGCTACCGTCAACGTCGTTTGGCGAGGAAACTATCAGGTCTTCTCAGGAGATCGCTTCAATCCGCTACGCTATCGCTACGAACGCTTCCAGTCTCAAGGGTGAATTTAAGCCCGCACTAAGAATTGTGCTTCATATACAATCGCTTTGCGGCTTCCGGCTCGGAGTTGAGCATGAGCTTCCCAAGCTGAATACGAGGGTTCGATTCCCTTCACCCGCTCCAGCACAAGCCTAAACGGCTCCCGCGTCACGCTAGACGGGTTTGCAATTTATCGGAATCGGGATTCCAAAATTCTTTCAAATCAGATTCTGTTGGTCGGTCAACGGAGGTCTGGGGTGATGGGTCGTCCCTATTCGGTGGATTTGCGGCAGCGAGCGATGGATCGGCTCGGTTCGGGTGAGAGTTGTCATGACGTTGCGTCGGCGCTGAAGGTTGCGCCGTCGAGCGTGATCAAATGGGCCCAGCGACATCGCCAGACCGGCAGCGCTGCGCCGGGCAAGATGGGCGGCCATCGGCCGCATGCGATTGCTGGCAGCCATCGCGACTGGGTTCTGTCCAGGATCGAAGGACCGGGCCATGTCACCTTGGCGATACTGGCCGTTGGATTGCTGGAACGGGGCTTGAAGGTGCATCCGGCCAGCATCTCCCGCTTCCTGCATCGCGAGGGCAAGAGCTTCAAAAAAAACCGTTCTGCCGGCTGAACAGAACAGGCCGAAGCTGGTCCGTCAACGCGAACGGTGGAAGCGTCATCAGGGCAGGATCGACCCCAGTCGCCTTGTGTTCATTGATGAAACCTGGGTGAAGACCAACATGGCGCCACTGAGAGGATGGGGCCAGCGAGGCACACGACTGATCGCCCATGTTCCCCATGGCCATTGGCGGACAATGACGTTCGTCGCGGCGCTCAGGTGCGACCGTATCGATGCGCCATTGGTTCTCAATGGCCCGATCAATGCCAATGCCTTCCTGACCTATGTGGAAAGGGAACTGGTCAAGACCCTGTCGCCCAACGACATTGTCGTGCTCGACAATCTCGGCAGCCACAAAGGCCAGGCTGTGCGTCAGGCAATCCGGCGGGTAGGTGCGAGAATCATCTTCCTGCCACCCTACAGCCCAGACCTCAATCCCATCGAGCAGCTCTTCTCAAAGATCAAGCAGGCCATGAGAACCGCCATGGCCCGATCCGAGGATGCCGTCCACAACGCCCTCGCCGAAACGATCAAGGCAATCCCACCATCGGAATGCGCAAACTACATTCAGAACGCAGGATACAGGTCAACCTAAATGCAAAACGATCTAAGACTCAAGACAGCGCGACCCTCGGTGTGTCAACCTCATACCCGCATGAACCCGATGGCCCACATTGCTGGTTTTCGTCGTCCGCCTGACTGCGTCCAGGCGGCTCGGCAAACGGCGTGCCCCGCGCTCGATCTCACATGCCGAGCACGGGGCTCCTGCACTATTCCGTGCGACCGATGCCCCGCGGGGATTCGCCCGGCGATAGGACAAAACTCCAAATTGCCGCGCCAATCGCACCACCGATCAGGGGCGCCAGCCAGAACAGCCAGAGCTGACCCATGGCCCCGTTCTGGGCGAAGAATGCGACGGCAGTCGAGCGAGCCGGATTGACAGACGTATTGGTCACCGGAATCGAGATCAGGTGGATAAGCGTCAACCCCAAGCCGATTGCGATCGGTGCGAAGCCGGCGGGGGCAGCAGCCGATGTTGATCCAAGAATGATAACAAGGAACGCGGCGGTTAGCACCACCTCGATGAGGAACGCCGCGGTGATGCCGTAGCCGCCGGGGGAGTTCGCGCCATAGCCGTTGGACGCAAAGCCACCGACCGCGAAATCGGCCTTTCCAGTTGCGATCACATACAGAACCAGGGCTCCGACCGCGCCGCCGACGACCTGCGCAATCCAGTAGGGGACAAGATGCGCCCAATCGAACCGACGGGCAATCGCAAGACCAAGGGAGACGGCTGGATTGAAATGGCCGCCAGAGATGCCGCCAACGGCATATGCCATCGTCAGAACCGTCAAGCCAAAGGCCAGTGACACTCCCGCAAAAGCGATGCCCAACTGCGGAAAACCCGCAGCCAGCACGGCGCTGCCGCATCCACCGAACACAAGCCAAAAAGTGCCGAAAAACTCAGCTGCTAGTTTCCTAAACATACTTCCTCCGATCGCATTGTCCTAAAGGACGCGATTTTGTCGAACTATGCTTGCCTGGGGCTGAGGCTTAAGAGGCGCATCTGCCGATGGAGCCTACCCGCATATCACTCGCTGATCGCGTGAGGTGCGGATAGTCTCGGCCAGAGTCGAAAGAAAAAGCGCGCGCTCCGCGCTTCAGGGGTCAATGCTGGATCGGCGGCTGGGGTCGCCGCCAGTCAAAAATTTTCGAGCGCCTCGGCATCGGTAATGTGCACCATGCGGCCGCTGATCGAGACGCCGGTCTTCTGCAGCATTGCGAAGGCGCGGGAGAGCGCTTCTGGCGCAAGACCGAGCTTGCCGGCCAGCAGGCTCTTCTGGAACGGGAGGCGGAACGGATTGCCAGGGCCACCCTGTGCCCGCCAGAGTTCGAGCAGATATTTGGCCACGCGCTGCGGCGCCGTGTTGAGGCGGTCGTTCGCGACGCTGAGACGGGCGTCCATGCTGTGCTTGGCCATGATCCGGCCAATCGCAAGCAGCAGCGGCGGTTCTTCCTTCATGATCGCGCTGATCGCCTGTATGTCAAAGGCGGCTAATGTCGTCGCCTCGGCCGCCTGCACCTGGAACGGATAGCATCCGTCGAGGAACATGGCGCATTCGCCAAAGACGTCGCCTGGTCCGTAGATGGCGATGTCGGCCTGGCGGCCCTTGGCATCGACGCGGTAGAGCCGCACATGGCCGCTGATGACAGTGAAGAAACTGCGCGGCGTGCTCTCGAGCGCAATCATCACCTCACGCGCGCGGCAGCTCATCAGCGAGGCGGCTTCCAGAACGCGACGCTGGAGGCGCGGCTCAAGATCAACGAGCAACACGGACCTCAACGCGATTTCGCGATCACGTGCGCTCAGCTTCATGTTCCTGTTCACCACCATACTCCCGAGAAGAACCGACACGCTTATAGAGTAGCCGGTTCCTGTACCGGGAAATTGATCTGAATCAACTTCTGGCAAAAATTCACCTCAAAAGCAGAAACCCGACACGAGGCCGGGTTTCTGACAATTCGCAACTCTGGCGACTATTCCGCCGCGAGCGGTTTGCTGGTCATGTCGTTTGCCACGGCGCCGCGCCGGTTCCGCGTTGCGGCGGCGGGCTCGGGAGCCGCCGGCCGATCGCTTTCGAGCCGCTGTAGCCGTTCTTCGAGCGAAGAAATCGTCCGGCTGTTGTCAGTGAGCAGCCGTGTGAGTTCTTCGTTCTCCAGTGCCGGCTGATCTTCCTCCTTCTTGCCGAAGAAGCGGCCGAAGATCCAGCCGAGCAGACGCGACAGATCATCCATGATCAGGAAGAAGGCTGGCACGACGACAAGCGACAGCACCGTCGAGACGATGATGCCGCCCATCACCGCGATCGCCATGGGAGCGCGGAACGCACCGCCTTCGCCGACGCCGAGCGCCGACGGCAGCATGCCGGCTGACATGGCAATCGACGTCATGATGATCGGACGCGCGCGCTTGCGGCCCGCTTCCACCATGGCTTCGCTGCGCTTCATGCCGCGATGCATCATCTCGATCGCGAAGTCGACGAGCAGGATGGCGTTCTTCGCCACGATACCCATCAACATCAGCATGCCGATCATGACAGGCATCGACAGTGCATTGTTGGTGATGAGCAGCGCAATCGCCACGCCGCCGGTCGCCAGGAACAGCGAGAAGATGATGGTGATCGGCTGCAGCACGTCCTTGAAGAGCAGGATCAGCACCGCGAAGACCAGCATCAGGCCGAGGATCATCGCATTGAGGAAGCCCTGGACCATTTCGCCCTGGATCTTGGTGTCACCGCTTTCCAGCTGCTGCACGCTCGGTGGCAGGTTCGCGGCCTTGACCGCCTTGTTGAAGGCCACCATGGCCGGATCAAGCGCAACACCCTTCGGCAGGCCGGCGCCCAGCGTCACGACGCGGTTGCGGTCGTAGCGCTTGATCTGGCTCGGACCCTCCGCATAGAAGATGTCGGCGACCGACGAAAGCGGCACGCTGGCACCGGTATTCGTCGGAACCTTCAGCGCCTTGATGGCCGAGAGATTGCGGCGGACGGAAAGGTCGAGCTGCACACGAACCGGGATCATCCGATCGTCCAGCGAAACCTTGGAGAGCGCCTGGTCGGTATCGCCGATCGTGGCGACGCGCACCAGTTCCGACACCTGCGCGGTGGTGATGCCGAGGCGAGCCATGCGCACCGGATCCGGCCTGATCTGGATCTCCGACCGGGGCAATGCGCCTTCCGCGCCGACATTGAGCAGTTCCGGTGCTTTGCGCAGTTCGGCTTCAAGCAGAGCGGTCGCCTTGTCGAGATCTTCAGCGTTCGGCGACGTCAGATTGTAAGCTATGTCACGCTCGCCGCGGTCATTGAGCTTCAGGATGCGGGCATCCGGAATACCGGCGACGCGATTGAAGATCTCGGTTTCGATATCCCACTGCGGAACCGTACGGCCGTGGACCTCCATCTTCGGAATATAGGCCCCGACAACGGGCAGACGGCCGAAGACGTCGTTGACGACCTTCTTGAGCAGCGAGTGCTCGACCTTGTCGAGGTTCACATAGATCGATGCGCGGCGCAGTTCGAGATCGCCCTTGGGCGACGAACCGCCGAGGACGTAGATACTTTCCACACCCTCGATATCCTTGATCCGCTCGGCCACCTGGCTGGTCACATTGTCCGTGTCCTCGAGCTGTGCGCTCGGCGGCAGTTCGACGGACAGGATCACGCGACCGGCATCTTCGGGCGGCATGAAGCTGCCTGGAACCTGTGCCAGGAGGACGAACGATCCGAAGAGCACGCCAAGCGCAATGACCAGCGTGGCATACCGGCCATACCAACGATGCGTGACGGCGCCGACCAACGCGGTGTAGCCGCGCATGATCCAGCCTTCCTTGTCATGGCTGTCATGGTCAAGGTTGGCGTCGGATGCGCGCATCATATAGGCGGCCATCAGCGGCGTGACCAGTCGCGCCACAGCGAGCGAGAAGAATACCGAAATCGCGACGGTGAGGCCGAACTGGATGAAATACTGGCCCGGAATGCCGCCCATGAAGGATACCGGAGCGAACACCGCGATGATGGTGAAGCTCGTGGCGATGACGGCGAGACCGATTTCGTCGGCCGCTTCGATGGCTGCCCGATAGGGCGTCTTGCCCATCTTGATATGGCGGGCGATATTCTCGATTTCCACGATCGCGTCGTCGACCAGAATACCGGTGGCGAGCGTCATGGCGAGGAACGAGACCAGGTTCAGCGAGAACCCGATCATGTCCATAATCCAGAAGGTCGGGATCGCCGAAAGCGGTAGCGCCACGGCCGAGATCAGTGTCGCGCGCCAGTTCCGCAGGAACAGGAAGACGACGATGACGGCGAGCACTGCGCCTTCGATCAGCGTATGGATGGCCGATTCATAGTTGCCATAGGTGAAGTAGACCGCGTCATCGACGAGTTCCATCTTCACTTCAGGGTACTTGGCCTTGATATCGTTGAGACCGGCCTCGGTCGTCTCGGCAACGGTGACTTCCGACGCGCCCTTCGAGCGGAACACGGCGAAGGAAACGACCGGGTTGCCGTTGAAGCGCGAGAAGGACGACGGCTCCTTGTAGGTATCGCGGATGCTCCCGAGATCGGAAAGCTTTACGAAACGGTTCGCCGACACGTAGATCGTCGTATCCGCAAGCGCCTTGACGTTGCGCTTGTCGCCAAGCGTACGGATTGCCTGTTCGCCGCCGGCGAGCTGGCTGCGGCCCGAACCCATGTCGGCATTGGTGTTGCGGAGCTGGCGATTCACGTCGGCCGCGGTGATGCCGTAGGAGTTGAGCTTGGCAGGGTCGAGCTCGATATGGACCTCGCGATCGGCGCCGCCGTAACGGTCGATACGTCCGACGCCGGGCTTGCCCTGAAGCGCGCGTTTCACCGTATCGTCGACGAACCAGGACAGCTCCTCGAGCGTCATGTTGGGCGACGACACCGCATAGGTTCGGATCGGGCTGCTTTCGACGTCGATCTTGGTGACTTCGGGAGTCTCGGCGGTAGCCGGCAGGTCGGACTGGATGCGGTCGATCGCATCCTTGACGTCCTGCAGCGCCTTGTCTGAGGGCACCTCGATCTTGAACATGATAGCGGTCGTCGACACGCCGTCATTGACCGTCGACTGGATGAAGTCGACGCCGGCGATACCGGCCACAGCGTCTTCGACCTCGCGCGTCACCTGCATTTCGAGTTCGGCCGGCGCTGCACCGGTCTGTGACACGCTGACCGAGACGATCGGCACGTCGATATTCGGGAAACGGGTGATCGGCAGCTCGTAGAACGACTTCATGCCGAGGACCGTCAGCAGGAAGAAGGCGAGCAGTGGCGCGACCGGGTTTCGGATGGACCAGGCTGAGAAATTCATGTCCCGTCCCCCTTACTTCGACGCTGTCTTCTGGAAGACCGGGGCGACCTTGTCACCGTCGCGCACATAGGCGCCCGCCTTCTCAACCACGATATCCTTGAGCTTCAGCCCTTCGGAAATCTCGACGAAATCGCCATCCTGGACGCCGGTCGCAACCTTGGTCATCGTGACGACGCCATCCACCACCCGGCGAACAACCATGCTGCCGTCTTCGGCCATGACAGCGGTGAGCGGCAGCGCCAAAACCTTGCGATCCGACACGATGACCTCAGCGGAGGCATACATGCCGATGCGCGCGATATCCGGGTTGTCGATCGAGATCTTCACAGTTCCAAGACGGGTCGTGGCATTGATCACGGGCTCGATCGTCCGCACCTTGCCTTCGACGCGCGTGCTGGTTCCGGCGACATTCATATACACGACCTGGCCGGGCTTGAGCTTGAGCAGGTCGCCTTCGGACACATCGGCATTGAGTTCGATCGCGTTGTCGCGAATGATCGTGAAAAGCGGATTGCCGGCACCGGCGGCGATCGCGCCGATCTTGGCATTTCGCGCCGATATGACGCCGCCGATCGTCGTCTTAACGTCGGTGCGGGCGAGCCGGAGATCGACATCGTCGATCTGGGCGTCGATGACCTTGAGATCAGCATCGTTGGCGACAATGGACTGCTTGGCAGAATTCACACGCGCAGTCGATGCCGTCGCCGTCGCCCGAAGTTGCTCCGCCTGACCGACAGCAAAGGCCTTGCTCTTGACCAGACGCTCGGCGCGCTCGGCCTGACGGATTGCCTCTGCCTCGTTGGCTTCCGCCTCGAGGACCTGCGCCTGAAGCTGCGAGGTCACGGCCTGGACCTTGGCTCTGTTGGCAAGGAGCTGACTCTTTTGCAAAATCAGCGAGTCGGTCGCGAGCGTTGCAAGAACGTCTCCTGCCTTGACGGTGTCGCCGATATCCGCCTTCAGGTCCTCGATCCGGAGGCCTTCGACCTGCGGCTGGACATAGACCTCTTCGACGGCCTGGACGGTTCCGGTCACGATGATCCGGTCGACGAGTTGATGCTCGCCGACTTCGGTTACCCGGATCGCGGGAAGATTGGCGTCCGCGGGCTTAGCCGTCGTCGTTGCGGCTGGCTCCTCAGCGGAAAGCACAATGGCTGGCTGCGCCGCAAACACAGACGCGGCGAGAATGAACGCAAATTTGCTTGTAGACATGTATCATCGTCCCTGGCCGGTGGTCGAAGTTTGAATGATAAACCGGTTCCGGCGGTTAGCCGGAAGCATACCCTCTTTGCTGCAGTGCAACAAGTCCGTTGAAGGACTTCGCGCCAATCACACTGCAAACTCGGTTTCTATCCAGTCCGCCGCCCCCACCCAGCTTGACCGGCGGGGCAAGCGTGCAAAGGCAGCATGCCCGCTATGTGGACATTCAACGAAGGTCTCACAAGTGGGCTCGCTATCCTAATAATTGCAGAAAGTAAAAAAATGAAGGCACGATTGGACCAACTCTTGCACTGTTACGCAAAAGCGACAGTTTTGATCGGAACTGATCAATTTCAGTCCTGAAATTTAGTCGGTCGTCCAATAGTCAGGCAACCTTAGCTTCCTGTTTCGTCGAACGCAAGAGCATGCCGAAAAGATCGCGCGGTTCGTCCGGATCGGCCAGCAGGTCGAGCTCTTCGAAGAGACCCGTGCCGGCAAGGCGGTCACGGAGATAGCGCAGCGCAGAGAAGTCCTCGATCGCAAAACCGACGGAGTCGAAGAGCGTGATCTGGGCGGCATCGCGGCGGCCCTCGGCCTGGCCCGCGATCACCTTCCAGAGCTCATTGATCGGATGGCTGCGGTCGAGCTGCTGGATCTCGCCCTCGATCCAGGTCTGCGGCGGATATTCGACGAAGATGTCCGAGCGCAGCACGACATCCTTGTGGAGCTCAGTCTTGCCGGGGCAGTCGCCGCCCACCGCATTGATGTGAACGCCTGACCCGACCATGTTGTCGGTCAGGATCGTCGCATTCTTCTTGTCGGCCGTGACGGTGGTGATGATATGGGCGCCACTGACTGCTTCTTCCGGCGTAGCGCATTCGGTGATATCGAAACCGTATCCGGCGAGATTTCTGGCGCATTTCGTGGTGGCATTGGGGTCGAGATCATAAAGGCGCAGTTTGTTGATCCCCAGCACGGCCTTAAAAGCCATCGCCTGGAATTCGGACTGCGCGCCATTGCCGATGATCGCCATGGTATCAGCACCCTTCGGCGCGAGATACTTGGCGGCCATGGCCGACGTCGCGGCGGTGCGCAGCGCCGTCAGAATGGTCATCTCGGTGATCAAGGTCGGATAGCCGCTCGCCGTATCAGCCAGAACGCCAAAGGCTGTCACGGTCTGGCGGCCGGTCCGCGTGTTGTAGGGATGGCCGTTGACATATTTGAAGCCGTAGAGCGTGCCGTCGCTGGTCGGCATCAGCTCGATCACGCCGGCTTCCGAATGAGCGCCGATACGTGGCGTCTTGTCGAACAGCTCCCAGCGGCGGAAATCCTCCTCGATGTAGCCGACGAGGTCCGTCAGGAACTTGTCGAAACCAGTCCGCATCACGAGCTTCATCATGTTGTCGACGCTGACGAAGGGAACGATGTTGAGGTTCGGGATCGGCGTCATGCAAAACTCCTTGTGGGTCGGTCGATCACCTGCTTGCCCATCAGGCTCGCGGTGAAATCTGTCATGAGAACTGCGGTCCGGCCGCGGTCATCGAGGAAGGGATTGAGCTCGACGAGGTCGAGGCTGCAGACGAGGCCGCTGTCGTGAAGAATCTCCATGACGAGATGGGCCTCGCGGAAGGTCGCCCCACCCGGCACAGTGGTGCCGACTGCGGGGGCGATGGACGGTTCGAGGAAATCGACGTCGAAGCTGACATGGAGCACGCCGCCGGCTTCTTCGATCTCCTTGAGGAAGCGCTTGAGGGGCGTGACGATGCCTTCCTCGTCGATCATGCGCATATCGGCGACCTGGACGCCAACCTCTCTGATAGCCTTGCGTTCGGCGGGATCGACGGAGCGGATACCCATCATCATCATGTGCTCAGGCTTTACCGGCGCTTCGAGCGGCGGGAAATAGCCTTCGAAACCCGGCTGGCCAGTGAAATAGGAAACCGGCGTGCCGTGGAGATTGCCTGATGTCGTGGTCACCAAGGAATGGAAATCCGTGTGGGCGTCGAGCCAAAGCACATAGAAGGGCTTGCCGCGCGCCTTGGCACGCTTCGCCATGCCCGAAACCGTGCCTGCCGACAGGCTATGGTCTCCGCCGAGGAAGACCGGCGTCGCATCGGCGCTCTCGGTGAAGGCGGCATAAGCCAGCGCCTCGGTCCAGGCGACGGTTTCGGCGAGATTCTTGAGCGCCTTGTTCGGATGATCGAAACTGCGCGGCGTCGCCGGCGACACATTGCCGAGGTCGACGACGTCGTGGCCGAGCTCGCGAAGCGCGCCCACGATTCCAGCAGCACGAAAGGCAGCCGGTCCCATGTCACATCCGAGACGACCCGTGCCTTCCTGAACCGGCACGCCAATGAGCTTGATCTTCATGAATTTCTCCTTGCGATGATTGCACCACGAATGAATGGCAGTGTGAACAATATGATTTGGCAATTAGAACCATATTGCTTATCATTATGATGAATTTGGCTGGCATATTGGCACATGGACGATCTCGACCGGAAACTCATCACCCTTCTCCGGCACAATGCGCGCCGCAGCGTCTCGGATCTCGCGATCGAACTCCGCGTGGCACGCGCCACGATCCGCACCCGCATGGAGCGGCTGGAGCAATCGGGTGAGATCATCGGCTATACGGTCATGTTGAAATCCGATGCGGCAGCGCTTCCCGTCCGCGGCATCATGATGATCGAGGTCGAGGGCCACTCCGCCGACCGCGTGCTGCGTGCCCTCAACGGCTTTTCGGAAATCGCGGCCATCCATACGACCAATGGCCGCTGGGACCTGATTGCCGAGCTCGGTGCCGGGACACTGCCGGATTTCGACGGTGTCCTGCGGCGCATCCGGCTCATCACGGGTATCACCAGCAGCGAAACCACATTGCTACTGACGACGCCGCGGAGCACTAAGGCGCGGCTTTAAGGCGCGATTTGCACCGGCGTGCCTTCAAACGCCTTGGACGGAAGTCGTACGCCCGCGAGCGGGGGGTCGCCGATTTCGAAGGCGATAAACTCCCAGAAGAACAGCGTCTGTTTCCGGGCATTGAATATTGCCGAGAAAGGGACGAAGAGCGGCGGGTGGCCGGGGCGGAAAACCTTTCGGTTCTCGATATAGAGCCCGGTATCGGTGGTGATGACGGTCAGCACATGCTTGTACCGAGCCATGCCGAACATGCCTGTGAGATGTTTCAGGACCCTGCCCTGCGGTGGCCCGCCGACAGCGGCGTAGCGCTTGCCGACCTTGCCCCAGCCGCCGATGAAAGACATGACCAGAGTGACGCCGACCCAGAGGGCGGTGAAGAAAATCGGAAATACGATGAGGATGAAGAGGACAATTAGAGCCGTCTCGGTACCGGTAGACAATCGCAAATCCCCCAAAGAAAATGGCGGGCAAGCCCGCCATTCAAAAGATCATTTTTTCAAGACCTCGACACCCGGAAGCGGCTTGCCTTCCATCCATTCGAGGAAGGCGCCACCTGCGGTCGAAACATAGGAAAAGTCGTCGGCCACGCCGGCATGGTTGAGCGCCGAAACCGTATCGCCGCCGCCCGCGACAGAGACGAGTTTGCCGGCTTTGGTTTCCTCGGCCGCATGCTTTGCGGCCGAAACGGTCGCCTTGTCGAAGGGTTCGATTTCGAACGCGCCGAGTGGGCCATTCCAGACCAGGGTCGCAGCCTTGCCGATCCAGGCATTGACTGCTTCAATCGACTTCGGGCCGACATCCAGCATCATGGCATCGACCGGAATGGCGCTGACGGCCACCGTCTCGTTGGCGGCATTGGCTTTGAACTCGCGCGCGACGACGCCGTCCGAAGGCAGAACGATATGACAACCGGCTGACCTGGCTTCCGCCATGATGGCGCGCGCCGTGTCGGCAAGATCGTGCTCACAGAGCGACTTTCCGACATTGATGCCCTGGGCCGCGAGGAACGTGTTGGCCATGCCGCCGCCGATTACCAGCGCATCGACCTTCTTCACGAGGTTCTGCAACAGGTCGATCTTGGTCGAGACCTTGGCGCCGCCGACAATGGCAACGACCGGGCGCGTTGGATTGCCGAGACCCTTTTCCAGCGCTTCGAGCTCGGCCTGCATGGTGCGGCCGGCATAGGCCGGAAGATGGTGGGCGAGACCCTCGGTCGACGCATGCGCGCGATGGGCTGCGGAGAAAGCGTCGTTGACGAAGATGTCGCCATTGGCTGCAAGCGCCTTGACGAAATCCGGCTCGTTCTTCTCTTCCCCCTTGTGGAAGCGGGTGTTTTCGAGCAGCAGGATGCCGCCGGCTTCAAGGCCGTCAATGGCAGAAGCGGCCTTCCCGCCGATGCAGTCGTCGGCGAAATGCACCTTGCGATCCAGAACCGCCTCGACGGAAGGCGCGACAATCTTCAGCGAAAACTCCGCCTCGGGCCCTCCCTTGGGACGGCCGAAATGGGCGAGCAGGACGACCTTTGCACCCTTGTCGGAGAGTTCCAGAATCGTCGGTGCGACGCGCTCGATACGCGTCGCGTCGGTGACCTTGCCATCAGCCACCGGCACATTGAGATCGACGCGCACGAGAACGCGCTTGCCTTTGATGTCACCGAGGTCGTCGAGGGTCTTGAAAGACGGCATGAGATCAATCCGCACTGATGTTGAACCGGCGCGAACATACACCGGCAGATAGGAGACGCAAGCCCGCGAACCCGCTCAGGTCTCGCCCCGGAAGCGGTTTCGCATACGCTCGGCAATCTCGCGGATGTTGAGGAAGATCGGCAGGGTATGGCGCGGCTCCACTGCTTCCATCGAGATGCCGATGGAGGAAATGTGATTGGTCTCGTCTATGTCGCGGACAATGAGGATGATCGGGCCGAGACGAACGCGGTCGGCATAATCTGCCCGGCCGCCGAGTCGGGAAAGCATCAGTTCGCCGACCGTCATGCCCTTTTCGTTTTCTATCAGCAGGCCGGGGCCGTAGGCCGCATCGAGCTCGCGCGCCGGCCGATGCGGCGAGATGGCAAAGGTGCCGAAGAACTCCTCGTCCTCAGGATCGAGTTCGGCGCGCGTCGCGAACAGCCGGTCAAGCAGCGGAATGAAGGTCGGCGTCACGAACAGATACGCAATGTCGTTCTCTTTGAGCCGTCCCGCATATTGGTAGCGCATCGACCGACCATCGCGGATGACGAGCGAGGGCATCGCCCAGCGCGGCAGGCGCTCGCCTTTGAAAACCGGGCTGTCCTTGATGACCCGATAGGCGACGAGTTCATGGTTAGAAGAACGCGGGAGATCGACCTCCAGCCTGTCGACCGCGCCGGTCTGCCTCGGGATGATAAGGCCGAGGCGTCGCGCCACCGGCTTCAATGTCCAGCCCTGCAGGAGCAGCGATACCAGCACGATGATGAAGGTGATGTTGAAGAAGTTCTGCCCGTTCGGCAGCCCCGACAGAATAGGCAGGATCGACAGCAGGATGGATACGGCGCCGCGCAACCCGACCCAGGCGAGAAACGTGATTTCACGCTGGTTGAAGTCGAAGGGCAGCAGGCAGAGCCAAACCGCAAGCGGGCGGGCGACAAAGATCAGGAAGACACCGAGGACGACCGCTGGGATCGCGATCGAATGGAAATCGGATGGCGTCGCCAGAAGGCCGAGCATCACGAACATGATGATCTGCGCAAGCCAGGTCATTCCATCCTGGAAGCGCTTGATCGCCAGCTTCGACGGAAGCTTCTGGTTGCCGGCATAGAGCCCGGCGACATAGACGGCGAGGAAGCCGCTGCCATGCAGCGCGCCAGTGGTCGAGAAGACGAGCAGTGCGAGTGCCAGGACCAGAATGGGCGTCAGCCCTCGGTCGGCGTCGAAGCGGCTGACCGCGGCAGCGATCAGCCAGCCGCCCGCAAGACCTGCGACAAAGCCGATGCCCATCTCCTTGACGAAGGAGAGCAGCAGCGCCCCGTTGAAGCCGGCGAGGCCTTGCCCCGAAGTGATCAGTTCAACAAGAGAGATGGTGAGGAAGATTGCCATCGGATCATTGGTGCCCGACTCCACTTCGAGCGTGGAGGTGATCTGGTCGCGGATGTTGATGCCGCTGATCCTGAGAAGGAAGAAGACCGCGGCGGCATCCGTCGAGGCGACGATCGAGCCGAGCAGCAATCCCTCAATGAAGGTGAAGTCGAGTAGATAGATCGCAGCAGTGGCGAAGATCACCGTCGTGATGACAACACCGACCGAGGCAAGCACCACGGCCGGCACGGCAGCCTGCCTGAACGCCTTGATCGGCGTGCCGAAACCGGAGTCGAACAGAATGATCGCCAGGGCGACATAACCCAGCATGAAGGACAGGCCGTTATTGCTGAAATCGATGCCGAGACCATCGACTCCGGCGATCAATCCGACGCAGAGAAAAAGTAGAAGTATGGGGGAGCCAAAACGAAAAGCGATAAGGGAAGAAAACGCAGCCAGAAGAACCAGCGAGGCACAGACCAATACGACGATATAGAATGCCTCCAATAGTTATCCCCTCTTGCGCTCCAATAACTGGCGACTTTCCCGCTCAACCCGCCAGAAAAACAGACAAATATACTTCCATGTGCCAGGATAATCATTTTCCGACCATGGAGAAGGATGGGCCGGCGAATCCCGGCGAAGCAATACTGCTTTGAATATATGGACGAGAATGCGGCGATGACAATGAAAAATGGCAAATCGCCGGAAAATGAAAAGGCGGGCAAATTGCCCGCCTTGAAAATCGTCGATCCGTATTTTCGCGGATCAGATGAGCTTGGCCATCGCGACGGCGGTGTCCGACATGCGGTTGGAGAAGCCCCACTCGTTGTCGTACCATGAGAGAACCGAGACCATCGTACCGTCCATGACCTTGGTCTGGTCGAGCGCCACGGTCGAGGAATGCGGATCGTGGTTAAAGTCGATCGAGACGTTCGGATGGTTGGTATAGGCCAGAACGTTCTTGAAGCGGCCATCGGCGGCGGCGATGATCGCGTCGTTGATGTCCTTCACGGTCACCGACTTCGAGGCGATGAACTTGAAATCAACAAGCGACACATTCGGCGTCGGCACGCGAACCGAGATACCGTCGAGCTTGCCCTTGAGGGCCGGAATGACAAGGCCGATCGCCTTGGCTGCACCGGTCGAGGTCGGGATCTGGCTGAGCGCCGCAGCACGGGCGCGGTAGAGATCCTTGTGCATCGTATCCAGCGTCGGCTGGTCGCCGGTGTAGGAATGGATCGTCGTCATCATGCCGCGTTCGATGCCGAAGGCCGAATGCAGCACGTCGACCACCGGCGCCAGGCAGTTGGTGGTGCAGGACGCGTTGGAGACGACGAGGTCTTCCTTGGTCAAGGTGTCGTGGTTGACGCCGTAAACGATCGTCTTGTCGGCGCCATCGGACGGAGCGGAAACGAGCACGCGCTTCGCGCCAGCCGAGAGGTGGATTGCCGCCTTGTCTTTCGCGGTGAAAATGCCGGTGCATTCCATGACGATATCGACGCCGAGATCGCCCCAGGGCAGCTTGGCCGGATCGCGTTCGGCGAGAACCTTGAAGCTTTCGGAGCCAATGGAGATCACGTCGCCATCAACCTTCACTTCATGGGGAAAACGACCATGCACCGAGTCGAAGCGCAGCAGATGCGCATTGGTCTCGACCGGGCCAAGGTCGTTGACCGCAACGACGTCGATGTCCTTACGACCGGATTCATAGATCGCGCGGAGCACGTTGCGGCCGATACGGCCGAATCCGTTGATGCCTACCTTGACTGCCATGGTGTGTTTCTCCTGGTCAACCTTCTTGAGGCGCTTGATGTAGCGCCCCTCTCAAAGCATTTCAATCGATTTATGCGAGCATCTTCGACGCAAGATCGGAGACAGCTTCCGGCGTGATACCGAAGTGTTCGTAGAGTTGCTTATAGGGTGCCGAAGCACCGAAGCTCTTCATGCCGACAAAACCGCCGTCATTGCCAATGAACCGATCCCAACCCTGCCGAACGCCGGCCTCGACCGCGATATTGACCTTGGCTTTACCCAGAACCGAGGCCTTATAGGTGTCGGACTGCTGTTCGAAGAGTGCTACGGCCGGGACGGACACGACGCGAACCGAGACGCCCTTGGCCTCAAGCATTTCCTTGGCCTTGAGCGCGATCTCAACTTCCGAGCCGGAGGCGAAGATCGAAACCTTAGCATCGGCAGCGTCCGACAGGACATAGGCGCCCTTGGCCGAAAGGTTCTCCTCGCTATAGGTGGTGCGCGCGGCGATCAGGTTCTGGCGGGTCAGCGCCAGGCCCGACGGATGGGTCTTGGCTTCGAGCGCGAGCTGCCAGCATTCCGCCGTTTCGGTCGCATCGGCCGGACGGAACATCACGAGACCCGGGATGGCGCGGAGCGCCGCCATCTGCTCCACCGGCTGGTGGGTCGGACCGTCTTCACCGAGACCGATCGAGTCATGCGTCAACACATGGATGACGCGGATGCCCATCAGCGAGGCGAGACGGATCGGCGGGCGGCAATAGTCCGAGAAGATCAGGAAGCCGCCGCCATAGGGGATGAGGCCGCCATGCAGCGAAATACCATTCATGGCCGAGGCCATGCCGTGCTCGCGGATGCCGTAATGCATGTAGCGGCCGGAGAAATCGGTCGGAGTGATCGACTTCATCTGGCTGGTCTTGGTGTTGTTGGAGGGCGTCAGGTCGGCCGAACCGCCGATCGTCTCCGGTAGCACGCCGTTGATGACTTCAAGCACGTCCTCGGAGGCCTTGCGGGTTGCGACGGAAGCCTTGGCCTCGGCGAGCTTCTTCTTGTGTTCGGCAATTGCCGGGCCGAAGGACTTCGGCAGGTCACCGGCGAAGCGGCGTTCAAATTCAGCCTTGTGGGCAGAACCAGCCAGGCGGCCTTCCCACTCCTTGCGGGCAGCGACACCGCGGGTGCCGGCTTCACGCCAGGGCTTGAGGACCTCGTCAGGAACGACAAAGGCTTCCCAAGGCCAATCGAGCGCCTTGCGGGTCGCCGCGATTTCCTCTGCGCCGAGCGGCGAACCGTGGACCTTGTGGGTGCCGCCCTTGTTGGGCGCCCCAAAGCCAATCGTGGTCTTGGCAGCGATCAGGGTCGGCCTGTCGGACTTCTGCGCAGCCTCGATCGCCTTGCCGATGGCTTCAGGATCGTGACCGTCGATCTCGATCGTGTTCCAATGCACCGACTTGAAGCGGGCGATCTGGTCGGTCGAATCCGACAGAGATACGGCGCCATCGATGGTGATGGAATTGTTATCCCAGAAAACGATCAGCTTGTTGAGCTTGAGGTGGCCGGCTAGCGCGATCGCTTCCTGGCTGATGCCCTCCATCAGGCAGCCGTCGCCTGCCAGCACATAGGTGTAGTGGCTCTGGAGATCCGAACCGAATTCATCCGCGAGCTTGCGCTCGGCGAGCGCGAAGCCGACCGAATTGGCGAGGCCCTGGCCGAGCGGGCCGGTGGTGGTCTCGATGCCGGTGGCATGGCCATATTCCGGGTGGCCGGCGGTCTTGGAACCGAGCTGGCGGAAATTCTTGAGCTCGTCGATCGTCAGGTCCTCATAACCGGTGAGGTAGAGGAGCGAGTAGAGCAGCATTGAGCCGTGTCCGGCCGACAGGATGAAGCGGTCCCGGTCAGGCCAGTGCGGCGCCTTGGGATCGAATTTCAGATATTTCGTGAACAGCACGGTGGCGACATCAGCAGCGCCCATCGGCAGGCCGGGGTGACCCGAATTTGCCTTTTCAACGGCATCCATGGCCAGGAAGCGGATTGCGTTTGCCATCCGATCGTGTTGTTCGCGTGAAGTCATGATCTGACGCTTGCTCCGAAGTAAGGGGGGAGCAGCCGAAGGCTGCCGCCAATCGAGGGGGACACATAGCAGTTGGACGGTGTCTGTCAATCAATTCGCACAAGCTTTGTGCGGTGCGAGTCCAGATTCTACGCAGTAGGAAACTGTGCAGTTCCAGCACCCGCAAACAAGCACTACAACTCTTCCACAGAATTGCCTGATTTTGCGGCGCTTTGATCGATTGACGCGAGCCTGAGCGATCTCATACTATCGTAGAGTTAGCTCGGCCTGCAGGCGGTCGATTCGAGATTCTATAGGTTTGGTTGAATATGCCCGCAGGGACGGCGGTCAAGGCTGCGATCGAGGAACTTCGTAATGCATTGGGGGCGCTCGACCGCGCCATCGATATGCGTTTCGAACGCGAACGTGACTCCGTCGAGATGGAACAGGAGATACGGCGCGTCCACGCCGACCGGTCGCGCCTCGCACAGGATCTCGACCAGTCCGAATTCCGCGCCAACCGCCTCGAGGAAGTCAATCGCGAAGTCTCTCGCCGGCTTGTCACGGCGATGGAAACAATCCGCGCGGTCCTCGACCGCTGAAATCAGTTCGAAGAGCGTTTTATCGATGGCACAGGTAGTGGTGACGATCGACAGCAAGGCCTATCGCATGGCCTGCGAGGAAGGTCAGGAAGCCCATCTCGAGGGTCTTGCCCAGAATTTCGATCGCTATGTCGGCCACCTCAAGGCGCAGTTCGGCGAGATCGGCGATCTCCGGATCACCGTCATGGCCTCGATCATGGTGATGGACGAACTCTCCGAGGCCAATCGCCGGATCGGTGAACTGGAACGTCAGATGGACGCGATGCGCCAGCATGGCGACAACGCCGCCACGGTCGCCGAGAAGAGCGATCACGCACTCGCGGGCATGATCGCCGAGCTCAGTTCCCAGGTGCGCTCGATTGCCGACAAGCTCAATGGAACCGGCGGCGCCGACAGCGCCAACTGATTTGTCTCATTTCCCGGCTGCCCCTTCCTTCTGGGCAGCAAAACCACTATATGTCGGTTGCGGTCTGCGCCTCTCGACAGGGTCAACATTTCCAGGGGCCATACTCGATCTAAAGGGAGCTGTCCCTGTTCCGGCCCGTGGGCTGGGGCACACGGCGCCCACCTACGTTTGTAGGCACCCGGGATCGAAGCACTCATCGGCTGTCGTGGATCGCACCTTTCCCCTCATTGAGTGCCAATTCGGAGTATGCCGCCTAATTCAGCGACATCTGGTCCGCCAAATGGCGCTCTCACCGCAGAGCGATCGCGGTCCCCCACATGCCGAGTGCGAAGATCGTGTGGGCAATCAGCCCCATCGCGCGGACTTTCGTCGGATTGGGTGTGTTCGATGCCATCCAGCCGAGCCCGAGACCGGGATGCAGCAGGAACCAGCCCGCGCCGACGGTCACGATGCCCCATATGAAGGCCGGGAGGAATGTCGGCGCGGCAAGCCAGGTCTCGCCCATGAAAAGCGCCAGCACCACGCCATAGACAATCCCGACAAAGTAATGGAACGCCCAGCCGAGTACCTGCTCGTTGGCGTAGGGCGTCGCATGGGCAATGCTGTCGTGGAAAACCGTGCCGTCCTGCAAGTGCCAGGTCCAACGTCCGACGGGCGCCCAATTCGGTGCACTTTGCCCGAAGAGTCTCCAGAGGATGATCGCCCAGATATCCATGGCGACCGTGCCGCCGATGCCGATCAGGGCGCCGATGAGAATGGTGTGAAGCATGGTGATTCCTGCCAGACGGGAACGGCATGAAGAGCACCGGATCAGGGATTAGGCAAGCCCTTGCAGCAATGACAGATTCAAAATGGAGGAAGCCCGGTCCAGCAGGGCGGCGGACCGGGCTTCAGGGCAATCTGCGCCTTTGGCGAACGGGGATTAGGCGCAGACGCGAACTTTCTTCATGTAGGGAAGGCCGTTGAAATCATACTTCAAGGTCTTCTCGATCCGGCAGGTCTGGACGGTGTATTTACCGACGACCGCTTCTTCCGACGCACCCGTCACCTGGGTCTGCGCCGGGCGGAGCGAGATGCCTGCCTGAGAGGCCGCTGCAAAGCTGATTGCGCCCGCACCGATCACCACTGCCATGACAAGAAACTTGCGCATCGTCGAAACCTTCCGTTTTGTCGTTCCGGAAGGCCTTGGCCGTCCGATGTCCCTGTTTTCGCATCACTGGCGCTTGGATGCTGTTACAAAGGGAACAGGAGGAATGTTTCAGGAATATGCCGCTCAGAATTTTGCTGCGAGATCAGCCGGCAGTCGGCGCGGCCGGCCGGCCCGGTTGACGACGGCAACCGTTACTTTGGCAGCGATCAGCACACGTTCGCCGAGCCGCACCTCCTGCGCAAGCACGAGCTTGGCGCCGGCAGCCTTCTCGCTGACGGTGACGATATCGACCACGTCATCCATCCGCGCCGAACCCTTGAAGTCGATCTCCATGCGATGGACGACGAAGGCGAGCCCCTCGCCTTCCGCCGCATGCAGTCTGGCCTGCTCGATACCGAGGCAGCGAAGGAAGTCGGTGCGCCCCCGCTCCATGAAATGCAGGTAGCGAGCATGGTAGACGACACCCGAGAAATCCGTGTCCTCGTAATAGACCCGCTGGGTCAGCACATGGCCTTCTGCAGTCAGTGCACCGGAGAGGGGAATATTCGTCATGGGCGAGCCGTAGAGATTTGAGCGAGTTGTGACGCGGGTGATCCCGCGCGGACCGCGGCAGCTATAGTGGTTGACGAGAGGATATGACAATGCCCATTCGTTCCGGATTGATCGTCGTACTCAGGCTCTTTGCGATCCTGCTTCTGCTTCAGATCGCGGGCTACATGTTGGCTGTCGCGGTAACCATGCCGGGGTCCGAGGATGCCTCGCGGTTGCCCCAGGTCGCCGTGGCGGCCTTCCTGCTGATCCCATTCCTGCTGATCTTCTGGGGTGCGGCCGCGATCGTGGATTTCCTTGCTCCCAAGCCGGCCGATATCATACCCGAAGGGCCGA
This sequence comes from Rhizobium sp. SRI_017, assembly GCF_057586295.1. Taxonomy (NCBI): domain Bacteria; kingdom Pseudomonadati; phylum Pseudomonadota; class Alphaproteobacteria; order Hyphomicrobiales; family Rhizobiaceae; genus Rhizobium; species Rhizobium sp. SRI_017. Next base: position 420,418 of record NZ_JBYCZP010000005.1, on the reverse strand, counting down.
TGACAGAACCCAGCCTCCAGGCGATTGCTTTCAGTGCGATGGGTGCCTTCATCCTCTTTCTTGCCCTTGGCCAGACGATCGGGTGGCTGTCAGCCTGGTACTATGTCAGTCGGGTGCCGGGTGCCACCGCCGACCTGCTTCCTGTCGGGGACCTGCCGAAAGCGATCCTTGGCTGGGTCGTCGGTGTCTACCTCCTGCTGGGCGGACCGGGCCTTCGGCAATGGATCATCGGTCTTCGGCGTGCCGGCCTGAAGGACGTCTAGCCTAGTTCGAGCAGCACGATCTCCGGCAGGCTCATGAAACGAACCGGAATGACCGAGCAGCCGAGGCCACGCGAGACGACGAGATTCCGACCGCCCTCCTCGACATGGCCGCCGGCATAGAGCGCACCGAAGCGCGATGGTACGACCGGCTTCCAGCCGAAAATATTGATCTGCCCGCCATGCGTATGGCCCGAGATCGTCAGACTGACGCGCGCGGGAACATCGGGAAAGATGTCCGGCTCATGGGCGAGCAAAATGACGGGTCCATCATCCGTCACCTGGGCAAGTGTCGCGGGAAGATCGTCAAGCCCCTGCCAGCCCGTCCGATTGAACCGACTGCCTGGCCGGAGCGCAACCTGGTCGTCGAGGCCCGCCAACCAGAATCCCATTCCATCCTTTTCAAGCCGGATTGCACGGTTCACGTGGACTGAGATGCCGACATCTTCGAGCGCCTTCTTGGCGAAGGGTTCGGCCGTCTGGTCACGCTGGAAGGTCAGGTCCTCCCAATAATCGTGATTGCCCATCACCGCATGCACACCGAGCGGCGCGCTAAGCCCTGCCATCGCCCTGGACCATTCGGACGAGTGGACATGATCGGTCACGAGGTTCATGCCGCTGACATAGTCGCCGAGCAGCAAAATGACGTCTGCTTCCAGTTCATTGGCGCGGTCGCAGATGCTCTTGATCCGCTCCGCGCTCATCCAGGGCTCGCAGGCGTGGATGTCGGCGATCACAGCCGCGCGAAGTTTCAGCCCCGGCGTCCAGCCCGGCGGCGTCAACCGGTAGGTCGTGATACGGGCCTTCGCCATCACCTCGGAGAAGGGATAGGCGGCCATGGCAGCAAGCACCAGCCCGCCGCGCCAGAGGAATTTCAGGAAGCCACGGCGGGTGAACAATCAGTCGTCATCCTGGAACAGGGCAATCTGCGTCATGGCAAGGTTCGCCGGCGGGTTGAGACCGAGATGCTTCCATGCATTTGCGGTCAAAACACGGCCGCGCGGCGTGCGCTGGATAAAACCCTGCTGGATGAGATAGGGTTCGATAATGTCCTCGATCGCATCGCGCGGCTCCGAGAGGCCCGCGGAGATCGTTTCGATGCCCACCGGCCCACCGCCGAAATTGGTGGCGATCATGGTGAGATAGCGCCGGTCGAGCTGGTCGAAGCCCATATGATCGACATCGAGGCGGGTCAGCGCCTTGTCTGCGACCTCGCGATTGACGGTCTCCGCTTTCGCCACTTCGGCAAAGTCACGCACGCGGCGCAGAAGCCGGCCCGCGATACGTGGGGTGCCCCGCGCCCGTCGTGCTATTTCCCGAGCGCCCTCGACCGACATCGGCAGACCCATCAGACGCGCGCCGCGGCTGACGATGCTTTCCAGTTCCTCCACCGTGTAGAAATTGAGCCGCACCGGAATACCGAAGCGGTCGCGCAGCGGGTTGGTCAGCAGGCCGAGGCGGGTGGTTGCCGCCACGAGCGTGAATTTCGAAAGATCGATCTTCACCGACCGCGCCGCCGGCCCCTCGCCGATGATGAGATCAAGCTGGAAGTCTTCCATTGCGGGATAGAGGATTTCCTCGACCGCCGGATTGAGCCGATGGATCTCGTCGATGAAGAGCACGTCCCGCTCTTCGAGATTGGTAAGCAGCGCCGCAAGGTCGCCAGCCTTGGCGATGACCGGGCCCGATGTCGAGCGGAAATTAACGCCCAGTTCCTTCGCCATGATCTGCGCCAGCGTCGTCTTGCCGAGGCCGGGCGGACCGACGAACAGCACATGATCGAGCGCTTCGCCACGATTCTTTGCTGCCTCGATGAAGATCTTCAGATTGGCGCGTGCCTCTGCCTGGCCGGTGAACTCGTCGAGCGACTGCGGCCGCAGCGCCGTGTCGATGTCGTCGCCACGCCGTTCGGGCGTCAACAATGCGTTGGGGCCGGTCATTGAAAATCGTCCATTGCGTTGCGGCTCATCTCAGCACGGCTTATCAAGCCCGCATCGATAAGGGAAATCGGATTCACCGCGCCAGCTCCTTCAAACCCAGCCTGATCAGCTTGGCGCTATCCGCACCCTCGCCGCCATTCCTCAGCGCCGCTGCAACGGCATTGGCCGCCTGGTCACGCGAATAGCCGAGATTGGTGAGTGCCGAGACGGCATCCGAGACTGGCGCCGCGGCGACGCCTTCCCCTATCTCCTGCTTAAGCGCGATATTGATAGATTCGCCCGCGAAGGCCGGCGCCTTGGTCTTGAGCTCAGTGAGGATACGGATCGCGACTTTCGGGCCGACGCCCGGCGCACGGGAAATTGCCGTCTTGTCCTGGAGCGCGATGGCATTGGCGAGTTCCGATGGCGTCAGTGTCGAGAGCACGGCGAGCGCTACCTTCGAGCCCACGCCCTGGACAATCTGCAGCAGACGGAACCACTCGCGCTCGAGAGCTGTCATGAAACCGAAGAGCTTCAACTGGTCCTCGCGGACATAAGTCTCGATGAACAGAACAACCGCTTCGCCCGCCGAGCCGATGCGCGACAGCGTCCGGCCCGAACAGAAGGCGACGTAGCAGACGCCGTGTACGTCAACGAGAACATAATCCTCGCCGATCTCGTCGATCGTTCCCTTGAGCTTTCCGATCATGTGGCTTTTCCGATCATGCGCGTACTTTCAGGGATGGGTTTCGGGAGAAATCGTAGCGAGATCAGGAAAATAGGTTCGGTATCTTGCTGCGTCACGCGTCAGCAACCGATGCCCGCGAACGGCGGCATGAGCGCCTATCAAGAAGTCTGGCAAGGTCCGTTCTCGAACGCCTCCGCGTGTCCGATAATCCCTGTGGGCTACACCAGCGCGGTAGGCAGCTGAAAAGGGGAGCGTCTCGCGAACGAGATCCAGTCGCGAAAAGAGTGTGGCCAGCTCGGCCTCGCTGTGACGCATTCCGGCCAACTCGGCCCAAACGATCGGAGACAGTACAAAGGAAGATGTCGTCCTGAGCGACGCTATCTGCCTTACAGACCATTCGAGAAACCGTGTCGGCGGGCCAAAAATGTCGATGAAGATGTTGGTATCAATGAGGATCGAGGTCATCCCGCGGCCCCCTCAACCATTCCATATACTCGTCAGTCGTCATCCCGCCGGTATTTAGCGTGCCGCTTACGCTGTTTAGCCATGCTTCAAAATCCGCGGGCTCGCGCTTGCGATGATCGGCAAGAACGATCAGCCTGGCGCCGCTTGCATCGTGAATGAAATCCACTTCGGAGCCTGGCACAATGCCGAGTTGATCGCGGATTTCCTTGGGAATGGTGACCTGGCCTTTTTCGGTGACGCGCATGGTAATACCTCTAAAGTATTACTTCTCACACAAGAGAGAACAAGTCAAGAACAAACTACCCGCCCGCCATTTTCAGCCGCGCCCTCAAGCCTCCGGAGTGATGCGCATGACAGATCGCGATCGCCAGCGCATCCGCTGCGTCATTGCCCACAAACTGCGCCTTCGGCATCAGCACCTTGAGCATCAGATGAATCTGTTGCTTCTCGCCGTGGCCGACGCCGATGACGGCCTTCTTCACCGCGTTCGGCGCATATTCGGAGACCGGCAGCCCGGCGCGCGCCGGAACCAGCATGGCGATGCCGCGGGCCTGGCCGAGCTTCAGGGTCGCCGTCGCGTCCTTGTTGACGAAGGTCTGCTCGACCGCCGCCTCGTCAGGCTTAAACGAATGGAGCACCTCGGCGAGCCCGTCGTGCAATTGGCAGAGCCGCGAGGCGAGATCGGCCTTGTCGTCGGATGTCACTGTGCCGGAGGCCACGAAGCGCAGCGAATTGCCAAGCGTTTCGATGATTCCCCATCCGGTTCGGCGGAGACCGGGATCGATGCCGATGATGCGAATCAGGCTGTTCATGCCACACTTATAAGCCGCGCCATCGCCGCCAGCCATCTGCCGAGGACCGCAACACATGTTTGATTGCTTTTGATTTGATTTTTTTCGGTTTTCGAAGCCTGATTAACCACGAATTAAACGGTTCAGCTTGAGATATCAGACTTCAAGGGGAAGGCAGAAAACTGCCTCGGGGAACATTGCACGTTTGCGGCTGCCGATCCGGCGCCATCGAAGACGATGTTCCGCGCCCAGCCCGAACGGAGTCGTCAATGCCGAAGATCTTTCAGACTCTTCAGGGTAAGGTCATCACCATTTTCCTGGTGTTGATCTTCCTTTCGGAGAGCGCGCTTGCGCTTTTGAGCTACTACAGTTCCAACACGATCTTCCTGGAAAAGACCAAGGCCTCGATGGAGAGCATCCTGACCTTCCGGTCCTCCAACCTGTCGAGCGGGCTGCATCAGATCACCGACCAGGCCTCCTCGCTCTCCAAGATCGAGTCGCTCGGCAAATCGATGGTCAATTTGAAGAGCGGCTGGAAGTCACTCGACAAGACTCCCGGCAACGCCAAGACGGAACTGCAGCAATATTTCATCGCCAAGAACCCGAACCCTGCCGAAGAGCGCGAGAAGCTCATCAAGCCGGAGGGTCCGGCCGGCTATTACTACTCGGCCCATGAAGAGCTTCAGCCGCAGCTTGCAAAGGTGCTGGCCGCGACGCCCTTCAAGGACATGCTGATGCTCGATGCCAAGGGCAATGTCATCTATTCCTACAAGAAGGCAGAAACATTCGCTGAAAACGCCGCCGACCCGGCCCTCGCCGAAACCGGCCTCGGCAAGGTCTTCGCCGAAACGTCCGCCAATGTGAAAAAGGCCGAGACCGATGAAGTGCCCAGCGCCTTCTCTGGCCTTGCCATGAACAAGGCGACTGGCAAATCCGACATTTTCGTCGCCGTGCCGCTCGTCAATCTCGGCCAGCTCCGCGGCATCTTCGTCTTCCAGGTTCGCGATGACGTGGTCGGCAAGATTCTTTCGATGGGCATTCCCTCGGGAAGCTCGGAGAAGACCAACATCATCACATCGGACGGCACCGTGATCGGCCTCGATGACAAGGGCCAGCTCACGATCGTCGATGCGGCGCCCTACGCCTTTCGCGATGGCGCCATGGCCGACGGTGCCATGACGGTGGCAAACTTTGCCCGTGCCGATGGCCCTGCCACCAGCTTCAGCAAGCCGCTGGTCGAAGGCGAGTCCAAATATCTGATCTCCGAAAGCGTGCTCGACAGCGAATTGCAGGCAGGCTCGCTACAGATCGCCGCCCTGCTGACACTCGTCGGCACGGCTGTTCTCGCGATCACCTCGGCCATCGCCTGGTTCGTGCTTCGCCGCATGTTTGGCCCGCTCGGCCGCCTCGCCGGCGCTACCGAAGCCGTTGCCGCAGGCACGCTCGACATCAAGATCGACGGCGAGGCGCGCAAGGACGAGATCGGCACCATGTCGCGCGCCCTCTCAGGCTTTCGCGACTCGCTGATTTCCCAGCGCGAACTCGAGGCTCAGGCCAAGGCCTCGCAGGCCGCAGAAGAGGAAGGTCGCCGCTCCCGTGCCGAACAACAGCAGCGTGAAGCTGATGCGCTCTCGGCTGTGGTCAACGCATTGGGCGAAGGCCTGACCCGCATGGCGCGGGGCGACCTCGCCTACCAGATCCACCAGCCCTTCCCGACAGCGCTCGAGAGCCTGCGCCACAACTTCAACGCCTCGGTCGATCAACTCGCCGAAGCGCTGACGGCGATCAGCCGCAACTCCAATGCCGTCAAGGCAGGCACCGAGGAAATGCGCAGTGCGGCCGACCAGCTTGCCGAACGCACCGAGCGCCAGTCGGCTTCGATCAGCGAAGCGGCCACCTCCATCGGCCAGATCACCAATGCGGTTCGCCAGCAGATGGCACGCGCCGAGGATGCGACCCGGATCGCACGCGACGCGACCCAGGGCACGCGCGCTTCCGCCGATATCATGGAGCAGACGATCAAGGCGATGGAGGCGATCCAGAGCTCGTCGCAGCAGATCAACACCATCATCTCCGTTATCGACGAAATCGCCTTCCAGACCAACCTGCTGGCACTGAATGCCGGCGTCGAAGCGGCCCGTGCCGGCGAATCCGGCAAGGGCTTTGCCGTCGTGGCGCAGGAAGTGCGCGAACTCGCCCAGCGTTCGGCAAAGGCAGCGAAGGAAATCTCCGATCTGTTGTCGAAATCCACTTCCGAAGTGGAGGCGGGTGTCTCTATGGTCGAGAAGGCCGGCCAGGCGCTGAAAGCGATCGGGAGCCATGTGGAATCGATCAATCACCAAATATCAGCGATGATGGACTCGACCCGCGAGGAAGCCGAAACGCTCCGCGAAATCAACACCTCCGTCACCCAGATCGAGGGTATGACGCAACAGAACGCGGCCATGGTTGAGGAGACCACGGCGTCCATCCATCAACTGGCCCAGGAAGCCGGCGAAATGGACGGCCGTATCGGCCATTTCCAGCTCGCCGAACAGGCGGCTCCGGAGTGGCGCCGCGCCGGCTGATAGAGTTTCAGGACACATTGAGACTGGCCGCGGTCACCTCCGCGGCCATTTTACGTTGCCGGCCACATCTTGATTCCTGGCACTGAAGCTCCCAACTTTGCGAGACAAGTTGCGGAAGGATGCCGGCATGATTCCCTTTTCCATTCTCGATCTCTCGCAGGTCACCGAAGGCGGCACCGTCGAGGAAAGCTTCCGCAACACCGCGCGCATGGCGCAGGCGGCCGAGAAGACAGGCTATCACCGCTATTGGCTCGCAGAGCATCATGGCATGCCCGCAGTGGCGAGCTCCGCGACCGCAGTGTTAATCGGCCATGTCGGCCAGGCGACGTCGCGCATCCGCATTGGTTCCGGCGGCATTATGCTTCCGAACCACTCGCCGCTCGTCATTGCCGAGCAGTTCGGCACGCTGGCTGCCCTCTTCCCCGGTCGAGTCGACCTCGGGCTTGGCCGTGCACCCGGCACGGACATGCGCACTGCCCGCGCGCTTCGTCGCGACCTCGAGGCCGGCGCGCATTCCTTCCCCAATGACATTCTCGAACTGCAACGCCTCTTTGGTCCGGGCGATGACGGCCAAGTCATGGCGATGCCCGGCATCGGCTCCAATGTGCCGCTCTGGCTGCTCGGATCGAGCCTCTATTCGGCGCATCTGGCGGCCGCACTCGGTCTGCCCTATGCCTTCGCGTCGCATTTTGCACCCGACGCACTATTGGACGCGATCGCCATTTATCGCGAGCGCTTCCAGCCTTCGGCACAGCTCGACAAGCCCTATGTGATGGCCGGGGTGATGGGCGTGGTTGCCGATACCGACGAAGAGGCGAAGTATCATTTCACGTCGGCGCAGCTTCAGTTCATCAACCTGCGTCGCAATGCCCGCGGCTATTTCCCCAAGCCGGTCAGGAACATGGACGAGCACTGGACCGAGGCCGAGAAATACAATGTCGAGCACACGCTGCAATATGCGATTGTCGGTTCGCCCAAGACCGCCGAGCGCGATCTCACTGACTTCATCCGCGTAACGGGCATCGACGAACTGATCATTTCCATGCCAGTCGCCGATGTCGACGCGCGGCTTAGATCCATCGAGCTATTCGCCGGCCTCGATACGATCGTACAGAAGGCCGCATAGATCAAAGAAGCCCGCAGCGACGAGCGCTGCGGGCTTCTTTCATTTTGAGCAGCTGAGAAGCGTTAGGCCGAGAGCTTGGCCATGACGTCCTCGGGAATATCCATGTTTGTATAGACATTCTGCACGTCGTCGTCGTCTTCGAGCGAGTCGGTCATCTTCATCAGTGATTGCGCGCGCTCTTCGTCGACCGGCACTGAATTCTGCGCCTTCCAGATCGCCTTCACGGTCGAGGCTTCGCCAAGAAGAGCTTCGAGCGCCTTCGAGACCTCGTTGATGGCTTCGAAGGCACAGTAGATGTAGTGGCCTTCCTCGTCGGTCTGCACGTCGTCGGCGCCGGCTTCGATTGCGGCTTCCATCACCTTGTCGCCATCGCCGACAGACAGTGGATAGACGATTTCGCCGACATGATCGAAGGAGAAGGAGACCGAACCGGTTTCGCCGAGCGCGCCGCCGCCTTTGGTAAAGATCGAGCGGACATTGGAAGCGGTACGGTTGCGATTGTCGGTCAGCGCCTCGACGATGACGGCGATACCGCCCGGGCCGTAGCCTTCGTAGCGCACCTGATCATAGTTTTCCGCATCGGCACCCGACGCCTTCTTGATGGCACGGTCGATATTGTCCTTGGGCATGGACTGCGCCTTGGCATTCTGAACCGCCAGGCGAAGCGCCGAATTCATCGACGGGTCCGGCAGACCCGTCTTAGCGGCAACGGTGATTTCGCGTGCGAGCTTGGAGAACATCTTGGACCGGATGCCGTCCTGCTTGCCCTTCCGGTGCATGATGTTCTTGAACTGTGAATGGCCTGCCATGGCACCCCTATTCGTCTCTATGTCGTTGGATGCGGCCTTATATTGCCGGAAAAGCAGGCATTCAAGGGGGTAGCCGTCAGAGTCCCTTCAGAACATAGATCGTCGGCTTCTTCGGCAACGACCGGAGTGACACGTCGATGGTCGCCTCTGGCGAGACGACCTGCTCGTATTCCGGGCCGAACATCGAGAGGAAATCATCGATGACAGGGCCGCGGCGATGCATCGGCAGGATGACCGAGGAGCGCAGGCGCTGCACCACCTTGCTCATGCTCTCCTTGCCCATGGTCAGCCCACCGTCGACCGGTACCATCAGCACGTCAAGACGGCCGATCTCTGCATAGTGCCCCTCGTCCAGTTCATGATGCAGATGGCCGAGATGGCCGATGCAGAGGCCTTGCACCTCGAAGATGAAGATAGAATTGCCGTCCTTCTCGTGCTGCCCCCAGCGATTGATGTCGGTGGTGACATTGCGGACGAACGTGTCGCCGACCATCAGTTCGTGCTTGATGGGCTCGCCCGGCGTGTCGCTCCAGCCATGCAGGACATATTGGATCTCGGGCTCGGGCGTCAGCGTGTAATGCGTCGTATGCGCATGGTTCATCGTGGCGACCATGGGCGGCACTGTCGGCTTGTACCAGCCATTATAATCGGTCGCGATCGTCACCCCGCCGGGCGTGACGATATGGAAGGTTGAGTGGCCGAGATAGGTGATCGAGACCGGCTGGTCCGATATCACGGCGCGCTGAAGCAGCAACCCTTCGGACGGCTCGTAGCTGGCAAAGGTCGCACCCGGCAGCCGGCCGGCAATCGCTTGGCACTGGCTGAAATTGCGCGGCTGTTCCTTGTCCTGCGCCTGGAGGGCAAGCGGCACGAAGATCGTAGCCACCACGAACAAAAACAATCGGAGCATCGCCGCGTCCCACATTAAGCCTTTTTGCAGGCGCGAAGGATGCGGCAGCCTTGGTCAATCGTCCAGCATCAATTGCCGGGGCAGCCGTCACTTTCCTGTTATCTAGGTCGTCGCGTCAAGACCAGAAATCCGGCACCGTCTCCGCCAATCGCGGCCCCAGCCGCAGCGGCGCGATCTTCTCTGCGAGCCCGGTGCGGCCGGAGATCTCGACGCCGACGCCGCAGATCGTCGCTGGACCCGACGCCGCTTCGAAGCGCCCGCGCGGCACCTTGGTGAGGAAGCGGTTGAGCGGCTCCTCCTTCTCCATGCCAAGTGAGGAATCATAGTCTCCGCACATGCCGGCATCGGACATATAGGCGGTGCCGCCGTTGAGGATCTGGTGATCGGCGGTCGGCACATGGGTATGGGTCCCGACGACGAAGCTCGCGCGGCCATCGACGAAATGGCCAAAACACTGCTTCTCGCTCGTCGCCTCGGCGTGGAAATCGAAGACCACCGCGTCGGCCTGCTCGCCCAGCGGACAGGCGGCAAGAATGTTCTCCGCCGACTTGAAGGGATCGTCGAGATCGGGGCTCATGAACACGCGCCCCATGATATTGGCGACGAGAATACGCGCCCCGTTGCGGGCGAGATAGACGCCCGATCCCTTACCCGGAGTGCCCGCGGGGTAATTCGCGGGCCGCAGGAACTGATCGTGCCGGTCAGCGAAGATCAGCGCCTCGCGCTGGTCCCAGACATGGTTGCCTGTCGTCACCACATCGGCGCCGGCATCGATCGTCGACTGGAAGATATCCTCGGTAATCCCGAAGCCGCCGGCGGCATTCTCGCCGTTGACGATGACGAAATCGAGCTTGAGATCGGCGATCAGACCCGGCAGCCGGTCATAGACCGCTTGCCGGCCGGTGCGGCCTACCATATCGCCGAGAAAGAGCAGTCTCATGGATTTTCCTTCTCGATGATTTTGAGCCCGCTTTCGGTCAGGATCGCGTCCACCGCGACATCATGATCCTCGGCCGGGATGATGTCGACCTCCTGGCAATCGAAGGCGACGCCGATCAGGCGCGGCCGCAAACCCTTCTCGTGCAAGCGGGAAATCGCGCGGTCATAGAAGCCCGCACCATAACCGATCCGGTGGCCAGCGCGATCGAAGGCGGCCAGCGGCACCAGCATGATATCAGGATCGACGGGGCGGGCATCCTCGCCGGGTCCGAAGGTGCCGAAGCCTGTGCTGACCATCGGCGCGCCGGCGAGCAGTTCGCGGAAGACAATCGTATGCTTGTCGACCACGACGGGCATGCAGAGCTTGGCACCCCGCTCCTTGAGCTTTTGCATCAGCGGCCGCACATCGACTTCGGAGCGGATAGGAAAGAAGCCGGAGACCTCCTGGCCGGGCAAGAGATCGATGAGGCTGCCACCCGTCTCGGCCATCATGAGGGCCTTCTCGATGCGGTCTTCCCCGGAGATCGCGTCGCGCGCCGCAAGCCGCTCCGAACGCAGCTTCGCCTTGAGGGCCTTCGAAATCATTTCCGTCTTTCTGCTCGTGCCATCTTCTGCCCTCTTAGAGCCTCGACGGAAAAATGAAAACAGGTCTGTAAGCGACGCTGGCTTGCCGGACAGCGGTCAGCCGCCAAGCATGCTGGCCGCGATGTTGATGGTGAGTGCCAGGATGATGGTGTTGAAGAAGTAGGAGATGACGGAATGGATCAGCACCAGCGCCCGCATCTGACGCGACACGACCTCCGTATCCGCAGTCTGGTTGGCAACGCCGATGGTGAAAGAGAAATAGAGAAAGTCGAGATAGTCCGGCCAGGGTTCACCGGGAAAATGCAGGCCCTTCTTCTTCCGCGTCTCGATGTCGTCGCTACCGCTGTCGAGCGGGCCATCGAGCAGATAGAAATTGTGCGCATAATGCTCGGTGAAGATGACATGTACGAAGCTCCAGGACGTCACGATCGTGGCGACCGAGAGCCCGATATGCAGCGCGACGACCGAACCCGGCTCACTCTTGAGGTTGAAGAGCTCCAGCACGATCGTCACGAGGCTGGAGAGCGCTGCAACGATCGCAAGGATCAGGACGGTGTAGCGCCCCTCGTCGAGCACGCGCGCGCGCCGCCGCATGGTCTCATGGTCGGATCGCGCCATCATGAAGCCGATCAGCACCAGATAGGCGATGATCGCTATGTTCCATGCGATCAACCCCCGGCTCGTCCACTCCAGGAAGGATGGGAGAAGAAAATAGGTCAGCAGACCGATGACCAGGGAAGAAAACAAGCGGATGCGGAACAGGATATGCCGCAGAGGGCCGGATGCCATGGCGGCCTTCATCGCGCGCGATCCCTATTTGCGGAACAGGCCTTCGGCTACATTGCGGCTCGAGGACTTGGCCGTAATCTCGTCTTCAAGGCGCTCGATCTCGGCCTTGAGAAGACCGATCCTTGCTTTGAGTTCATCAACGGAGAGCATGGAGAGGTCCGAGCCGATCTCGTGGCCGGTCTTCTTCTTCGGCTTGTCGTCTTCGAAAAGGCTCATGCGGGCTCCGCTCCATCCTTCACAGGCTCGACGTTAGCGCTGGAGCCCGGTTCCGGCAAGGGCTGGGCGCGCGGGTTGAGCGCGAGGCTTTCCGGCGTGACAGTCGTGCCCGAAGACACTGATTGGTAGCTGTCACGTTCGCCGACCGGCACCGGCGCACGCATCCGCGAGCGGATCAGCGCGTAGATGACGATCAGGGCATGCGAAAGGGCCGTCACGGCAAAGAGCGCATAGGGGCCGAGATATTGCATGACCGGGCCACCGACAGTCGGACCGATGACCGTGCCGATGCCATAGAGCAGCAGCAGGCCGCCTGAAATGGCGACGAAATCGGTCGATTTGGCGAAGTCGTTGGCATGCGCCACGGCGATCGGGTAGAGCGCATAGGCCGTCGCGCCATAGACGCTGATCAGGATCAGCAGCGTCGTTACATTTTCCGGTTGCACGACGAAAAGCTGGAATCCGGCCAGGAAGGCCACGCCTGACAGGATCGCCAGCACATAGCGCCGGTCCATGCGGTCCGACATGCGACCCGCCGGGATCTGCATGGCAGCGCCGGCGAAGATGGTGATCGTCATCATCAGCGCGATATCGCCTGCCGACAGGCCGGCCTTGGCGCCGAACACGGCGCCCAGCGTTCCCCAGGCGCCGTTCGCGATACCCACGAGCAATATGCCGAAAAACGAAACCGGAGAATTCTTGTAGAGCGCAACAAGGTCGAGCTTCAATTCGTTCAACGGCTTGGGAGTCTGCGCGTTTGAGATCAGCGTCGGCAGCATGGCGAAGCAGTAGAAAATGCCGGCCAGCAGGAACAGGGTCTGGCTGTTGATGTCTGACAGAGGCACAGCCATCTGCCCACCGACGACGCCGACGAGGGTGATCGAAATGTAGAATGAAAAGATCATGCCCCGGCTCTCGTTCGTCGCCCGTTCATTCAGCCAGCTCTCGATGATCATGACGGTCGCTGCCGACGAGAAGCCGGTGACGGCGCGCGAAAACACCCAGACGGTCGGTTCGATGATGATGCCAGTGGTCAGCGCGGTGATGGCGATAATCGAAATGAAGCCCGAGAATGCGCGGACATGGCCGACGCGCTTGACGAGCCGGCGCGCGAAGATGCAGCCGAGCACGAACCCCGCAGCCCAAGACGTCCCGAAGAACCCAAGGATCGTTTCCGAATAGCCCTCGACCGCGCCGCGCATCGGCATCAGCAGGCTGTGCAGGCCGTTGCCAAGAAAGAGAAAGAGTGTGCCGACCAGAAGCGCCAATACGGAAAACAGGTTTTGTCTCATAAGGCGTGCTCTTTCGCTTGCGGCGGCCCCACTCCCATCAGCCCCGGCAAGAAAGCCTGACGAGAAAACCCTGGGGGTGTTATGGATTTGTGGAGCGCCGATTCGTACCCGTGAAAGTCTATGCGACCTCCACGACTTGTCCAACCGGCGGAACGAGAAATGCCATCGACACGAAAGGCGCCGATTATGTGGCGCCTTGACCTAAAGGGCCGGAAAGTTTGACGAAAGTCATCCCGATCATCGGTTTGATTCTGATGGCATTGCACATCATCTGGCCGCTCAATCTGCCTGGACTCCGCAAACGTAGCGACTTCTGGAAGATCGCGCTTGCGATGGGCATTGCCATCGTCTTCACAGCGCTTCTTCGCGAGCAGCTGGCTATTTCTCCGTGAGCTTGAGCTCGATGCGGCGGTTCTGGTTTCGTGCCTCTTGGCTGTCGCCCTGCGCGATCGGCTGAAATTCGCCAAAGCCCGCCGCAACTAGTCTGTCGGCCGGCACGCCACTTGCGATCAGGAACTTGACGACCGAGGTCGCGCGCGCAGACGAGAGTTCCCAGTTGTCGGCATATCTGCCGGTGCCGGAGAGAGGCACATTGTCAGTATGACCATCGACTCGCAGCACCCAGTTGATCTCGGCGGGAATTTCCTTCGACAGATCAATAAGCGCCTGCGCGAGCTTCGCCATCTCCACCTTGCCGGCGTCATTGAGTTCGTTGCCTCCCGAGGGGAAGAGAACCTCGGACTGGAAGACGAAACGGTCGCCGACAATGCGGATATTCTCACGGTCGGAAAGGATTTCGCGCAGCCTGCCGAAGAAATCGGAGCGATAGCGGTTCAACTCTTGCACCCGCTGCGCCAGAGCGACGTTCAGGCGTTTGCCGAGATCGGCGATCTTGGTCTGCGAGGCCTTGTCCTTGGCTTCGGACGTTTGCAGCGCTTCCTCGACAGCGGCGATCTGAGCACGCAGGGCCGCGATCTGCTGGTTGAGCAGCTCGACCTGGCTCATCGCCTGCTGGCTGACCTCCTTCTGCTTGGAAAGCTCGTCATTCAGCGTGCCGATGCGGGCCGTGGCGGCATCGGAATTGCCGGATCCCTGGTCGAGCAGCTTACGAAGCCGCGACCTCTCGTTCTCGGCTGATGTCAGTTGCGCCTGCAGATTGGCGAAGGAATCCTCGAGATCCTGCTTGCCGCCCTTCTCGAGCGCGAGAAGTTCGGTCAGTTCGTTGATCTGGTTGTTGAGCCGTTCCAGCACCTCGTCGCGGCCGGAGACCTCCTGGCTCAGGATGAACTGGCCAAGCACGAAGACGACGAGCAGGAACATGATGGCAAGAAGCAGCGTCGACAGCGCGTCGACGAAGCCCGGCCAATAATCGATCGTGCGCTCACGGCCGCCCTTGCGACGCAACGCCATGCTACTTGCCCCCGATCTTTTCGGTCAGTTGGTCAAGCGTCCGGCGCAGCGCCTTCGATTCTTCCTGCTGCGCTTCGATCCAGTCGCGCAGCATCTGCTGTTCGGTGCGCATGTTGCGCACCAGGCCCTGGATACCCTCGGCGAGCGACGCCATGGCGGCCGTGGAGCGTTGGTTGCTGCCACCTTCCTGGGTGATCTTCACGAGCTGTTCGGAGAGCGCCTTGAGCTCCTCCGCCGAGCCGGTTGCCGCCACGCGGGCAACGGCGGGCGCGAAATCGTGGCTCACGTCGGTAACCGATGACAGCCAGTTTTCCAGCTCGTTGTAGAATCGGTTCTGCGCACGGCCAGCCTGGAGGTCGAGAAACCCGAGAATCAGTGAACCAGACAGGCCGAAGAGGGAGGCTGAGAAGGCGGTTGCCATGCCGGTCAGCGGTGCCGAAAGGCTGTCCTTCAGCGTGTTGAGGATATCTGAACTCTGGCCGTTGCCGGCATCGAGCCCCTGGATGACGGTGTTGATCGACCCGATCGTGCCAAGAAGGCCCCAGAATGTGCCGAGCAGGCCGAGAAAGACCAGAAGCCCAGTGAGGTAGCGTGTGATATCGCGCTGTTCGTCGAGGCGCGAGGCGATAGAATCGAGGATCGACCTCAGCGCCGCAGTCGAAATCGCACCTGTCTGGCTCGACGACATCAGCGCCCGCATCGGCCCAAGCAGAACAGGGTCACGGCCCGCCTTGTCAGTGCTGCCTGCGGCCCGGAAGGAGTTGAACCAGCGCACCTCCGGCCGAAGCGCCAACACATGGTTGAACGCCAGCAGAATGCCGATGGCGGCCACGCCGAGAATCAGCCCGTTGAGCCCCGGATTGGCGACAAATGCCTCACGCGCCTGCCTGAACAGAATGGCGCCTGCAAATCCTGCCAAAATAAGGAAGATGACCATCGTCCAGAAATAGGACATGGGACTTGAGAGCTTGCGGCTGTAGGACGGCTGATCGTCCGCCCCCTCTTCACGGTCGAAGAATCCTGCTGCAGCCATGCTTTCACTATCCATTCGTCAAATCGTGGCCGGAGACTAGAGGAAGATTGCGCCGAATTGAAGAGGCTGGAGTAGCCCAGCATGTGCATAGCGGCTGTTCGTCACTTCTTGGATTGTCGGAAGGACAGCGCTGGTGAAGGTGCTCGGCTCGCTTTACTCGGTATCGTCAAGAACTCTCGCGGGCTCTGTGCCGCTTTTCTTTGCAGCCGCGGCGGATATTAACTTTTCATTAACCCTCCTGTGATATTACTGTTCACATCCAGAGCTTCTGGACTCAGACAATTTCCTTCATCGGGTTGCGTCTGATTTTTCTCCCTGTTTTACCTTAAAGAGCCGCTCCGCGCGGCTCTTTTTTTATTCGATGTTGTGGAACATTTCGCTGACATTTGATATTAGTTGTGGAGATTAACCGTTCCTTAAGAATTGGGTTGCGCGGAAGAGGTACGAGTATATTGTCGCCGTTGTTCAGGCGGGCTTGTCCAGCTTCCGATGTGATGCGTACGGGAATGAAAAAAATGATGTCTGAGATGGGTGCCAATACCATTAGCTTCGCCGGTCATGCGGCTTCGTCCAATCAGTTCAAGTCGCTCTACGGCGAGGGCATGGCGTTGGTCGAGGAAACCGCGAGCTATCTCGACGGCCCCGGTCGCATTGCCTCCAAGGCTTTGCCCCGCATGGCATCGGTGCTCTACGCGGCAGAATCCATGCGACTGACCACCCGTCTGATGCAGGTTGCCTCATGGCTTCTCCTGCAGCGCGCCATCAACAATGGCGAAATGACCCGCGACCAGGTCGTGAACGAGAAGAAGAAGGTCCGCCTCGACACATTCAACGTCGACCGCAGCGCACCAGGCTGGACCGACCTGCCGGGCGATTTCCGCGAACTGGTCGAGAAGTCCATCCGCCTGCAGAATCGCGTCGCCGTGCTCGATCGTGAAATCTATCGCCCCGCGGAGATCATCCCGGCTGCCAACAACCAGAACTCGGTGCAGGCACAGCTTTCGCTGCTGAAGACGGCATTTGGCGGTCACTAAACGCGCCTGTGTCCCAAGAGGTACAAGGCCGGCTCTGCCGGCCTTTTTCATGCGACAAAGCCGCGTTTTCGGCCTGATTTCGAGCGTCATGCGGTTGACATGGAAAGACTCTGCAGCTACATGCCACAGCCAATTCCGGGCGCGCCTCTTTAGCCAGCGGCGCGCCTTTGATTGTCAATGAAGCAGGATCAACCTGCAGAATCGCGGATCAGTACAATGAAGATCAAGAACTCGCTCAAGGCGCTCAAGGCCCGTCATCGTGAAAACCGTCTGGTCCGTCGCAAGGGCCGGGTTTACATCATCAACAAGCTGAACCCGCGCTACAAGGCTCGCCAGGGCTGATCGGCCCGGCCTGTTTTGATGTGCGCGGCGTCTGCCGGCTCACGACATTTTGCCTTTGAATATTCGCAATGGCGGGCTACCATGCCCGCCATGCGCTTTATCACGTCTGCTCTTCCGCTCCTTGCCATTCTCGCTGCCGCGCCTGCCATGGCTCAGGACAAAAAGGCGACCGCCGTCAAACCGGAAGTAGTCAAGGAAAGCGCGCCCGGGCCGCTGGCCACCGGCGAGCAAAGGCTCGACAATCTTTTCCTTCGCCTGAAGAAAGAACGAAGCACCGAACAGGCGCGCGGCATTGCCAACGAGATCCGCGAAGTCCTCACCCAGTCCGGCAGCGCCACGGTCGACTTCCTGATGGAAAGCGCCGCGCGAGCGATGAACGACAAGCGCTACGGCGCCGCGCTCGACTTCCTGGACCAGGTGACGCTGCTCAAGCCCGACTATGTCGAAGGCTGGAACAGGCGTGCCACGCTGCACTATCTGCTCGGCAACTATCCCAAGGCCATGTCCGACAGCGCCCGCGTGCTCGCGCTCGAACCGCGCCATCTCGGCGCGCTGGCTGGTATTGCCGGCATCCTGCAGGAAACTGGCCACGAGCAGCAGGCGCTCAATGCCTGGCAGTCCTATCTCTCCTATTATCCCGCCGACCGCGAGGCGCAGGAGCAGATGTTCGAGCTCATGAACAAACTCGCCGGCCAGAAGACCTGAACCGAAGCCACCACTCCAGCGTAACAGAGACATTCGACCCGCCGGTTCATGGTTTTCATGCTGAAATTTTTCCTCTATGCCCTGACCGGCGTCGCCGGCCTCGTGTTCACGGCCTTCCTCTTCTCCCAATGGCAATCGCGCCAGATCACCTCACGCTACCCGAACATCGGTGAGTTGATCGACATCGGCGGCTTCCGGCTCAACAGCCTGCATGTGCCCCGCCCGGTAACGTCCGACCTGCCGACGCTGCTCTTCATCCATGGTGCGAGCGGCAATCTTCGTGATCCGATGGCGGCCTTCCTCAAGCCACTCGAAGGCCGGGCCGAGATGCTCTTCGTGGATCGGCCCGGTCACGGCTATTCCGAACGCGGTGATGACGCGAACCTCACGCCCGACGGCCAGGCCGATGCCATCGCCCGCCTGCTCGACAAGCGCGGCATCGACAAGGTCATCGTCATCGGCCATTCCTTCGGTGGCGCCACGACCGCGAGCTTCGCGCTCCGTCACAGGGACAAGGTGCTCGGCCTCGTCTTCCTGTCGCCCTCGACCCATCCCTGGCCGGGCGGCGTCGAGTGGTACTATGACCTCGCCAATACGCCCTATCTCGGCCCGCTCTTCTGTAACACTGTCGCCCTGCCTGCCGGTCTGCTCCGCATCCGGGAAGGCGTCAAGTCCGTCTTCCACCCGAACCCGGTGCCGGCGGGATATCTGGAAGGCGCGGCGATCCCGCTGGTCTTGCGCCCCGACAACTTCTGCAACAATGCACGCGATGTCGCGAACCTGCTCGTCTATGTCCGGAAGACCCAGCCACATTACCACGAGATCGCGGTGCCCACGGTCATCATAACCGGCGACAGCGACGAGATCGTCTATGAGGAACTGCACTCCCTCGGACTCAATCGCGACATCAAGGGCTCTGAGCTGGTCTGGGTCAAAGGCCTCGGCCACAAGCCCGACTATGTGGCAACCGACCTCGCGATCGCGGCAATAGAAAAGGTCGCGGGGATGGACCGCGACCTCAGGAAACTCGCCAGCGATGTCGAAAGGCGCATAGCGCCAAGGTAACCTTACACGCCGCCTTGGCCGTCCGAGGCGATATAGGCGATGCGCAGCATGTTGGTGGCGCCAGGCGTGCCGAGCGGCACGCCCGCGGTGATGATGATGCGGTCACCCGGCTTGCCGAAGCCTTCGTGATGCACGATGCGGCAAGCGCGGTTGACCATGTCATCTAGATCGCTCGCATCCTCGGTGACCACGCAATGCAAGCCCCAGACCACCGAGAGGCGCCGCGCCGTCTCGATAATCGGCGAGAGCGCCAGGACCGGCACTTCCGGCCGCTCGCGCGCGGCACGCAGGCCGGTATTGCCCGAGCCCGTATAACAAACGATGGCCGCGAGCTTCAGCGTCTCGGCGATTTCGCGCGAGGCCAGCGAGATGGCGTCGGCGCCCGTCGGTTCCGGCTTCGGCCGCTGGGCGTGGATGATGTTGGAGTAATACGGGTCGCGTTCGACGGTGCTGGCGATCGACGCCATGGTCTTGACCGCCTCGACGGGATACTGGCCGGAAGCGGACTCGGCCGAGAGCATGATCGCGTCAGCGCCTTCGAACACGGCAGTCGCGACGTCGGAGACTTCGGCGCGGGTCGGCACAGGCGCCGTGATCATCGATTCCAGCATCTGGGTCGCGACGACCACCGGCTTGCCGACACGGCGGCAGGCGCGGGTAAGCTGCTTCTGAATACCCGGAACCGCTTCGAGCGGCATTTCGACGCCGAGGTCGCCGCGCGCCACCATCAGCGCATCTGACATTTCGATGATTTCGTCGATGCGCTCGATCGCCTGCGGCTTCTCGATCTTCGACATCAAGCCGACCTTGCCGCGCGAGATCTTGCGCACTTCGGCCAGGTCTTCCGGACGCTGGACGAAGGACAAAGCGACCCAATCGACGCTGCCCGTTGCCAGGACGGCATCGAGATCGACGCGGTCCTTGTCGGTCAGCGCGCCGATAGCGAGCAGCGTGTCGGGAAGCGAAACACCCTTCTTGTCCGAGATTTTCGTACCGGCGACGACCTTGGTCACGATCGAGGTGCCATCGCATTCGACTGCTTCGAGATGAAGCTTGCCGTCATCGATCAGCAGGCGATGGCCGGGCTTGACGGCTTCGAGGATTTCCGGATGGGGCAGGTAGACGCGGGTATGGTCGCCCGGCGCGTCGTTGTTGTCCAGCGTGAAGGTCTGGCCCGGCGTCAGTTCAACCGGCCCATTGGCGAACTTCCCGACACGCAGCTTCGGCCCCTGAAGGTCGGCCAGAATGCCGATCGGACGGCCCGAACGCGCCTCTACTGCTCGGATCATTGAAATCAGCGAGCGCATCCCGTCATGGCTGGCATGGCTCATATTGATGCGGAACACATCCGCGCCTGCTTCATGCAGCTTCTCGATCATCTCCTCGTTGTTCGAGGCTGGACCGAGCGTGGCGAGGATTTTGACTTTTCTGTTCCGCTTCATCAATTCTGGCTTTCGTTTGTGGTCGGCGTGTCGGTCAGCTGGACCATCCAGCTCCCCTGACGGCCGGTGTCGTATTCCTTGAACCCGAATTGCTGGTAGCCGCGGGCATAGCAATCCTGGACACCGATAATCTTAAACTCGTTGTCTGCGACACACATATTAACGTTGCCCGTCCAACGACCCCCGCGCGCCGCATCTTCTGCATAAAGGTAGTAATACCGAGACTGCAACTGGCCTTCGATCAGGGTCGAGCAGGTCGTCGGCGGGATCTGCCACCAGCCCTCCGAAATCCAGCCCTCCTTGGCCCTGTAGCCGATCGCGACTCCGACCGCCGTCTGCGTGGCGTTGCAGACTCGGAACTCGGCCGAGGCCTCATTGGCGCTCAGCCCGAAGGCCGTCGCGGCCAGCAGAAATGATGCGCCGACAAGCGCGGCCGTCCTGAAGCGCGCTGTCATCGGGCGATCGGCTGACTGTACTGGCCCCGGTATCCTGCGTGCCGCGCCCGGCGATGCTGCAACTTTGGGCATGATGGTCCAGGAGGCTCCCATGGCTTGAGTGCTATTTGCGCTGCCAAAACTCGAATGTCAACGCAAATCTAAATCGATTATATTCGGCAATTTCTCCTTGAGCGGCGGGAGTTTGGCCGAATAGGCGGCATTCAACCGGACCGCATCCAGGCGACGTGCCGAGACGTCGAATCCATTCATATTGTGCCTTCCTTGAAGTCTCAATAACACGCGCCTTGAAAGAGAAGCCCGTCTCATGCAAAGACGTCAAAAAATGTGAGAAATTGTGCCGAAGGGCGTTCCGATGCAGGATTTTCCCGCCTTCGAGACTATCGAAGGCAATCTCGACCTCGGCCTTCTGATCCTTGCCGACCATGCCACCAACCGTCTGCCCGCCGATTACGGCGATCTCGGGCTCGACCCGTCGGCCTTCAAGCGGCACATCGCCTATGACATCGGCGTCGAACCGCTGACCCGGGCGCTTGCTGCG
This sequence comes from Rhizobium sp. SRI_017, assembly GCF_057586295.1. Lineage (NCBI taxonomy): Bacteria > Pseudomonadati > Pseudomonadota > Alphaproteobacteria > Hyphomicrobiales > Rhizobiaceae > Rhizobium > Rhizobium sp. SRI_017. The sequence goes on along the minus strand of NZ_JBYCZP010000005.1, from coordinate 399,035 downwards.
ACACTTGGCGCACCGGCGGTGATGAGTTGCTTCTCCCGGCTGCTGATCGACCCCAACCGCGGCGAGGACGACCCGACGCTGATCATGAAGATCTCCGACGGCGCGATCATTCCGCGGAACTATCCCATGTCATCAGAGGAGGCCAATTTCCGCCTCACCCATTTCCACCGGCCCTACCACGACGAAGTGTCCGGTATGATCGGCCGCATCGAGAATGCGACCGGCAAGGCGCCGCTGGTCATGTCGATGCACTCTTTCACGCCGATATGGAGAACCACGGTGCGCCCCTGGCACGCCGGCATTCTCTGGGACACCGACGAGCGTGTCGCCCGCCCTCTGATCGACGCGCTCGCGGCCCTGCCCGGCATCATCTGCGGCGACAACGAACCCTATGATGGCGCGTTGAGGGGCGACACCATGTATCGCCATTGCATGAAGCGCGGCATCCCACACGCGCTGATCGAGGTCCGGCAGGATCTGATCGCCGATGCGAAGGGCGTTGCCGAATGGACAGAGTACCTCTCGCCGATCTTCGAAAGATTGAATGCCGATCCGGCGCTCCATACATATGAGATCCATTCCTCCCGCACCGGCCCCTATGAAGATTGATCCATGACAGAACTGACCAAGGAACAGCAGACCCAATTCGAGGCGGCGGCCTTCAGGCGGCTCGTCGGCCATCTCCGCGAACGCGCCGACGTGCAGAATATCGATCTGATGAATCTCGCGGGCTTCTGCCGCAACTGCCTGTCCAACTGGTATCTCGACGCGGCCACCGAGGCCGGCGCGGGTCTCAGCAAGGAGGAGTCGCGCGAGATCGTCTACGGCATGCCCTATGACGAATGGAAGGCGCGCACGCAGACCGAGGCGAGCGACGCACAGAAGGCCGCGTTCGAGATCAATCGCCCAAAGGAATGACCGGGCCCGAATCCACTTGACCTCCGGCCGCTTTCGCGGCACGTGAGCGCCCGAGATATCGTCCAACGGAATCAGAAAAGGAGCGGGCCCAATGGCGGATGCACATGGCGTCGCACGCGATCAGCTCAGGTCTTTCATCGAGCGGATCGAGCGGCTGGAAGAAGAAAAGAAGACCATCGCAGACGACATCAAGGATGTCTATGGCGAGGCCAAGGCCACGGGTTTCGACTCGAAGATCCTCAAGAAGGTCATCGCGATCCGCAAGCAGGACAAGGATGAGCGCATGGAGCAGGAAGCAATCCTGGAAACCTATCTCGCCGCGCTCGGCATGATCGAAGGTCCGCCCGAGGAGGCGTGAACCAAGACGATGTTGGAAGCTTTGACCGCCGGCCCTCAGCCGGCGGTTTTCGTTTTGCGTGGCGCCATCCGGCGCAGTCGCCCCGACAACCTGAGCCCGTCACGGAAGTTGCGACCCAACAGATAGAGCTGCAGCAATCCCCCAGCGATCTCGACGGCCTGAACGATCAAGAAGCCCGTGCCGAAGTTGCCTTCGGCGGCGAGCCAGTAGAGCCAGATCGCCGAGGGAAGCATCACGACGAGCCCGTTGACCGCAACCACACGCATGCGCTTCATCTTGGCGTCGACGGGTCCACCTACGCGTCCCTTGGCAAGCGAAAAGCCGCTGCCGCCGGTGACCGCCATCGCCGGGATCAACAGACAGAGGCCATAGAGGATGAGAAGCTTGGTTCCTGCGATCAGCCTCTCGTCCATCGTCACTTCGGCATAGATCGTGCTCACGAGAAATGTTGCGACGAGCAGCATTGCCGCTGTCCCGGCGATTGCATGAACCATTCGCTTCATATTCATTCTCCTTTGACTTTGGGAAGGCTCGCATCGAGGAAGCGCAGCCCGGTCAGCGCGCCATCCAGAACCGCTGCCGGCACATCCCTCGTCGCCTCCAGCGTCCACGCCTGATATTTTTCCGAAACCTGCGAATAGACACGCTCCCCCGCCTCGGTGAGCCGATAGTGCGGCGAGCGGCGATGGCGGGGATTGGGGCGTCTGGACACCAGCCCCTCTGCCTCCAGCAGGTTGACTTGCTTCTGCGTCGCCTGGCGGCTGACGCCCATGCGGTCGGCGATCTCGGGCACCGTCTGCGGCGCATTGGCAAGTGTGATCGCGCCCAGAACCTGCCAGCGCGCGCTGGTCAGGCCGAATTCGCTACTCAGGTCATCGCCCCATTCGATGATCCGCCCATTCAGCCGGAAGATCGCCAGGATGATTTCGGTAATTTTTTCGCTGTCTGACACAATCTTGATCTCTGTCTTTTCAGATGACAACTAATTACCAAGATGACATCCAGTTGTCAACATGACGAAAGTCCGGAACTTCCGCTTTGCGAATGACTTGCACTTGCAAAATCACGGGTCCTGCCATACCGTGCTATTGCAACTTATTCTCAATAAGGAGACGACTGCATGCTGACTGGAACTCGACGCGGCTTCATCACCGCCCTTGCGGCGGCATCTGTCCTGCTGATGCCCGGATTGTCGCCCGCCTTGGCCGCCGGAAAATTCAAGGTCGTGACGACCTTCACCGTCATCGCGGACATGGCGCGGAACGTCGCCGGCGATGCCGCCGAGGTGGAGTCGATCACCAAGGCGGGGGCCGAGATTCACAATTACGCGCCAACGCCGGGCGACATTCAGCGGGCCCAGGGCGCCCAACTCATTCTCTGGAACGGTCTGGGCCTGGAACGCTGGTTCGAGAAATTCTTTCAGAATCTGGACGCCGTGCCGGGCGTGGTTGTCTCCGATGGCATCGATCCAATGGGCATTTCCGAAGGACCATACGAGGGCAAGCCCAATCCGCATGCCTGGATGTCGCCGGCCAATGCGCTCATCTATGTCGATAATATCAGGGACGCGCTGGTGAAATACGACCCTGATAATGCCGAGACCTACAAGGCCAATGCCGAGGCTTACAAGAAGACGATCGAAGCCGCAGTCGCGCCGATCAAGGCCAAGCTCGATACGATTCCGGAGGACAAGCGCTGGCTCGTATCCAGTGAAGGCGCATTCACCTATCTCGCGCGCGATTTCGGCCTCAAGGAGCTCTATCTCTGGCCGATCAACGCCGACCAGCAGGGTACGCCGAAGCAGGTCCGCAAGGTGATCGACACCGTGCGCGAACACAAGATTCCCGCCGTTTTCAGCGAGAGCACCGTGTCGGACAAACCGGCCCGGCAGGTGGCGCGTGAAACCGGCGCGCATTATGGCGGCGTGCTCTATGTCGACTCGCTGAGCGAAGCGGACGGCCCGGTCCCCACCTATGTCGATCTGCTGAAGGTGACCTCCGACACGGTCCAGAAGGGTCTCGAAGAGGGCCTGTCGCAATGAATGTTGCCCCCGCACGCGCGATCGGACCCGATGTGAAGATCGGCCCTGGCCTCTCTGTCCGGCGTGCCACAGTTACCTATCGCAACGGGCTTACCGCCATCAAGGATGCAAGTTTTGAAATACCCGCAGGCACGATCACCGCGCTTGTTGGAGTCAACGGCTCGGGCAAGTCGACTATCTTCAAGGCCATCATGGGCTTCGTTCGGCTCGCCTCCGGCGACATTTCCATCCTCGGCGAACCGGTGAACAAGGCACTGCGCAAGAATCTCGTCGCCTATGTGCCGCAGGCCGAGGAGGTCGACTGGAATTTCCCCGTTCTGGTCGAGGATGTGGTGATGATGGGTCGTTACGGCCATATGGGTATGATGCGCATTGCTGGCGCTGCCGACCGCAGCGCGGTCGACACCGCGCTCGCTCGCGTCGGCATGAGCGATTTCCGCAAGCGGCAGATCGGCGAACTCTCTGGCGGCCAGAAGAAGCGCGTCTTTCTCGCCCGCGCATTGGCCCAGGATGGCCGTGTCATCCTGCTCGACGAGCCGTTCACCGGCGTCGACGTCAAGACCGAGGACGCGATCATCGGTTTGCTGCGCGACCTGCGCGATGAGGGTCGCATCATTCTCGTCTCGACGCACAATCTTGGCTCGGTTCCGGAATTCTGCGACCAGACCGTTTTGGTCAAGGGCACCGTGCTTGCCTATGGCCCGACATCGGAAATCTTCACCCAGGCAAATCTCGAGCGCGCTTTCGGCGGTGTATTGCGCCACTTTGTGCTCGGCCATGCCGACAGCGAGACGCCCTATCCCTTCGGCCTTCTCACCGACGACGAACGGCCGCTGGTGCTGCAGGGCGGCAAGGCCGTGCCACGGGTATCGCCGCCATCGCCCGAGGAAAGCACATGATGGAAGTGCTGCTCGAGCCCTTCGGCTATGAATACATGACCAATGCCATGTGGGTCTCTGCCCTTGTCGGCGGCGTCTGTGCCTTCCTCTCCTGCTATCTCATGCTCAAGGGCTGGTCGCTGATCGGCGACGCGCTCTCGCATGCCATCGTGCCGGGCGTCGCCGGCGCCTACATGCTGGGCCTGCCCTTCTCCATCGGCGCCTTCTTTTCGGGCGGGTTGGCCGCCGGCGCCATGCTCTTCCTCAACCACCGCACCAAGCTCCGGGAAGACGCGATCATCGGCCTGATCTTCTCTTCCTTCTTTGGTCTCGGCCTCTTCATGGTTTCGCTCTCGCCGACGTCGGTCGACATCAAGACCATCGTGCTTGGCAATATACTGGCGATCACGCCCGAGGACACGCTGCAGCTGGTTCTTATCAGCGTCGTGACGCTGGCTATCCTGCTCGTCAAATGGAAGGATCTGATGGTGACCTTCTTCGACGAGAGCCATGCGCGCTCCATCGGCCTCAATCCGACGCTGCTCAAGGCGCTTTTCTTTGCCTTGCTTTCCGCCTGCACCGTCGCAGCACTGCAGACCGTCGGCGCCTTTCTCGTCATCTGCATGGTCGTCACACCCGGCGCGACGGCCTATCTGCTTACCGACCGCTTTCAGCGTCTGCTCGTGATCGCCGCGGCTATCGGCACGGTCACCAGCTTCGCCGGCGCCTATATCAGCTACTTTCTCGACGGCGCGACCGGCGGTATCATCGTCGTTCTGCAGACCGCGATTTTCCTCCTCGCCTTCTTCCTCGCCCCCAAGCACGGCATGCTGGCCGCGCGCCGCCGTGCTGCGGCTGCCACGGAGACGACCCTATGATCGAGACGTTACTCTCCCCGTTTCACTTCGACTTCATGCTGAACGCCTTCCTGATTTCGGCGCTGATCGCGGTGCCGACGGCGCTGCTCTCCTGCTTCCTCGTCCTCAAGGGTTGGTCGCTGATGGGCGATGCGATCTCCCACGCGGTCTTCCCCGGCGTGGTCCTCGCCTATATTATCGGCATACCCTATGCGATCGGCGCCTTCGCTGCCGGCCTGTTCTCCGCTGTTGCGACCGGCTTCCTGAAGGACAACAGCCGCATCAAGCAGGATACGGTGATGGGCATCGTCTTCTCCGGCATGTTCGCTCTGGGGCTGGTGCTCTATCTCGAGATCCAGTCCGACGTGCATCTCGACCACATCCTCTTCGGCGACATGCTCGGCATCGGACTCTATGATCTCGCCCAGGCCGCGATCATCGCGCTGGTGGCGGTCGGCATTATCGTCGTAAAGTGGCGCGACTTTCTCCTCCATGCCTTCGATCCGGCCCAGGCGCGCGTCGCGGGCCTGCGGGTCGGCCTGCTGCACTATGGATTGCTCAGCCTGATCTCGCTGACCATCGTCGGTGCCTTGCAAGCGGTTGGCATCGTCCTGGTGATCGCACTGCTGATCGCGCCGGGGGCGATCGCCTTCCTTCTGACGCGCAGCTTCGGCACGATGTTGCTGATCAGTCTGGTGATCGCACTCCTCACCTCCCAGATCGGTGTCTATGCCGCATTCTTCATCGACGCTGCTCCTGCCCCGACCATCGTGCTGCTGATGGCGGCCACTTTCGTCGGCGCCTTCCTCTGGACCACATGTCGCCGGCACGAAATTGCCACGACAATCTGACTGAGCCGGGACCATCGACCCGATCCGACAAACAGCTCAAAACAAAACCGCCGAGGCAAACGCCTCGGCGGTTTTGTTTTCGTCCGATGCCCCGATGGGCTTCGATCTCTTTATTTGTCGAACTTCTTGACCGGAATGAAGTCCACGGCAGAGCCTGAGAAGCGGGCCGGGTCGATCCGCGCGGCTTCAAGCGTGAAGCCGTCGGTATAGACCTCGGTCGGTTGCTTGCGCATGGTACGGCTCACGAAGCGCGGTGCCTTGACCGGCTTTACGATGATCTGCGAACGGCCCTTGGTGAGCGCCCATTTGGCGATCAGGTTCTCGGTCAGCTTCGGCTCGACGCGGATGCTGTCCTTCGATGCCGTTTCGTTCTCGCCGGCCTTGATACGCGAGCTCTTCGACACGCGCTTCGGCTCGTCCTTGATATCGTCAAGCGACAGGCTGGTCGGGATGGAGAAGCCACGGGTGACCGTTGCCTTCGGCATGTCGAGCGATGCCATTTCGGCCAGCGGCTCCTTGGCATCGGACTTGTCGGCGCTATCCAGACTGTCGATCATGGCTGTGTTTACGTCGTCCTGATCGGTGGTCATCGCTGCAAGTTCCTGGCCGCTTTCCTGGGCAAGGGCAGCAATTTCCTTCTCCGTCAGATCCGGAGCAGGCTTGTTGGCATCATCCGCAGCGACACTGGCTGTGACAAGGGCCTGGGCATCCTCAGGACGGAATTCCGGTACCGGTACACCGGCCACGGTGACGGAAGCAGCCGAGTCGAGCGCCTCAGCAGAAGCCGTCAGCACCTCTTCCTGGCTGTCGCCGGGACGCTTGCGGTCGCCGAGCATTTCGGGAACCGGCACCTTGTACTGGGCGAGATCGGCAAATTCCGGCTTCTCTTCCTCAGGCTTGGTCTCGTCGAACTCCACCGGCTGCGGTGTCAGCGCAGCCTTCATCGCATCCTCGGCCGGATTCTTCTTGGTGGAGAAGAGCGCAGTCTGGATCGTTTCGGATTCTTCTTCCGCATAGGCCGGGCGGACGCGCGGCACGGGGGCCTTTAGGTCATCTTCGTCAGCCTTGGCGACCAGAATTTCGGCGGGCTTTTCTTCCTTGATCTTCTTCGACTTCGGCACTTCAGCCGCCGTCTCCGGAACATCATTGATATCGCCCTCGTCCTCATCGGCGCGCGAGAAGAGCGAGGCGAGCAGGCTCTTGCGTTCGCGGCTCTCGGAGTCCGAATTCTTCGACGGCGTATCGGCGATCATGATGGAATTCTTGCCGACGCGACGCTTGTAATCTGCAAGAGCGGCATTGTAGCCGGGCATCTGGCCACCTTCGGCTGGACGATGAAGCGTCTTGCCGTCGGGGAAGATACGGGCGAGTTCACGGCGCGGCATGCGCGGCCAGGTACGAACGCCACCAACATCCATATGGACGAAGGGCGAACCGGACTTCGGATAGAAGCCGACGCCACCAACCTGGAACTTCACGCCGATTTCGCGCAGTTTGCTGATCCGAACGTCGGGAATATAGAAGTCCATCGCTTTACCGAGCATGTGCTGGCTCTTTTCGGCAACGCCGGAGCGGCGCGAACGGCCCTTGAGCATGGCATTGGTCGATGGCGAACGGTAACCGCAGACAACATGGATATAATCGCGCGAACCCGACTTTTGGTAAACTTCCCAGATCAGGTCCAGCAGCCGCGGATCCATCTTGGTCGGCTGGTTCTTGCGCCAATCGCGCAGGATGTAATTGATCTTCTTCAGACCCGCTGAATCGTAACGACCACCGCGCTTGAAGACGATGGTCTGTTTCTCGTGGGTGTGTACGTTGTACAGCTTAAGCGCCCGGGTCTGGGCGACGGCGCCGGAGGTCACCGTCATGAGGCCGACGGCCAGAATGGCTGCCGGCACAAGTGCCTTGAGGTCACAGGCGGCCCTCCGCACAAAGGCGGATATCATGCCCAATTTCTGTGAAACTCGGCTCTTGGACTCTTCGTTATGTACCAACTCGATCCCCGTCCACTGGTCATCGCCCCGCCCGCCCTATGAAAGCCAAATGCGGTAAGACGATGGCAAATGCGTACACTCACGTCAGATCCCAACTTATAGTCAATGAAGCACTAACAAGGGATAAACGATAAGCAGGATTTTTAACCAAGCATCCGCATTAAGCTCATTTTCACGATGTTTTCCAGCGGTTTTTTTACGTGTTCGTTCGTAAGCCGCCGTCAATTTATATGAGGGGTTTCTTACCTGAGGCTGTTCGCAGGGCTTTGCGACCGAATCAAAAAAAGATTCAAAGTGACCTCGGGGCCACAGGAACTGTGGATGACGTTAACGATTCCTGAGTGGAATCGCGCCGTTCGCCAGATGCACGCGCCACCGATTCGGGCGCGTGCATTTGGAGCAGATTCGCTCAGAGATGTTCGAGCTCCCGCACCCGCATCGGATCGTCTGGGTCGATGCCGTAGTCCTTCAGTTTGCGATAGAGCGTCGAACGACCGATGCCGAGCCGGCGCGCCACTTCGCTCATCTGGCCGCGATAGAAGCGCAGTGCGAAGCGTATCAGCTCCTCTTCCACGATGGCGATCGTTCTGATCTCTCCGTCCGGACCGACGGCGGCAAGCGAACCCTCCGGCGCCGAACGGACGACAGCCGACCGCGGCTCATGTCTGATCTCGCTGACGTCGGACGTCCCGGCGAAATCCGGAAACACCGACGGCATGTGATTGACGGCCATGCTGGGGACTTGGAGCACATCCCTGTTGCCGGTGAAGATGCTCTCGCCATCCTCCGAGATATAGCCCGGGATCTGTGCGGCGATCTGCGGGAAATCGCCGACATCGAGATGATCGCCCTCGCAAAGCACCACCGCACGGAAAATCGAGTTCTCGAGCTGGCGGATATTGCCCGGCCAGTCGAATGCGGTGAGCAGCGCCATGGCTGCCGGCGTGATCTCAGGCAGCTTCTCGAGCTTCTGGCCTGCGGCGAAGCGCTCGGTGAAGGTGCGGGCCAGCACCGGAATGTCTTCCTTGCGCCTGCGTAGGGCCGGGATGGTGATCGGGAAGACGTTGAGGCGGTAATAGAGGTCCTCACGGAACTCACCGTTCTTTACCGCCGCGATCAGGTCCTTGTTCGTCGCAGAGATCAGGCGGACATCGACTTTCTGGGTGCGGCGGGCGCCGATCGTCTCGATCTCGCCGTGCTGGATGGCGCGTAGCAGTTTGACCTGGACTTCGAGCGGCAGGTCGCCGATCTCGTCGAGGAACAGTGTACCGCCATCGGCTTCCGCGAACTTGCCGGCATGTTTCTCGGTGGCGCCGGTAAAGGCGCCCTTCTCGTGGCCGAACAGGATGCTTTCGACGAGATTGTGCGGGATCGCGCCACAGTTCACGGTTACGAAGGGCTTGTGCGCCCGTTCGGAACTCGCCTGGATGGCGCGGGCCACCATTTCCTTGCCGACACCGGATTCACCTTCCAGTACGACGGGAATGTCGGACTGCGAGGCGCGCTTGGCCAGCTCCATCACACGCGCCATCGCTGGGCTGACAGCGACGATGTCCTCGAAGCGGATCGTGCTGTTGCGGGATCGGACCGGTGCACGTGAAGCGGCGGTGCGGTCGACCTTCAGCGCATTGTTGACCGCCGTGCCGATGCGCTCCGGCGAGACCGGCTTGACGACGAAGTCGAAAGCACCGGCGCGCATGGCCATGACCACGGTTTCGATGCCGCCCTGCCCGGTCTGGACAATGACGGGAATATCGATGCCACGATCCTTCATGGCATTGAGGAAAGCGAGCCCGTTCATTTCGGGCATCATCAGGTCAAGGATGATGACGGAAACCTTGTCGCCGAGGCGGCCAAGTGCTTCCAGTCCCTGCCGGCCGTTTTCCGCCATATGGGCGACATGGCCGATGCGTTCGACGGCGTGCCTTAGCAGCCGTCTCTGAACGGGATCATCATCGATCAGCAGGATATGCGTGCTCACAGGAAATTCTCCCCGAGTTCGTTCTCGTTATCCGGGCACAATCGCACCATCAGCTGAAAATCCCGTTCGGGGAAATGCTCGCATTTTAGCGATCGTCCCATTTTGGGCCTTGGCTTAAGAGACCGTGAATCTCAAGGTTTTCATCCTGCTCTTGATGCTCTAGAGAGGGGTGGATTCGAGACCATGCGAGGTACGCCCATGTACGATCCCCTCTCCCGCTCCATCCCCCGCCAGGCGCCAGAAACCCGCGCAGAGAAATTGAGCGAGGCTCTCGGCAACCTGCCGGAATGGAATCTCGGCGACCTCTATCCCTCTCGCGACGGCTCCGCCTTCATCGGCGATCTCGAAAAGGCGAAGAAGGATGCGGCCGCGTTCCAGGAGCGCTGGAAGGGCAATCTCGCCGATGCCTGCACGAAATCCGGCGACGAAGGTCTCGGCGCGTCGCTCCGCCAATTTGAGGCGCTCGAGGACCTGATCGGCCGCATCGGTTCCTATGCCGGCCTCGCCTACTATTCCGACATGACCGATCCGGCCAATGGCAAGTTCTTCGCCGACACGAGCGCGGCGATCACCGACATGGCTGGCAACCTCCTGTTCTTCAGCCTTGAACTCAATCGCGTCGAGGATGCGGTGCTGGAAGCGGCGATGAGCCAGGACGCCGTCGCCGGCCACTTCCGCCCGTGGATCGAGGATCTCCGCAAGGAGAAGCCCTACCAGCTCGAAGATCGGATCGAACAGCTTTTCCTCGAGAAGTCCCAGACCGCGGCTGCCGCATGGAATCGCCTGTTCAACGAAACGCAGGCGGAGCTGAAATTCGAACTCGACGGCGAGACGCTTGCACTCGAAGCCATCCTCAACAAGCTGCAGGAACCCGACCCGGCGCTGCGCGCCCGCGCGGCCGAAGTCATCAGCCGCGTGTTCAAGGACAATATCCGCGTCTTCGCCCTGATCACCAATACGCTCGCCAAGGACAAGGAAATCTCCGACCGCTGGCATGGCTTCAAGGACATCGCCGACTCCAGGCACCTCTCGAACCGCGTCGAGGGCGAGGTGGTCGATGCGCTCGCCGCTGCCGTCAAGGCCGCCTATCCGCGCCTGTCGCACCGTTATTACAAGATGAAGGCCAAATGGCTGGGCATGGAGCAGCTCAATTATTGGGACCGCAACGCGCCGCTGCCGGAAACGCCTTCGCAGATCGTGAGCTGGGACGAGGCCCGCGACACCGTGCTTTCGGCCTATCACGGCTTCGCACCCGAGATGGCCGACATCGCCCGCGACTTCTTCGAAAAGGGCTGGATCGATGCGCCGGTCAAGCCGGGCAAGGCACCGGGCGCTTTTGCCCATCCAACCGTGCCGTCGGCGCACCCTTACGTGCTGGTCAACTATCTCGGCAAGCCGCGCGACGTGATGACCCTCGCCCATGAGCTGGGCCACGGCGTGCACCAGGTGCTGGCCGGTGACCAGGGTGCGCTCATGTGCTCCACGCCGCTGACGCTGGCCGAGACTGCTTCGGTCTTCGGCGAGATGCTGACCTTCCGCGCGCTCCTGGCGAAGACCAAGGACAAGGCGGAGCGCAAGGCGATGCTCGCCCAGAAGGTCGAGGATATGATCAACACGGTCGTGCGCCAGATCGCATTCTATGAATTCGAGCGCCGGCTGCACACCGCGCGCAAGGATGGCGAGCTGACCTCCGATCAGATCGGCGAGATCTGGCTCTCGGTCCAGGGTGAGAGCCTTGGTCCCGCGATCAAGATCTCCGAGGGCTATGAGGCCTGGTGGTCCTACATCCCCCACTTCGTCCACTCGCCCTTCTATGTCTACGCCTATGCCTTCGGCGACTGCCTGGTGAATTCGCTCTACGCGGTCTACCAGAATGCTGAGGAAGGCTTCCAGGGACGCTATTTCGAATTGCTCAAGGCCGGCGGCACCAAGCATTATGCCGAGTTGCTCAAGCCCTTCGGCCTCGACGCCACCGATCCGTCGTTCTGGGACAAGGGCCTGTCGATGATCGAGGGGCTGATCGACGAGCTTGAGGCGCTTGATAGGGCTTGACCCTCCGCTGGCCTATACCGATCTGAGCAAGGCATGACACCGGACGAACCCTTTGTGCTGCTGCGCGACGACGTCGCGGACGAGACGCGCATTTTCGCGCGTCCCGAAGCGCTGATCGTCGCGCGCGATCCGGCAGAATTCTTTGCCGGGCTAGCGACGATGGAGGATGCGCGGAACCGGGGTAAGTGGTTAGCGGGCTTCATGGCCTACGAAGCCGGCTATCTCTTCGAAAAAAAGCTCGCACCCTATGCCAGCCTCGGCCGCGAAACCCCGCTGATGGCCTTTGGCGTCTTCGAAGCGCCCACGATTGGTCATCCGCTGGCAACGCCACGGCAGAGAGTCGAAAACGAGCCCTTCCTGTCCAATCCCCGCGCCGACTGGGACTTCGCGACATATAGAGAGCGCTTCGACAAGCTGCATTGGCACCTGAAGCAGGGCGACTGCTATCAGGCAAACTTGACCATGCCGATCCGCGCCCGCTGGACCGGCGACCCCGTCGCCGCCTTCTGGTCGCTGATCGAGCGGCAGCCGGTGCATTACGGCGCGCTGATCAATCTCGGCGGCCCGGTCCTGCTGTCGCGCTCGCCGGAACTCTTCTTCAACGTCGATGAGGAAGGCTGGATCGAAACCCATCCGATGAAGGGCACGGCGGCGCGTGGGTCTTCGCCCGAAGAAGATCGCCAGATCGTCGAGGCGATGAAAGCGGATGAGAAGACCCAGGCCGAGAACCGGATGATCGTCGACCTGCTGCGCAATGACATTTCGCGCATCACCGAGGTCGGCACGCTCAATGTCCCTCGACTCTTCGACGTCGAGACCTACCCGACCGTCCACCAGATGGTGAGCCATGTCCGCGCCAGGCTGCTGCCCGATTTGACGATATCGGACATCTTCGCCGCCCTCTTTCCCTGCGGTTCGATCACCGGTGCCCCCAAAATGCGGGCAATGGAAATCCTCCACGAACTCGAGGACGGCCCGCGCGACGCCTATTGCGGCGCGATCGGCTTCATCGCGCCGGATGGCCGCATGCGCTTCAACGTCGCGATCCGCACCATCTCGCTCTTCGACACCGGGGAGGCTGTCTTCAATGCCGGCGGCGGCATCGTCTTCGATTCCCGCGCCGCGGACGAATACGCCGAATGTCTGCTCAAGGCCCGCTTTGCGGTGGGCGACGCGGAGATCGCGGCATGACGCCGGATTTCTCGCTGATCGAGACGATGCGTTTCGAGCCGGGAACCGGGATAGTCCGCCGCAAGCTGCATGCCGCGAGACTTCGGAATTCTGCCAAGGTTCTCGGCTTCGAAGGTGCCGAGCGCGCGCTTGCCGCCCTGGATGAGGCGTTTGCCAACTCGGACAGTTCACTTCGTCTTCGCCTCGAACTCTTCGCCGACGGCCGCCACGACATCACCAGCGCTCCCTTTGTGCCCACAGCTGAAGGCACGACGTGGCGCATTGGAATTGCCCGTGAAGCGCGACTGAACTCGACAGACCCTATTCTCAGACACAAGACGTCGAAGCGTACGGTCTATGACACCGCCCGTGCCGAGCACCCGCGCGAGACAATCGACGAGGTCATCCTGCTCAACGAAAGGGATGAAGTTTGCGAAGGCACCATCACCAACCTTTTCGTCGATGACGGTTCGGGCAGGCTGCTCACACCGCCTCTCTCTTGCGGCTGCCTCGCTGGCATTCTCCGCACGTCTCTGATTTGTGGCAGGAAGGCCAGGAACCAGCGCCTCACCCTTGACGACCTGAAGCACCGTCCCTTCTATGTCGGCAATTCGCTGCGCGGATTGGTCCGCGCTATACTAGCCTGAAGGTTCGCATGTTCATCCTCTCGCTCACCTACATCGCCCCGCTCGAAGACGCCGACAAACATATGGAAGCGCATATGGCCTGGGTCAAAGCCGGCTATGAGAAAGGCCTCTTTCTAGCCTCCGGCCGCAAGGTGCCGCGCACCGGCGGCGTGATCCTGGCGCGCGGCGAGCGGGCCGCACTCGAAGCGATGTGCGCGGCCGATCCGTTCACGGTGCACGGCATTGCCGGATATGAAATCACCGAGACCGCCTTCACGACGGTTGCTCCCGGCTTCGAGAATCTCAAGGCATGACCGGCGCGCCTACAGCCGGGCCGAAATACACGCCCTATCTTGCCGCGAGTTCCTTCGTCATCGGGTTGTCGGCGATCGAGCCGAGGCATTGGCTCGAGCCCGACGGCGATCTCGAGGCCTTCCTCACAGAAAAACAGCGGCTGCTGGAGACGGAACATGACGCCGTGTTCCAGCAGGTTGAAGGCTCCGAGACCGGTCAGCGCGAGTGCCTCGACCTCGTCGTCTCCCACCTGGTCGAAGACCATCCCCACCTCTGTCGTCGCTCAGGCGAGCGGTTGGAAATTGGTGGGCGGAGCATCGATCTGGTCTCGGACGAACCGCCGCTAATCACTGCAGGATCGCTCATCCAGGATGACCTCATCATTCTTTCCAAGCGCGAGACCGGCTGGCATGTCGTGGCCGGCTTCGTCGCCTTCCCCTCGGCCTGGTCGCTGCGCGAGAAGATCGGCCATCGCATGGACGTGGTCCATGCCCATGTACCGGGCTTCTCCGGCGGCACGCGCAACGCCGCGATGATCAGCCGCATCTTCGATAATTTGCAACCTGACCTGCCGGCCATGCGAATGAACTGGTCGATCTATCCGGAGGGTGATCTCTTCTGGCCGCCGGACAGGAATGCCGAGGCGAACCGCCGGCCTTTCGCAGCGGCAAGCAACTTTGTGCGCGTCGAAAGGCAGGTGTTGCGCCGCCTGCCAAGAACCGGCGATATCGTCTTTTCGATCCGCATCTATTCCGATCCTATTGGAAGCCTCGGCAATCTCCCGAATGGAGCCGAGATCGCAAAGGCGCTGATCCAGCGCCTCGAAGATTTCACCCCGGAACAACTCGAGTACAAAGGAATGGCAAGCAAGAAAGCCGCTCTTCTTGCCTATCTGAGCGGCCTGATCGACGGCCGTTTCGCTGACTCGCCAGTTCAGTAAGCGAATCCTGCCCCTTTTTTGTGACATCGATATGTGGTTTGTAGCCACCGTCCGTGTCAACAAAAGGAGTACAGCGGGAAATGGCAGATAATAACTACCCGGTTTATGGCGAAATCACAGGTCCGATCGTGATGATCGGTTTCGGCTCGATCGGTCGCGGTACCTTGCCGCTCATCGAGCGTCACTTCAAGTTCGACAAGAGCCGGATGGTCGTCATTGACCCGCGCGATGCCGATGCGAAGCTGCTCGAGGAGCGCGGCATTAAACATATCCAAGAGCATGTTACGATCGACAATTACAAGAAGCTGCTCAAGCCGCTGCTGACGGAAGGCGAGGGCCAGGGCTTCTGCGTCAATCTTTCCGTCGACACGTCATCTCTAGATCTGATGAAGCTGTGCCGCAAGCTCGACGTTCTCTATATCGACACCGTCGTCGAACCCTGGCTCGGCTTCTATTTCGACGCCGACAAGGACAATGCTTCACGCACAAATTATGCGCTGCGCGAGACGGTCCGCAAGGAAAAGGAAAAGAACCCCGGTGGCTCGACAGCAGTCTCCTGCTGCGGCGCCAATCCCGGCATGGTCTCGTGGTTCGTCAAGCAGGCGCTGGTCAATCTCGCCAAGGACACCGGCACCAAGTTCGACGAGCCGGCGGCCGACGATCGCGAAGGCTGGGCCAAGCTCATGAAGAAGCTCGGCGTCAAGGGCGTGCACATCGCCGAACGTGATACCCAGCGCACCAAGAATCCGAAGCCGTTCAACACCTTCTGGAACACCTGGTCGGTCGAAGGCTTCGTCTCCGAGGGCCTGCAGCCGGCCGAGCTCGGCTGGGGCACGCACGAGAAGTGGATGCCGAAGAACGCCAAGAAGCAGAAGAAGGGCAACAAGGCCGCGATCTATCTCGAACAGCCCGGTGCCAATACGCGCGTGCGCACCTGGTGCCCGACGCCCGGCCCGCAATACGGCTTCCTCGTCACGCATAACGAGTCGATCTCGATCGCCGATTATTTCACGGTCCGCGACAAGGATGGCGACGTGACGTTCCGTCCGACCTGCCACTACGCCTACCATCCCGCCAACGACGCCGTGATCTCGCTGCACGAGATGTTCGGCAATGGCGGCAAGGCGCAGCCGGTTCTGCACGTGCTCGACGAGAACGAGCTGGTTGACGGCATCGACGAACTCGGCGTGCTGCTCTATGGCCACGAGAAGAACGCCTATTGGTACGGCTCACGTCTGTCGCTAGACGAAGCTCGCAAGCTCGCTCCCTACCAGAATGCAACCGGCATGCAGGTGACTTCAGCCGTGCTCGCCGGCATGGTCTGGGCACTCGAGAATCCGAACGCCGGCATCGTCGAAGCCGACGAGATGGACTACAAACGCTGCCTTGAAGTACAGGCACCCTATCTCGGACCGGTGGAAGGCCACTACACCGACTGGACGCCGCTCGACGACCGCGCGAAGCTCTTCGCGGAAGACCTCGATACGTCCGATCCGTGGCAGTTCCGCAACATCCTCGTTTGCTGAACCCGAACGCAGAAAAGACTGCAAACCCCGTGGCTTTGCCCACGGGGTCTTGCTTTGCACAGGGCAACCTGAACACGCTGGAGAAGCCTGTCCAAACCCTTGCTTTCGTTTTCGAAAGGCGGCAAACTCCGGTCCAACGGGGCGAAAGAGCAGAAAAAGCGGACGTTGTGCCGCCCCAAGGGAGATACGCATGAAGAATTTCGCCATTCCGGCTCTCGTCGTTACGGCTGCCTTGGCCTCCTGCAGCTCGACCGAACGCGAGCGGCCCCTGCCCGTCGCACCCGCGCCGGTGACAATCGAGGGCACATGGACGGATCCGAATGGCCTGATCTCCACTTTCCAGGCCGGTGCCTTCTCGACGCGCACCACCGATACGAACCAGATGCTGGCCACCGGCAGCTATGCCAATACGTCCGGAAACCTCTACGAAATCAGCCTGACCTCGCTCGTGCAGAACAAGCAATCGAAGGTCAATTGTGCGCTGGTCAATCCCAACCAGCTCAACTGCACCGCCGATTCCGGAGCGCAGTTCACGCTAGCGCGCCAGTCGAACACCGTGGCCGCCGTTACGCCTGCCCCCGCGCAATAAAGCCGGGGTATCTGCGTTCGCGCGCGCGCCGCTCGCAGACTGCGCCAAGCGCGTGTCATACTGCCCCGCTAGATATGATATAAGACGCCAGAAATCAGAGGAGAACACCATGAACCGCATGATACGGTTTGCCATGCTGACAGTGTCGGCACTGGCCGTGACGTCAGGCGCAGCACTTGCAGACTATGAGCTCAACATTCTCCACATCAACGATTTCCATTCCCGCATCGAGTCGATCAACAAATTCGATTCGACCTGCTCTGCCGAGGATGAAGGCAAGGGCGAGTGCTTCGGCGGCGCCGCGCGCCTTTTTACCGCCATCAACGAGACCCGTGCCGCGCTCGCGGGCAAGAACGTGCTGCTACTGAACGCCGGCGACAATTTCCAGGGCTCGCTCTTCTACACGATGTACAAGGGCTCGGTGGAAGCCGAGATGCTCAACTTCATGAAGTTCGACGCCATGACCGTCGGCAATCATGAATTCGACGACAGCGAGGATGCCCTGGCACCCTTCCTCGAAAAGGTCCATTTTCCCGTTGTCACCGCCAATGTGATGGCCGGCTTCAATTCCAAGATCAAGGACAAGATCAGGCCGTCGATTGTCATCACCGTCGGCGGCCAGAAGATCGGCATCGTCGGCGCCGTCACCAATGACACGCCCGAAATCGCGACGCCCGGCCCGAACATCATGATCGGCGTCGACGAGGCCGCGATCAAGGACGAAGTCGCCAAGATCAAGGCCGAAGGCGTCAACAAGATCATCGCGCTCACCCATGTCGGCTATCCGCGCGATCTCGAGGTCATCGCCAAGATTCCCGATGTCGACGTCGTCGTCGGCGGCCACACCCACACGCTGCTGTCCAACACCGACAAGGATGCGGCCGGCCCCTATCCGACCATGGTGGACAACCCCGGAGGCTACAAGGTTCCCGTCGTGCAGGCCGGCCAGTATTCCAAATATCTTGGCGACCTCAACTTGGTCTTCGACGACAACGGCGTCGTGAAGTCGGCCAAGGGCGACCCGATCCTTGTCGATGCCAAGTTCAAGCCGGATGCGGGGATTGCGACCCGCATCGCCGAACTCGCCAAGCCGATCGAGGAACTCAAGGGTAAGGTGATCGGCGAAAGTGCCGAAGCCATCGATGGCGACCGCAAGAATTGCCGCGCCAAGGAATGCGCGATGGGCAATCTTGTCGCCGAAGCCATGCTCGACCGCGTCAAGGACCAGGGCGTGACGATTGCCATCCAGAATGGTGGCGGCGTGCGTGCGTCGATCGATGCCGGTCCGGTGACGATGGGCGAGGTGCTGACGGTTCTGCCGTTCCAGAACTCTGTCGCGACTTTCCAGGTCACGGGCGCCGACCTTAGTGCCGCGCTTGAAAACGGCCTGTCGCAGTTGGAAGACGGCGGCGGTCGCTTCCCGCAGGTCGCCGGCATGAAGTATTCCTTCGATCCCAAGAAGCCTGCTGGTAACCGCGTGATTTCGGTCGAAGTGATGGACAACGGCAAGATGGTCGCACTCGATCCCGCCAAGACCTACAATGTTGTGACCAACAACTATGTCCGCGGCGGCGGCGACGGCTATAAGGTGTTCGCCGAAAAGGCCAAGAACGCCTACGACTTCGGACCAAGCCTCGAGGATACCACCGCGGCCTATCTGGAAAAGAACTCGCCTTACAAGCCGTTCACCGACGGGCGCATTACGATCGTCGATTCTGCAGTCCCGGCGACGACGGCGGAGACGAAGACCGAACCCGCCACGGAAACCAAGACCGACACCGCCTCGGGTGGCGACGTCAAGACGCCCGACCTGCCGACGGCAGCGACCGATATCGCCAGCCAGCCGCCGGTCGTCGTTCAGGATGCCGCCGAGTCGAAGCAGACGACGACGTCGGAAGGATCCGAGGCCGCGAACACCCAAGCAGCGACCGAGCAGAAATACACGCTCGCCAAGGGCGACAATTTCTGGGATCTCGCCAAAAAGACCTACGGTGACGGCACCCTGTGGAAGAAGATCTCCGACGCCAATCCGGGCCTGCGTCCGCGCGCCCTTCCGATCGGCAGGGAAATCACCGTTCCCGCAAAATAAGCGCGGCCGCAAATGCATGCGACAGACGGCCCGGTTGTCCCGGGCCGTTTTTGCTTTATGCGCAGTGTCAGCCGGGTAATCCACGCCGCGTCCGCCGACGTAAGACGACCGCAAGACAAACAGGATCGACCATGACCGCACACCGCCCCGCCAAGCATCCGCCCGTCAAATCCGGCAAGATCGGGGTGTTGCTGGTCAATCTGGGAACACCTGACGGTACCGACTATAATTCCATGCGACGCTACCTCGCGGAGTTCCTCAGCGACAAGCGCGTGATCGAATGGTCGCGCCTCTACTGGTACCCGATTCTCTACGGCATCGTGCTCAACCGCCGGCCGCAGAAGGTCGGCAGAGCCTATGAGACGATCTGGAACAAGGATCTCAACGAGAGCTATCTTCGCACCTATACCCGCGCGCAGGGGGAGAAAATGGCAACGCGTCTTGCCGACCTTCCCAACGTGATCGTCGACTGGGGCATGCGCTATGGCAATCCTTCGATTGCAGACCGGCTCAATGCTCTTCAGCAGCAGGGCTGCGAGAGAATCCTGCTCTTCCCGCTCTATCCGCAATATGCAGCAGCCACGACCGCAACGGTCAACGACAAGGCTTTCGACGCCCTGAAACAGATGCGCTGGCAGCCGGCCTTGCGCACAGTGCCGCCTTATCACGACGATGACAGTTACGTCACCGCGCTCGCCAGTTCGATCGGGACCCATATCGCCACGCTCGATTGGGAGCCCGAGAAGGTACTGATGTCCTTTCACGGCATCCCACAAAGCTATTTCGACAAGGGGGATCCCTACTATTGTCACTGCCAGAAGACGGCGAGGCTGCTGCGCGAGAAGCTCGGCTGGGGTGAGGACAGGCTCATGCTGACCTTCCAGTCGCGCTTCGGGCCCGAAGAATGGCTCAAGCCCTACACCGACAAGACCGTCGAGGAACTCGCCAAGCAGGGCGTGAAGCGCATCGCCGTCATCAATCCCGGCTTTGTCTCGGACTGCCTAGAAACACTCGAGGAAATTGCCGTCGCCGCAGGTGAGACATTCCATCACAATGGAGGGGAGAAATTCACCCATATCCCCTGCCTCAACGACAGCGAGGAAGGTATGGCGGTGCTGGAGAAGCAGGTGCGGCGCGAATTGATGGGCTGGATCTGATTACTCTCAGCGGGTCAGGTGCGCCTCGTCCCAGCCGACCGCAGCTAGATCGTCGGCTCGCGGCTCGGGCACATTGACCTGAATGAACTCGTCAAGCTGCGGCGGGGCGACACTCGAGCCGGCAAGCATCGCGTGAACCTGTCCGCGGTGGTGCTGCCCGTGCAGGAAGAAATGCAGAAGCGTGTCGGCCAGCGTCTCCGTGAAAGTGCGGTCCGGCCACTGGTTGACGATCTCGCGTGAGAGATCTTGCGCCCGGAGCCCCTCGCAGAATTCCACCAGCCAGGCATCGACCTCGGCCCTTTCGGCGGCGAACTCGGCCGCTGTCTCCCGACTTCCCGCATCGGTTCTAAGGCCGGGGCGATCGCCTCTCATCATGTCGATGTACCAGCGATCCGCATTGAGAAGATGGACCATCGTCTCCTTCAATGACGGGAAGAAGGAGGTCCGCTCCGCTTCCCATTCACCAGGACCGAGCGCCATGCAGGCTATATCGAGCCGCCGGTTCGAAAGCAGTGCATTGCGCGCCATCTGCCTCAGCGGCCGGCATATCGCGTCATCCCCAAGCATCTCCCCTCCATTTCGATTTGGCGTGCCAGCGACATTATTTCACGCGCAGCCCGCATCGAACTCGTCGCAGTCTTGCAAATAAAGGCCCGTATACCAACGTCTTGTGTATGATGCCTGCATGCACGCGCGGCAATCGATGTCATTTCGGAGGGACACATGGATTTCGAATCGTTTTCGGGTTTCGACTGGGTCGTCATAGGCCTCGTCATCCTGGTCATCCTGACGCTCTGGGCCGGCATCAAGACGGTGCCGCAGGGCAATAACTACACGGTTGAGTTCTTCCGCAAATATACGAGGACGCTGCATCCGGGCCTGAATTTCATCATCCCCTATTTCGAAACGATCGGTGCCAAGCTCAACATGATGGAGCAGGTACTCGACGTGCCGACGCAGGAAGTCATCACCAAGGACAATGCCAGCGTAAAGGCCGACGCTGTCGCCTTCTACCAGATAGTGAATGCCGCCCAGGCTGCCTACCAGATCTCCAACCTCAATCAGGCGCTTCTCAATCTCACCATGACCAATATCCGCTCGGTCATGGGCTCGATGGACCTCGACGAGTTGCTCTCCAACCGCGACGTCATCAACGAAAAACTGCTGCGCACGGTCGATGAAGCGGCCAATCCCTGGGGCGTCAAGATCACCCGCGTCGAGATCAAAGATATCTCGCCGCCGCAGAATCTCGTCGATTCGATGGCCCGCCAGATGATGGCCGAGCGCGAGAAGCGCGCGCTTGTCCTGGAGGCGGAAGGTCAGCGCAATTCCCAGATCCTCAAAGCGGAAGGTCTCAAGCAGGCCGCTATCCTCAAGGCCGAAGGCGAGCGCGAAGCCGCCTATCGCGAGGCCGAAGCCCGCGAGCGTCTCGCCGAAGCCGAAGCCAAGGCGACCAAAGTGGTGTCCGAAGCGATCGGCGAAGGCAACGTCCAGGCGCTGAATTACTTCGTCGCGCAGAAATACACCGAGGCGTTGGTATCAATCGGTACCGCCAACAATTCCAAGATCGTCCTGATGCCGCTCGAAGCGTCGTCGCTGATCGGCTCGCTCGGCGGTATCGGTGCCATCGCCAAGGAGGTGTTCGGCAATGGCGGCGGCTCGCCCAACACCCCGCGCCCGACCACGACGGCGCGCTCTACCCCCAATGTCACGACGACGTCTTCCAACACGCCGGTCAATCCTTTCGTGTTCCGGCAGGAAAACCAGGATGATCAGTCATGATTATCACCCTGATCAAGGAAGCCGGGCCCTGGGCCTGGTGGATCCTCGGCATCGTTCTGCTGGTCGCCGAAATCGCGGTTCCCGGCAATATCCTGGTCTGGGTCGGAGTCGCCGGCCTCGCGACCGGCCTGCTCTCGAATATCTTCTGGGAGACGAGCTGGTGGGTTTGGGAAGTCCAGTGGCTGATCTTTGCGGCGCTCGCCGCGCTCAGCCTCTGGCTCGGTCGTAGCTGGCTCAACCGCAGCCGCAATCAGTCGGAAGAGCCGACGCTGAACCAGCGTGGCGCGAGTCTCATCGGCCGCACCGCCGATCTTATCGAACCGATTCACAATGGCCGCGGTCGCGTGAAGATCGGCGACACGATCTGGATGGTCAGGGGCCCCGATCTCCCGGCAGGCAGCCGCGTCAAGGTCGTGGCGAGCGACGGCAGCGACCTCAAAGTCGAAGCCAGCTGATCGCAGTCAATTCGAAGAGACATTCATGCTTTTGAAAACCCTCATCGCCGGGGTGGCGATGCTTGTCGCCGTCACACAGGCTGCCGTCGCCGGCACCGTGAGCGGACTGGTAACCGACGAAAGCGGTGCACCGCTCCCCGGCGTCAATGTCGAAGTCGTCTACCAGACCTACAACTCCGACGACCTGCCCAATGGCGGGGAGAGCATCAAGCAGTCGGCGGTAACGGACGAGAGCGGGCGCTACACGATCTCCACCGAGGGAATGCCGCCGGGCGAGTATTCCGCCAATGCCTATCAGGTGGTCGAGAACGGCGGAAAGCAGATCAACATCGATTTCCGCGCCGAGGATCCGTCAACTTTCGCCGGGAATGCCGACATGGTACGCAATTTCAAAGGCGGCTTCGTCGAGAGCACGCCCGACAATCCCTATGGCAATGGCGGCATCTTCCTCGTCAACAACGATATCGGTGACTTTACCGACCTGAGTTCGGCGGAAGTCACGCTCACCCATGTCGAGACCGGCAAGACCTATCAGAAGACCGTACGATCGACCGGGGAGGGCTTGGTGGTCACCGGCATTCCCTTCGGCAGCTATCGTGCCGAAGTGCGCGTCAATGGAAAGCCGATGCAAATCCGGCTTTGGGGTCCGGGCACCTCGGATACGTTTGCCGACAGCGTCACCCACGATTTCACCATGGGCTGGCTGGGCAACCAGTTCTCGGTTGCGGTGACACCCTGATCAGGCCACGCCGATCTTCAGCAGGTCGTGGAAGTGCACGATGCCGACGGGGCGCTTGTCCTCGTCGGTCACGATCAACGCCGAGATATTGTGATGCTCCAGCAGGCCCATGGCGCTGGTCGCGAGCGTCGACGGCCGCACCGTCTTCGGGTTCCGCGTCATGATCTCATCGACCTTAAGCTCGGCGAGGTTCTTGTCGAGGTGACGGGCGATATCGCCATCCGTGACGATGCCGGCAAGACGGCCGTCATTGTCGACGATGCAGACGCAACCGAAACGCTTGGCCGAGAGCATCATGACAGCCCCGCGCATGTCGGTGCCGACGGGCACGAGCGGGATTTCGTCGTCCCTGTGCATCACATCGCCGACATGGCTGAGCGTCGCGCCCAGCTTTCCGCCGGGATGGAAGGTCTTGAAGTCGACAGCGGAGAAGCCACGGGCTTCAAGGAGCGCGACAGCCAGCGCATCACCGATCGCGAGCTGCATCATCGCCGACGTGGTCGGCGCCAGGCCATGCGGGCAGGCTTCCTGCGACTTCGGCAGGCAGAGCACGATGTCGGCTTCGCGCGCCAGCGTCGAGTTCTCGCCCGAAGTGACCGCGATCAGTGGAATGGAGAAACGGCGCGAATAGGCGACGATACCCTGCAGCTCGGACGTCTCGCCGCTCCACGACAACGCAATGATCGCATCACGCGTGGTGATCATGCCGAGATCGCCGTGATTGGCTTCCACGGGATGGACAAAGAAAGACGGCGTACCGGTGGAGGCAAGCGTCGCGGCGACCTTGGCGCCGACATGGCCGCTCTTGCCGATACCCGTCACGACCACCCGGCCAGGCGTCGCCCGGATCTTGCGAACGGCTTCGGTGAACGGAATCGACAGGCCATTGCCAAGCGCCCGCTCAAGATCGGCCAGACCCGACTTCTCTGCCTTGATCGTCCGCAATGCGGAACGGGCTGCATCGGTTTCGGGAAGCTTCAGAACATTTTCACTCATGCCCGTGATTTACTCTTTCTTTATCGGCTGTCCAGAGCGGATTTGACGTGAGACCTTCCGATTCTGAGTAAGCAACAGCGATCTGCGGCTTAAACCCCCGCCCATCCTTGCAGCCGTCTCAGCGAATCCCCGCCCGATTCCAGGAGCACTCACCCGAAATCGCGACTGATTTATGGTCGCGCTCCCGCACCCGCAGCAACGATTGATTAACCTTGGTCCTTTACGAATAGGTAAGGATATTCCGAAGACTGTCGCGGCCCTTCATGACCCGTTGCCCAACCATGCGCCTTAGGACGACCGCAGCGCTCTGCCTGAGCGTGCTGGCGACGCATATGTGGCTCGGCCTTGCCAGCACCGCGATTGCACAATCAGCGACATCGCGCGACCAGAATTCGACGGCCACGGACCAGTCGAGGCTTGAGGCCGATAGCGAGCGCGACGGAGAAGTCGATCCCAACGCGACTGACGACGGCGATGACGACTCGACCGACGCCAGGCCCGCTGCCACGACCAGCGCGCTAGACCCTTCGATCACTGATCCGTCCGATCTGCTCGACCAGGAAGCGCTGCAGGAGCTCCGCCGTCAGAATATGCGCGAAGCCACCGTCGATGGTCTGCGAACGCCGAAGACGGAGGGACGCGACGATGTCCAGGGTATCCGTGTCGGCTCCCTTATTCTCCGGCCGTCGCTGACCGAGACGGTCACGTCCGAACGGACGACGATCGGCGGCGACGCGACGACGCGCACCTTTCTGCGGTCGGGGCTCCGAACCTCGGTTCTGTCCGACTGGTCGCTGCATCGGTTGCGGATCGACGCGGAAGGCACCTGGGACAAGACGCTTTCGGGCGTCCAGCAGGACGATCCGGAGGCAAGGATCCAGGCCGAACTCAGGCTCGATCTTTCCGACGAGACGATCGCGACTTTGCGCGCCGGCTATACGCTCAGCCGCGAGGAGATCGGCGATCCCAATGCACTGGCCAACGCCGTGACGCAGGCGGAAGTCAACGAATATACGGCAGGCGCCGAGGTGACCCGCGACCTTGGCATTCTTCGGACGACAGCCGGCTTCGATTTCACCCGCCAGACCTACAGCAATGCGGTGCTGGCGGACGGCCTGCTGGTGGACCAATCCGCCCGCGACAACAACGAAGCCAAGGTCCGGGGACGCGTGGGATACGAATTGTCTCCCGCGCTTATTCCCTTCCTGGAAGCGTCCTACAGCCGCCTCTTCTACGATCAGCATGAGGATACAGCGGGCACCGTCCGCGATGCGAACCTCTATGCGATGAAGGCTGGTCTGGAGACCGATTTCGGCGAAAAGCTAACCGGCGAGCTTTCTGGTGGCTATCTGATCGCCGAGTTCGACGATGCGGCGCTGCAATCGATCTCGGCCGCCACCATCGACGGCAATGCCCTCTGGTCACCGTATCGCGGCACGAATGTTGCGTTCAATCTCAGAACCGAGATTGAACCGACAACGACACCCGGCGCCTCCGGCAGCACGGCTTATACGGGCACCATGGTGCTGAGCCAGATCATCCTGCAGAACCTAACGGGCCAGATATCGAGCGGTCTTACCCTGCGCGACTATTCGCAGGAGGAGATGCCGGTCCAAACCTTGCTATCGCTCGGGACCGGCGTCACCTGGAGCCTTTCACGCTCGCTCGACTTCAACGCCGATGTCGCCTGGGAAAAGACCCAGCAGCACGGCGTCGAATCGACCGAAATTCTCCGCGCCGGCATCGGCCTGACGCTGAAACGCTGATCTATTTAAGCGCTGCGATCAGCGCCTTGAGATCGGCTTCCACCAGCCCGCGTATGTCCGGCCGATCGAGCGCGAAGGCGACATTGGCCATGATGAAGCCATCCTTGGCGCCGGTGTCGTAGGTCGCGCCGCGGTAATGATAAGCGGTGAAATCCTGCTGCTGGAGGAGCTTCAGCATGCCGTCGGTGAGCTGGATCTCGTTGCCTGCACCGCTCTCCTGCGTGGAGAGGATCTCGAAGATCTCAGGCTGCAGGATATAGCGGCCATTGATGAAGAAGTTCGACGGCTGCGTGCCCTGCGGCGGCTTCTCGACCATGCCGGTAATGCGGAAGCCATCGCCGATCTTCTCGCCGGGTGCGACGATGCCGTAGCGATTTGCGAGTTCGGGCGCGCATTCCTCGACGGCGATGACATTGCCGCCGCTGACCTCGTAGAGATCGACCATGCCCTTGAGGCAGGCCACTTGGGACTTCATGATCATGTCGGGCAGCAGCAGCGCGAAGGGTTCGTGGCCGACAATATCGCGGGCACACCACACGGCATGGCCGAGACCAAGCGGCTCCTGCTGGCGCGTGAAGCTGGTCGAGCCGGCCTTGGGCAGGATCGACGACAGAAGGCTGAGCTCCGTCTTCTTGTTGCGCGCCTTGAGCGTCGCTTCCAGTTCGTACTGGATGTCGAAATAGTCCTCTATGACACCCTTGTTTCGACCGGTCACGAACACGAAATGCTCGATGCCGGCCTCGATTGCCTCTTCGACGACATATTGAATGACCGGCTTATCGACGACAGTCATCATTTCCTTCGGTACCGCCTTGGTGGCAGGCAGGAAGCGCGTTCCGAGGCCTGCGACGGGGAATACAGCCTTTTTGACTTTGCTAGCCGTCATCTATTTCTCCTTGGGGGGACATGAAACGGTCACGGTAGTGCGAACTATGCAGCCATACCTAGTACTTTCTGAAAAGGTGACGCAAGGCCACCGCCATGGTAAAGAATTTGTTGACTCGGTTCGGGTAAGTTCGCGTTTTCGACCAACGCATGACCGGAATGATACCAATGCAGAGTGTGCGCAAATCGAGCCTGAAGACCATCCTTCTGCCTCTCATCGCGGCGGGCCTACTCCTTGTCGCCTCGCCCGCGAGCGCGGACAAGGGGTTCCAGAAATGGATCAACAATTTCTACCCGACGGCAGCCAAGGCCGGCATCAGCAAGTCGACCTATCTCACTGCTTTCCAGGGCGTAACGGAACCCGATCCCGATGTGCTGCAGAAGGCGACCTACCAGCCTGAATTCAAGCATGCCATATGGGATTATCTCGACAGCCGTGTGAACCCCTATACGGTCGGCATCGGCCAGGACATGTTGCGCCAGCACGCCAAGACGCTCAATGCGATCGAGCGACATTTCGGCGTCGATAAGCATATCCTGCTCGCGATCTGGTCGATGGAGAGCAATTATGGCGCGGTTTTTGAAAAGCCCGACCGGCTCCACAGCGTTCCGCGTGCGCTGGCGACGCTCGCCTATGCCGACAAGCGGCGGTCCAAATTTGCGCGCACGCAGCTGATCGCGGCGCTGAAGATTCTCGAACGTGGCGACGTCAAACCCGGCCAGTTCACCGGCTCCTGGGCAGGTGCGATGGGCCATACCCAGTTCATCCCGACAAGCTACCTGATCTATGCCTATGACGCCGACGGCAATGGCAAGCGTGACATCTGGAATTCGATCCCGGATGCTCTCGCCACTGCGGCAAATCTTCTCAAGAAGAATGGCTGGCAGGCGGGCAAGACCTGGGGCTATGAAGTCACAGCGCCGGCCAATGCCGGAAAATATGCCGGCAAAAGCAAATCGCTCGCTGAATGGCAGTCGCTGGGCTTCGTTCGCCCGAACGGCAAGGGCTTCAAGTTTGGCAAGGATCGCGCCGTGCTGAAGATGCCTGCCGGCCCGAACGGCCCCGCCTTCTTGATGACCAAGAACTTTTTCGTCATCAAGAACTACAACGCCGCGGACTCCTACGCGCTCGGCGTCGGAACGTTGGCCGACCAGATCGCTGGCTTCAATGGCGTGGCACAAGCCTGGCCACGTCCGGCGGGTACGCTCGACATCAGCCAGAAATTCGAGCTCCAGACCCGGATGAAGACGCTGGGCTATTATGATGGCGCCATCGACGGCAATTTCGGCTCGGGCTCTAAGGCGGCAATTCAGGCGATCCAGAAGCAGCTCGGCATGGAGCCGGACGGCTTGCCATCAGCAGCATTGCTCAAGGCCTTGAAGAAATAGGCAGCCCTACCCTATAGTGATGTAAGGGCCGGCCATGTCCGGCCCTTTTGATTTGCAGCCGGTGAACGAAGATGACCCCTCTGCCACGGCGAACCAACCGAGCTATTGTCCTCAGGATTTTGATCCTGCCGGTGCTGGCCCTCGCCTTCCTCATCACCGATCCCGCCCTCAACTACCAGGGCGTGGCGCAGGCCCAGGAAGTGCGTGAGCGCCGCTCGATCATCGACATGATCTTCGGCGGGCGGAAGAAGCGGGTCACCAAGAGCAAGACATCTGTCACCCGTGTGAAACGACCGCGCCGGAAGAAGCCGACATCCGTGTCGGATCCTGCGATTACCGGCGCTGAAGTCGAAGTGGCAAAGCAGCCGGATGCCAAGAAGGTGCTCGTCGTCGGCGACTTCATGGCCTCGGCACTGGCTGACGGCCTGATCGTCGCCTTCGCCTCCGATCCCGGAATCATCATCGAGAAGAAGACCGACGGCTCGTCCGGTCTGGTCCGCGACGACCACCTCAACTGGCCTCAGACCCTCACGACCTATATTGGTGAGGTCAAGCCCGCGATGGTCGTGATCATGCTTGGCGCCAACGATCGTCAGCAGATGGTAGTGAACGGCAAACGCGAGAAATTCCAGACAGATCCGTGGAAGGTTGAATACGAGAAGCGGGTCGACGCCGTTCTAGCCGTTGCGCGCCAGAACAAGATTCCCTTCGTCTGGACCGGGCTGCCGGCCTTCTCCTCACCGTCGCTCAGCGCCGACGCGGCGACACTCAACAACTACTATCGCGCCAAGGCTGAATTTGCCGGCGGCGAATTCATCGACATCTGGGACGGCTTCGCCGACGAGAACGGCAAGTTCATCGCGTCAGGCTCCGATATCAACGGCCAGCCGGTTCGCCTGCGCGGCTCGGACGGTCTCAGCCTGACCAAGGCCGGCAAGCGCAAGATCGCCTTCTATGTCGAAAAGCCGATCCGAAAACTGATCGGCACCAGCCTGCCCGCCATTTCGCAGTTGAGCGCCACGGCCAACGACTCCGTCGCCGTCCCCACTGTCACCGATATCGTCTCCGTGCCGCCGATCAGCCTGATGGATCCCGATCTCGACGGCGGTGGCGAGCTGCTCGATGCCGCAACCATCCCGAAGACGAACGGCACCTCGCCACGCGACAAACTGATCGAGAAGGGCGAGACGGTCGATCCGCCGGATGGCCGCGTCGATGACTTCAAATGGAAGCCCATAGAAGAACCCGCCGGCTGAATTCAATCAGCGCAGCGGGTTCGGTATCCAACCCTGTCTTGCTTAGCGCGGCAGCGTCGTCGCGCCCATCAGCGCCTCGTCGATCGCACGCGCGGCTTGCCGGCCCTCGCGGATCGCCCAGACAACCAGCGACTGGCCGCGGCGCACGTCGCCGGCGGTCCAGAACTTGTCGACCGAGGTCTTGTAGTCGCTTTCATTGGCGATGACATTGGTCGACCCGCGCTTGTCGACATTGAGCGCCAGCCTGTCGCCGAGATCCTTCAGCACGCTGTCGGTGAAGGGGCCGCGGAAGCCGATGGCGATAAAGGCGAGATCCGCCTTGATGATGAACTCGGTGCCCTCCACCGGGCGGCGGCGATCATCGACCTGGCAGCACTTTACACCGGTCAGGATGCCGTCCTCGCCAACGAATTCCAGCGTCGCGACCTGGAATTCGCGCACGGCGCCCTCCGCCTGCGAGGACGAGGTGCGCATCTTGGTGGCCCAGAACGGCCAGACGGCGAGCTTGTCTTCCTTCTCCGGCGGCTGCGGACGGATGTCGAGCTGGCTCACACGAACCGCGCCCTGACGGAAAGCAGTACCGACGCAATCCGACGCAGTATCACCACCACCGACGACCACAACATGCTTGCCGCCCGCCATGATCGGCGCCGACGGCCAGCCGACGCTGTCGATATTCTCGCGGCCGACGCGGCGGTTCTGCTGTACGAGATAGGGCATGGCGTCATGCACGCCGACGAATTCTCCGCCCGGGATGCCCGCATCACGCGGGGTCTCGGAGCCGCCGCAATAAAGTACGGCGTCATAATCGGCCAGCAATTTGTCGACAGAGACGTCGACGCCGACATTGACGCCGCAATGGAAGGTCACACCTTCACCACGCATCTGTTCGGCGCGGCGGTCGATGAAGTTCTTCTCCATCTTGAAATCGGGAATGCCGTAGCGCAGTAGGCCGCCTGGACGGCTTTCGCGCTCGTAGAGATCGACGGTATGACCAGCGCGAGCAAGCTGCTGGGCAGCGGCCATGCCGGCCGGGCCGGAACCGATCACAGCAACCGACTTGCCCGACTTGATCGTTGCTGGCTGCGGCACGATAAAGCCCATCTCATAGGCCTTGTCGGCAATCGCTTGTTCGACCGTCTTGATCGCAACCGGCGCGTCCTCGAGGTTCAGCGTGCAGGCCTCCTCGCAAGGAGCAGGACAGACGCGGCCGGTGAATTCCGGGAAGTTGTTGGTCGAATGCAGATTGCGGATCGCCTCTTCCCACTTGCCGTTGAAAACGAGGTCGTTCCAATCGGGGATCTGGTTATGAACCGGGCAGCCCGTCGGACCGTGGCAGAAGGGAATGCCGCAATCCATGCAGCGGGCGGCCTGTTTCTCGACCTCGGGGTCCGACATCGGAATGGTGAATTCGCGGAAATGGCGAATGCGATCCGAGGCGGGTTGATAGCGTCCCACCTGCCTGTCGATTTCGAGAAAACCCGTTACCTTGCCCATACTACTCAGTCCTCAAGCGGCTGCTGCGGCAGCCTGTGCATTTACCCGATCGTCTCCGATCAGGATACCCCCAAGCCTAGTCGTCGTGATGACGCGTGGAAATACGCTGGATGCCGGTGGGGCATCCCGAAGGGGCGGAGGTTACTCCGCCGCCTCCTGTATTTTCATTCGCTCCATGTCCTCGAGCGCACGGCGATACTCGACCGGCATCACTTTGCGGAATTTCGGCCGGAACGCCGTCCAGTTGTCGAGAATCTCCTTGGCGCGCGTCGAACCGGTGTAATGCGCGTGGTTGGAGATGAGCTGGAAGAGCCGCTCCTCGTCATGCCGCGTCATGTCGCCTGACACGTCGACCATGCCCATATGGGCCAGGTCGCCGCCGTGATGGTGCAGCTTTTCGAGCAGTTCGTCTTCTTCCGGCACCGGCTGCAGTTCGACCATGGCCATGTTGCAGCGGCGTGCGAAGTCCTCGCTCTCGTCGAGAACATAGGCGACACCACCCGACATACCCGCCGCGAAGTTGCGGCCGGTCTCGCCGATGACGACGACGACGCCACCGGTCATATATTCGCAGCCGTGATCGCCCACACCTTCCACAACAGCGATGGCGCCCGAGTTACGGACGGCGAAACGCTCGCCGGCAACGCCCCTGAAGTAGCACTCACCTGTGGTCGCACCGTAGAGCACGGTGTTGCCGACGATGATCGAGTTCTCAGCGACGATCTTTGAATTCTCCGGCGGACGGATGATGATACGGCCGCCCGAGAGGCCCTTGCCGACATAGTCGTTGCCGTCGCCTTCGAGATCGAAGGTGACGCCGCGTGCCAGGAAGGCACCAAAGGACTGGCCGGCCGTGCCCTTGAGGCGCACGGTGATCGTGTCGTCCTTGAGGCCCTTCTGGCCATAGCGCTTGGCGACCTCGCCCGAGAGCATGGCACCCGCAGAACGGTCGACATTCTTGATCGTCGCCTCGATCACCATCGGCTGCTTGGTGTCGAGCGCCGGCTGGGCGCTCGCGATCAGCTCGCGGTCGAGGATATCAACGATCGGATGGTTCTGGCGCTCGGTCCAGCGCGTGGCTTCGACAGGCGCGTCGACCTTGTGGAAGAGCCGGGTGAAATCGAGACCCTGCGCCTTCCAGTGGCTGATCGACTCGTTCTTCTCGAGATATTCCGAACGCCCGACGATCTCGTTCAGGCTCTTGAAGCCCATTGCCGCGAGGATCTCGCGGACGTCGTTGGCGACGAAGAAGAAGTAGTTGATCACATGCTCGGGCAGGCCCTTGAAGCGCTTGCGCAACACCGGGTCCTGGGTCGCGACGCCCACCGGACAGGTGTTGAGATGGCACTTGCGCATCATGATGCAGCCGGCCGCGATCAGCGGAGCCGTCGAGAAGCCGAACTCGTCGGCGCCGAGCAGCGCGCCGATGATCACGTCTCGGCCGGTCTTGAGACCGCCGTCGACCTGCAGCGCCACGCGGCTGCGCAGGCCGTTCAGCACCAGCGTCTGCTGGGTTTCGGCAAGGCCGATTTCCCAGGGGCTGCCGGCGTGCTTGAGCGACGTCAGCGGCGAGGCGCCGGTGCCACCGTCATAGCCCGAGATGGTGATATGATCGGCACGCGCTTTGGCAACGCCGGCGGCGACCGTACCGACACCGACTTCCGAGACGAGCTTGACCGAGATATCGGCCGTCGGGTTGACATTCTTGAGGTCGAAGATCAGCTGCGCCAGATCCTCGATCGAATAGATGTCGTGATGCGGCGGCGGCGAGATCAGGCCGACGCCCGGCGTGGAGTGCCGCGTCTTGGCAATGGTCGCATCCACCTTGTGGCCAGGCAACTGGCCGCCTTCGCCAGGCTTGGCGCCTTGCGCAACTTTGATCTGCAGTACGTCAGCATTGACGAGATATTCCGTCGTGACGCCGAAGCGGCCAGAGGCAATCTGCTTGATCGCTGAGCGTTCGAGCGGGATCGAGCCATCAGCCTTCGGCATGTAGCGCTCGGATTCCTCGCCGCCTTCGCCCGTGTTGGATTTGCCACCGATCTTGTTCATGGCAATAGCAAGCGTCGTATGCGCCTCACGGCTGATCGAGCCGAAAGACATCGCGCCCGTGGCGAAGCGCCTGACGATGTCGGCCGCCGATTCGACCTCGGATATGTCGATCGGAGTCCGGCCGATTGCGTCAGCCATCTTGACCGTGAACAGGCCGCGCGGCGAGTTCATGCGGACAGAAGACGTGTTCACCAGCCGGGCAAATTCCTTGTAGCGATCCTCGGCATTGCCGCGGACGGCGTGCTGAAGCTCGGCCACCACGTCGGGCGTCCAGGAATGCGCCTCACCGCGCATGCGGTAGGCATATTCTCCGCCGATATCGAGCGTGCTTGCCAGGATCGGGTCGCGACCGAAGGCTGCCGTATGGCGGCTATAAGTCTCGGCCGCCACTTCGGCGAGGCCGACGCCTTCGATCATCGTCGCCGTGCCGAAGAAGAACTTATCGACGAATTCCGTCGACAGGCCGACTGCGTCAAAGATCTGCGCGCCGCAATAGGACTGGTAGGTCGAGATGCCCATCTTGGACATGACCTTGAGAATGCCCTTACCCACCGCTTTGATATAGCGATAGACGACTTCATCCTCGGACACTTCCTTCGGGAATTCGCCACGCTTGTGCATGTCGATCAGCGTGTCGAAGGCGAGATAGGGGTTGATCGCTTCGGCGCCGTAGCCCGCCAGGCAGCAGAAATGATGCACTTCGCGCGGCTCGCCGGATTCGACGACGATGCCGACGGAGGTCCGGAGCCCCTTGCGGATCAGATAGTTGTGCACGGCCGCCGTCGCCAGCAGCGCCGGGATCGCGACGCGGTCAGGCCCGACCTGGCGATCAGAGAGCACAATGATGTTATAACCACTGCGTACGGCTGCTTCCGCCCGCTCGCAGAGTCGGTCGAGCATCTCTGGCATCGCCTCGGCGCCGCGCTCGACATCATAGGTATAGTCGAGTGTCTTGGTGTCGAAGCGGTCTTCCGTGTGGCCGATCGAGCGGATCTTCTCGAGGTCGCCATTGGTCAGAATCGGCTGGCGCACTTCCAGCCGCTTGGCCTTCGACGCGCCCTCGTGATCGAGGATATTCGGCCGCGGGCCGATGAACGAGACGAGGCTCATCACCAGTTCTTCGCGGATCGGGTCGATCGGCGGGTTGGTGACCTGGGCGAAGTTCTGCTTAAAATAGGTATAGAGCAGCTTCGACTTGTCCGACATGGCCGAGATCGGCGTGTCGGTCCCCATCGAACCGACGGCCTCCTGCCCGGTGGTCGCCATGGGCGACATCAGGAGCTTGGTGTCTTCGAGCGTGTAGCCGAAGGCCTGCTGGCGGTCGAGCAGCGACACGTCACGGCGCAACGCCCGCGGCTCAACCGGGTCGAGGTCTTCGAGGATCAACTGGCTCTTGTCGAGCCACTCTTCGTATGGATGCGCCTTGGCCAGGCCGTCCTTGACCTCCTTGTCGGAGACGATGCAGCCTTTCTCCATGTCGATGAGCAGCATCTTGCCGGGCTGCAGCCGCCACTTCTTGACGATCATTTCCTCGGGCACCGGTAGCACACCGGCTTCGGAGGCAAGGATCACACGGTCGTCGGACGTGACGATATAGCGGGCTGGACGCAGGCCGTTGCGGTCGAGCGTCGCGCCGATCTGGCGGCCGTCGGTGAAGGCCACGGCGGCCGGGCCGTCCCACGGCTCCATCAGCGCGGCATGGTATTCGTAGAACGCCTTGCGCTCGCGCTTCATGAGCTGGTTGCCGGCCCAGGCCTCGGGGATCAGCATCATCACCGCATGAGCAAGCGAATAGCCGCCGCGCACGAGAAATTCGAGTGCGTTGTCGAAACAGGCGGTATCGGACTGACCTTCATAGGAAATCGGCCAGAGCTTGGATATATCGTCGCCATAAAGCGGCGAAGACACCGACGCCTGACGCGCCGCCATCCAGTTGACGTTGCCGCGCAGCGTGTTGATCTCGCCGTTATGCGCCACCATGCGGTAGGGATGCGACAGCTTCCAGCTCGGAAAGGTGTTGGTCGAAAAGCGCTGGTGCACGAGCGCCACCGCCGACTCGAAGCGCGGATCGGCAAGATCCTTGTAGTAGGCGCCGACCTGATAGGCCAGGAACATGCCCTTGTAGACGACGGTCGTGGTCGACAGCGACACGATATAGAAGCCGTTATCCTCGCCCTTCGTCTCGCCATAGATGCGATTGGAAATCACCTTGCGGAGCGTAAACAGCCGCCGCTCGAACTCGGCATTGTCCTTGACGGTTGCGCCGGCGCCGATGAAGACCTGCAGATGGAAGGGCTCCGTCGCCGCGATATCAGGGGCCTTCGACAGCGAAGCGTTATCGACCGGCACTTCGCGATAGCCGAGCAGGACTTGCCCCTCGGCAGCAACGACATCGGCGATGATGCCCTGGATATGGGCACGAACTGCCGCATCCGGCGGCATGAAGAGGTAACCGACGGCATATTGTTCGGCGGGCGGCAGGGTCACACCCTGCAAGGCCATCTCTTCGCGGAAGAACTGGTCCGGGATCTGCACGAGAATACCCGCGCCATCACCCATCAGCGGGTCGGCGCCGACTGCACCGCGATGCGTCAGGTTTTCGAGGATGAACAGGCCGTCGCGCACGATCTGGTGCGACTTCACGCCCTTCATATGGCAGACGAAGCCGACGCCGCAGGCATCGTGCTCGTTCCTCGGGTCGTAGAGGCCCTGTTTGGCAGGCAGGCCGAAATTGTAAGAGGCCTTCTTCGTCGTGCTCGTCAGCTCATGAGCCTTGAACCCGTCGAACGAATGCGATGCGGTATGGTCCGTCATCTTCATATCCTCCTGTCGCGCGCCTGCCGCGCTTTTTCTATTTCGCGGCGCGCGGGGCTTCGAACCCTTGCGCCGCAAGCGATGTCGACTCTCGCATTTTCCTGAACGCGCTGCAATTACCGGGCCAGATCGACCCGGTCTTGACGCGGCTGCCGGCTTCTGCCCTGGCCTGATTTCCCCATCAGTTCTTCCAGGGCCGGACCGCTTCTTAAAGACCAACTATGGCCTTCAGGATCCATGCAGCAAAATAGGACAGCATGACTGTCCTATTGCAGAGAATTGATGACACAAAGACCTGTCCCCTGCAAGGCCACTTTCCAAAAAATATGATCTTACGACACGAAGGGGGAAAAGGCTGAAAATCAAGGCTTCAGCGGCTTTTTTGGAGAGATCTGTTCGCCTATAAGTCTCGACATCAAGAGGAGTGACACATGTTCTTCGCGTCCGACAATTGGGCAGGCGCCCATCCCCTCATCGCCGAGAGCCTCGTCAAGGCCGCAACCGGCTATTCCGTCCCCTATGGCGAGGGCGAAATCGATCGCAGGGTCGAGCGCAAATTGTCTGATATCTTCGAGCGCGATGTGAAGGTTTTCTTCGTCGGCACCGGTACGGCCGCCAACGCACTTTCCCTCGCCTCCGTCGCCAAGCCGGCCAGCGTGATCTTCTGCCATCCGAAGGCCCATGTGACCCATGAGGGCGGCGCCGTAGAAATGATGACCAATGGCGGCAAGCTGGTCCCCGTGCGGCCGAGCGGCGCGGGCGCAAGCAAGATGGATACGGCCGGCCTCAAAGCTGCGATCAGCCCCTATCTATCGACGGATGCCAGCATCGGAAACCGGACCGCCTTTACGCTGTCCCAGGCCACCGAAGCTGGCACTGTCTATACGGTCGAAGAAATCGCCGAACTCTCGGCTGTCGCACATGCCGCCGGGCTCAAGGTTCACATGGACGGCGCACGATTTTCAAACGCCGTCGCGGCCTTGGGCGTGACGCCGGCCGAGATGACATGGAAGGCCGGCATCGATATCCTCTCGCTCGGCGGCACCAAGAATGGCTGCTGGTGCGCCGAGGCGATCGTCTTCTTCAATCCCGACGACGCTGCGGCACTGCCGGTGCTCCGCAAGCGCGCTGGCCACCTCTTCTCCAAGTCGACCTTCATCTCCGCCCAGTTCGAACGCTGGCTGGAAAGCGATCTCTGGCTGGAACTCGCTCGTCATGCCAATCAAATGGGCGACAAGCTCGCCGCGGCGATCCGAGCGTCGAAGGATCTTTGCCTCGCCTGGGAAACGGGCACCAACCAGCAATTCGCCATCATGACAGATGAGAAGGCGGCCAAGATCCGGGCCTCCGGGGCGACTTTTCACGATTGGCCTGCGCCGGAAGGGTTCGACGGTCTCGGTGAAGGCGAAAAAATCCGCCGCCTGATCGCTTGCTATGCGACCACGCAGACGGATATCGACCAGCTGGTTGCCCAGTTCTAGGAAAACCTTATTGCTTCAGGAATGTTTCGCTATGTGCGTGGCATTCCCAGCCATTCGCCCCACGGATCCACACGGAACTGTCGGCGGCCTTGAGACTGTCCGACTTGCCATCCATGGTGACGTCCTGCCGGACGGTATAGGCGATCAGCGCAACATCAGGAGATGGTGTCGAGACCTCGATGTCTTCAAATGCATAGGATTCGAGCGTCCAATTGCCCTCCTCCGTCATCTTGCCCATCTTTTCCTTCGCAATGCGGGTGACGCCGCGAGCGCCGGTCACGAGGCTGGATTTAGCCGACAGCTGTGCGGTGCGGTTGCCGTCTTTCGTCTTCATCGCATCCCAATAGGATTTCTCGAGAGCGATGATCTCGTCCTTGGTCGGCATGGCGTGAGCATTCATGTCATCCTCCTTCGGTAGATATGAGGCAAACGATCCAAATAGGATGCTGTTCCGGCCAACTGCCGCCAAAGTCTCTTCGATCGCATCAAGGCAACAAAAAGCCCTTCCGGAGAGGGGGACCGGAAGGGCTCTTTCGGAGAGCGGCTAAGCGCTCACCCGCTTGGTTAGTTGACCGTCTCTTCAGTCACGACCTGGGCCTCGATCGACTTCGGCTCATTGTTCTTCTGGGCCGGGAGGATGTCGATCTTGCGCGGCTTCATCGCCTCGGGAATGTCCCGCACGAGGTCAATATGAAGCAGGCCGTTC
The DNA here is from genome assembly GCF_057586295.1 of Rhizobium sp. SRI_017. Lineage (NCBI taxonomy): Bacteria > Pseudomonadati > Pseudomonadota > Alphaproteobacteria > Hyphomicrobiales > Rhizobiaceae > Rhizobium > Rhizobium sp. SRI_017. The sequence goes on along the minus strand of NZ_JBYCZP010000005.1, from coordinate 360,893 downwards.
TTGAGCTGGGCAGCCCTTACCTCGACGTGATCGGCAAGCTGGAAGCGGCGCTCGAAGGCGCGCTTGGCAATGCCGCGATAGAGGGTTTCGGAGCCTTCGCCATTCTCGGTGCCTTTGTCGCCCTTCACGGTAAGCAGGTGCTGGTTGAGTTCGAGCGAGAGTTCGCTCTCGTCGAAGCCGGCAACCGCCATGGTGATGCGATAGGCATTTTCACCCGTCCGCTCGATATTGTAGGGCGGATAGGTAGGCTGTTCCGGCTGGGACAGGCTGTCCAGCATGGAGAAGACACGGTCGAAACCGACGGTCGAACGATAGAGGGGGGAGAAATCAAAGTGACGCATAGTGTCCTCCTTCAGAGCAACGTTTGCGATGTCAATTGAAGCGCTGCAGGCCCTGATTTTCAGGCGCCGGCCGCTCCGTTTTACAGGACCCGATCATCGGCGCCCCGTGTCCATGAATTGGTATTCGGCAAAATCCATTTCAAGACCGCCCGGCCGAATTTTCGAATCTGAACGCCAGATGAACGATAGGTTTGGCATGCATTCAGACGGCGGTTGGTAAAACCGGACCATTGGGAGCGAAATCTCCCTAGACTGGTGCGAATGTCCCTTCCGCCCCAGCCTTCTTTTGACCGGAAATCGCATTGCCCCTCAACATGGCGGTTTCCGGTTCCTTTTCTCCCCAGACCTCACCTTGCGAAGCCCGGTGCGAACTGGGATAAGCGCTTTCATCAAGCGTTTATCCGACCGGACATCATGAGCGACGTACTCTTCGAATCCCCCGGCAATCCCATACCACCCAATCATTTCGCCGGCTTTTTCGAGAGCTTCGACGGCATGAGGCTGCGTTATGCCGTATTCCGCTCGGGATCGCAGGTGCCGCGGGGCACGATCGTACTTCTTCCGGGCCGCAACGAGCCGATCGAGAAATATTTCGAGACAGCACGCGACCTCAACGCCCAGGGCCTGTGGGTCGCAACCTTCGACTGGCGCGGCCAGGGTGGATCCCCGCGCCTCATCAAGGGCCGCCGGGGTCGCCGTCGCGGCCACGCCCGCCGCATGCGCGATTTCGAGCGCGATCTCGATATCTTCCTCGAGCAGATCGTCCTGCCGGACACCAAGCTGCCATTCTTCATCCTCGGCCATTCCATGGGCGCGCTGATCGCTCTCAAGGCCGCGCCGCGACTGGCCAATCGCATCGAGCGCATGGCGCTGGTGGCGCCCTTTGTGGGCGCAACCGGCCTCGGCATCCCCTACTGGCTGCTGAAGCTGCTGGCCAACGCGTCGACACTGTTCGGTTTCGGCTGGATCCAGTTCTCGCGCGACACGCTGGCCAACCGCCCGTTCGAGGGCAATCCGCTTACCTCGGATCCGGTTCGCTTCGCCCGCAACCAGGCCATCGTTCAGGCCAATCCGAAACTCGGAATCGGTCCTCCGACCGCGCGCTGGATCGCCACCATGATCGATGCAATCGAGGAGGTAACGACAATGGATTACCTCCGGAAGATCGAGGTCCCGTGCCTCGTCATCGCCCCGGCCAATGATCAGATCGTGCCCTATGCGGAACTTGAAGCTCTGTCGCGGAAATTCCGCGCCGGCAAACTGCTGACCATCCCCGGCGCCCAGCACGAAGTACTGCAGGAGCGCGACATTTTCCGCGAACAGGCGCTGGCAGCGATTGCCGCTTTCATACCCGGCTCGGACGCCGACCCCGAGCAATATACGAGCGCCTGATTGTCTCTCGGGCGCAATTCCGGACGGAAAGCCGCTTCACACTTTTCCTGGAATTGCTCTAGCTATTGAGAATTTCCAGCGCCTCGGCATGGAGCTTGGCGTTCGCCGCGGCGACGATGTAGCCGCCCATTTCCGGCCGCCCGCCGTCCCAGGTTGTCATCACACCGCCGGCCTGCTCGATAACGGGAATGAGCGCGCCGACATCATAGGGCTTGAGCGAGTTTTCAACCACGAGGTCGACATGGCCGCTCGCGAGCAGTGCGTAGGCATAGCAATCGCAGCCATAACGGAAGAGTTTCGCCTTGCGCTCGATCTCGCGGTAGCGCCGATCACCCTCGTTTTGGAAGAGATGCGGCGAGGTGGTAAAGAGGATAGCGCTTGAAATGGTCTCGCAAGCGCTTGTCGTGAGGACCTTGTCGCCACCCGGCCCGCGATAATGGCTGCGCTCGCCGTCGGCGAACCAGCGCTCACCGGTAAAGGGCTGGTCGATGACACCCATGCGCGCCCGGCCGTTCTGGTAGAGGCCGATCAGCGTGCCCCAGACCGGCACCCCGGAAATGAAGGCCCGCGTACCGTCGATCGGGTCGATGACCCAGACGAATTCGCGGTCGAGCCCCTTCGACCCATGCTCCTCGCCGAGAATGCCATGATCCGGAAAGGTCGCCTCGATCAGGGTGACGATGGCCGTCTCAGCCCGCTGATCGCCCTCCGTGACGGGATCGTAGAATTGCCCGCCCTTGTCGGTAACGGATAGGGCCGAGCGGAATCGCGGCAGAGTCTCGGCCTTGGCGGCATCGGCGAGTCGATCGAAGAAAGCGCGGTCCGGAAGCATGGCGGGGCCTCGAAAACAGATTGATTGGCATCTCAAGAGCGGTCATTTGAAGAAAAATCAAGCACTGCGTCAGGCAAATGATGAAAATTTCTGCAAGTTAAGCTTCTGTCATTTTTTTCATCAGTTGCGTTGACTTTTTCGCAGTGCAGCAGTAGTCTTTTTCTTACAGTCCTTACCGGCTGTAAATGCCCTCCTTGGGTGTTTCCTCCCTAGACTTGACCGCGCTTTTGAGCGCGGTTCTTTTTTGACGAACCGTTTGTTGCGTTCGTTTTTCCGGAAGAAATATTGGCGTTATTCAGCGGCGAGGGAAACGTCACCGCCGCCCTTGCAGACCTCATTGGAAAAGCTCTGGATGAAGCTTCTGATGGAGAGCACGACCTTGTCGAAATCGGCCTTCTTCCTGAGCGAGGTTTCATCGATATAGAGGCTTCTGTTGACCTCGATCTGCAAGGCATGCAGCCCACGCGCCGGCCGGCCGTAATGCTCGGTGATGAAGCCGCCCGCATAGGGCTTGTTCCGTACTGCGACAAAGCCCTGCTCTTCGAGCAACTTCAGCGCCAGCCGCGACAGTTCCGACGAGGCCGAGGTGCCATAGCGGTCGCCGATGATAAAGTCGGGGCGAACGCCGCTACCGGAAATCCGGATATTGCCTGGCATGGAATGGCAATCGATCAGCACCGCGCGTCCGAAGCGCGCATGGGTCCGGGCGATCAGCCGTCTCAGCGCCGCGTGATACGGCTTATAGATAACCTCGATGCGCTGCATCGCCTCTTCGACACCGAGCTTGCAGCGATAGATATCCATGTTCTCGCCGACGATACGCGGCACGGTGCCGAGACCGCCCGCCACGCGCACCGAGGCCGTATTGGCATAGGGCGGCAGCCGCCCGTCGAACATGGTCGGATCGAGCTCATAGGGCTCGCGGTTCACATCGACATAGGCGCGGGGAAAATTGGCCGAGAGCATCGGCGCGCCAAAGCTGACACAGGAGAAGAAGAGCTCCTCGACGAAGTGATCTTCGGAGCGGCGGATGGCGGTCTGGTCGAGCTTGGATCGATCGGTGAATGTACGAGGATAGATCCGTCCGGAATGCGGAGAATTGAAAACAAAGGGCAGAGATTGACTCTCCGGTTCCCAGATTTCGAAAAGTTCCCCCTCCCTGAAATCCCAGACCATCCGGCTCCTTCTTTCGACGCGGCAATTTAACTGATTTGGCCATGTTGCCAGCAGCCGCTGGTCAAGTCCATACTATCAGAGGCTAAATTGCCGCACGGTTGACCGCATGCGACTAAAATGTCGTCGCGTTCACCGGATTTTTACTGCCCGCCCGGTAATTTCGGTCTATCCCTCCTATAGTCGGGTTCCACACAGGTTTTAAGACACCCATGAGTCAGAAGATCCTTCTCGCCGAAGACGACAACGACATGCGCCGGTTCCTGGTGAAGGCGCTTGAAAAGGCGGGCTATCGTGTCATATCCTATGACAATGGCGCCAGCGCCTATGACCGGCTTCGCGAAGAGCCCTTCTCGCTCCTGCTGACCGATATCGTCATGCCGGAGATGGATGGCATCGAGCTCGCGCGCCGGGCCACCGAACTCGACCCTGATTTGAAGGTCATGTTCATCACGGGATTCGCCGCCGTGGCGCTTAATCCTGATTCGAATGCGCCGAAGGATGCCAAGGTCCTGTCCAAGCCGTTCCACCTCCGAGAGCTGGTGGACGAGGTCAACAAGATGCTCGCCGCCTGACAATCTCGGAGCTTTCAAGAAAACGTCGCACGGCCAAAAAAACCCTATTGACCTCCGATGGGTTTTTTGGTCTATGCCCCGACATCGGATGGGCGTGTAGCTCAGCGGGAGAGCACTACGTTGACATCGTAGGGGTCACAGGTTCGATCCCTGTCACGCCCACCATCCTGTTTCAAAAGGCCTTTCGAGAAATCGAAAGGCCTTTTTGCATTGTTGCCGCTCGTTTCACCCACCCCCAGTTAGGGGATAGTGACCTTTGGAAGTGATGTGATCACCGACATTGACGCCAAAGGTGGCTTGCAGGCCCTGGACTATTTGATTGGGGATTTCGCCAGTGTCCCAGCGATCAAGAAATCCGGAAACACCACCGTCCTCGAGTTCTCCAGTGGTGACCAGATAACGCTTCGCTTCTGCATGTCAGGCCCGGCGATGTAACGCCCGACGACTTTCTCCGGAACGCCGATGCCCTTCAACTCTTGGCGAAGACGTATTCCGTCTCCTGCCGCAACACCTCGCCAGGCCGAAGAATGGCCTTTGGGAAACCCGCCTGGTTGATTGCATCCGGCCAGATCTGCGTTTCCAGGCAGAAGCCGGAGAAGGCGGGATAGCTGAGCCCATCGAGGCCGGGAACCGGCACATTCATCTTGAAGGCGGCGTAGAATTGCACCCCCGGCTCGGTGGTCAGCACGCGCAGATGCACGCCGGAAGCCGGGCTCGTCGCATGGGCGACGAGGCGCTTCTCCGTCCGCTCGGGCGAGAGGCAGAAATTGTGGTCGTAGAGCACCCGCTCGCCACTTGCCGTCTGCACCATCGGCTTCATTGCGCGAAAATCGAAGGGCGTGCCGCTGATGTCTTTCGGTCCGCCTTCCGGGATCTGCTCCGCATTGGTCGGCAGATAGGCATCGGCGGCGATCATCAGCATATGGTCCGATGTGTCATGCCCGTCCTTCAGCGAGAAATAGCTGTGCTGGCAGACATTGGCGATCGTGGGTTGGTCGGTTGTGCTCTCGTAGATGACGGAGAGTACGCCCTCTGGCTTGAGTTGATAGGTCGCTGTGATTGTGCAATTTCCCGGATAGCCGGCGCGGCCGTCGCGATCGACAATGCGCAGAACGACCTTGTCGTCGGCCAGTTCGATGATGTCCCAGTTCTGGCTGGCAATGCCGTCCTTGCCGCCATGGAGATGGGTAATGCCCTGCTCGTTCTGTTCGATCTGATACTGACGGCCATCGATGGTGATGCGGCCCTTGGCAATGCGGTTGGCATTGCGCCCGGGCGAGGCGCCGAAGAACGGCGAATGCGTGAGATAGTCGGCCATATTGTCGAAGCCGAGCACCAGCGGCGCGGCATGGCCTTCGAGCCTGAGATCCTGGATGATCGAGCCCCATGTCAGCACGTTCGCGGTGAGACCGCCGCCCTTGAGGAAGATCCGCGTCACAGCTTCGCCGTTGGCGCCTGTGCCAAACACTTCGCTCTTGGTCATGCGGCTATCCCCCCGAATTAAAGACTGGCGGCGCGCAAATTGTATGATTTTTCGTGCGATCGCAACCGCCAAACCTGGACGGATGCAAAAACCCTGCTGATAAGCCGAAATCAGGCTTAGCGGGTGGGAACGGGCGTCGCACCACGGTAGTCATAGAAGCCGCGGCCGGACTTTCGACCGAGCCAGCCTGCTTCAACATATTTCACCAGCAGCGGGCACGGGCGATATTTGGAATCGGCGAGACCGTCGTGCAGCACCTGCATGATCGAGAGGCAGGTATCGAGGCCGATGAAATCGGCGAGCTGCAGCGGACCCATCGGGTGGTTGGCGCCAAGCCTCATGGCCGTATCGATGGCATCGACGCTGCCGACGCCTTCATAAAGCGTGTAGATCGCCTCGTTGATCATGGGCAGTAGAATGCGGTTGACGATGAACGCGGGGAAGTCTTCGGCAACAGTGGTCGTCTTGTCCAGCGTGTCGACGAATTGCTTGGCGGAGGTGAAGGTCGCCTCGTCAGTTGCTATGCCGCGTACGAGCTCGACCAGCTTCATCACCGGCACCGGGTTCATGAAGTGAATGCCCATGAACTTTTCCGGCCTGTCCGTTGCCGAGGCCAGACGGGTGATCGAGAGTGAAGACGTGTTAGTGGCGAGGATCGCTTCCGGTTTCATGACCGGACAGACGGCATTGTAGATCTTGCGTTTGGTCGCTTCGTCCTCGGTCGCCGCTTCGATGACGAGATCGGCCGAGGCGAGATCGTTGATATCAGAGGAGCCAGCAATGAGAGAGAGCGCCGCCTTCCGCTCGTCCTCAGTGATCTTACCGCTCGACATCTGGCGGGCCAGGTTGCCGTTGACGGTGGCCAGCGCGGCTTCAATCCGGTCAGGCGTCAAATCGTAGAGCTGGACCTTGTATCCTGCCGCGGCAGCGACCTGGGCGATGCCATTGCCCATCTGCCCCGCGCCAACCACGCCCACCGTCTTGATTTCAATGCCCATGTTGTTTCCCGTCGAACGCCCGGCGTGCTTCTTCTTGATTGAGGAACCGGATAATAGATGGCGGATATGTTATTCCGCAAGTCTGACCTTGATATCGCCCTTACGCCGCCAGTTCCAGTGTTTTTTCGCAATTGCGAAAGCGAGGTAAATGTCCGCACGGCGTCCTAAAGCGCAGCGTGCTGCCCATGCTGGCGCAGCTGGGAGCAGCATCTTCGCGGACAGCAATGGCGACACGATCACGATTTCACGATCGAGCTCGATCGCGCTTCAACCTCAGGGAAGGCGACTTCCTGTTGTGAGTCACGCCCCTACCCGCCGGCTCGTCCGGCGGCACCGAAGATGAGCGAGGCTATGTCCAGCGTAGCCGCCCCACTTTCTTCGGGAAGTTTGTGATCTATCGTGAGATGCGCCTCGCCGTGGATCTGCGACCAGACAAGGCCAGCCAACCTTCGCCGCTCATTCTCGGTCTTGAGACCGAGATGGTTGGCCGCCGGCGCACTTAGATCGAGCAGCTGTTTCCAGGCCACGTCCGCCGCCTCACAGAGCTCCGGCGCGCTCCAGTCGAGATGCCCGGAACTGAACATGAGCCGCAGCACGTTGGGATGCACCTTGGCGAACGCCAGGTAGCCGCGCCGTGCCGCGCGCAGAATTTCAGCACCTTCCTTCGGCGACTGTTCCATCTCCCCGGCAATCGTGCGGACAAAGGTCTCGAAGCCCCAGGTCGCCATCGCATTGTGGAGATGCCGCATCGACGGGAAGTGATGTTCGGGCGCGGCGTGGGAAACCCCGACGCTCGCCGCGACCTTTCTGAGCGACAACTGCTCGAGGCCGATTTCCTCCACCATGATCAAAGCCGCCTGCAACAGGGCGTTGCGCAGGTCTCCATGATGATAGCTCTGTCGTTTGGGCATGACCCTGCATAGCGCCCAATCCGCTATGTGTCAAAAATATCTTGACACTGACAAGATAAAAACTCATCTTGATCCTGACACTGTCAAGATAGGAGGGCGGCATGTCATTCGAACAGGGCTTCTCGCTTGCAAGCACGCTGGCCATGATTGGATGGCTCGCATTGATCTGTCTGCCCCGCTGGTCCTTGCTGACCGCCGTCCTGAGGTTCGGGCTAGTTGGATTGCTATCCGTCGCCTACGCCGTCCTGATCATGGTCTATTTCTTCCGCGTCGAGGGTGGCGGCTTTGGTTCGATCACCGAGGTGCGGCAGCTCTTCCTCTCGGATGGCGGCCTTCTAGCCGGCTGGATCCATTATCTGGCCTTCGATCTCTTCGTCGGTCTCTGGATTGCCGAGCGGGCCGACCGCGCGCAGCTCAGCCGTCTGCTCCAGGCGCCCATTCTCGTCGCCACCTTCATGTTCGGTCCGCTAGGCCTACTCATGTTCTACGTCACCCGCGGGGCGCAGACCTCATTGTCCTCCATTGCTGCCAGGAGCTGAGCCATGGCCATCACCTTCGAGACTTTTCAGTCTGCCATCCCAGAGACCGCGGCTTTCGCTCGCACCAACCCGCTCACGCGCCGTGTCGAGCAGACGCTGCTCGCGGCCCTCGGCATCCAGATCGCCTTCATGATCCCCAGCCTCGCCGCCTATCTCATCGATGAGCGGCTGCTCAACGGGATCAGCGTCTGGTCAAAGCCGCTCAAGTTCCAGTCCTCCTTGATCCTGCTGATCGGAACGTTGTTTCTGTTACTGCCGATCCTCCGCGTCGAAGCGATGGCGGGCCGCTTGGCCCGCGCCACGGCTTTGGCGATAGCGGTTTCCGCCACGTTGGAGATCGCCTACATCACGCTCCAGGCGGCACGAGGCCGCGCCTCGCATTTCAATGACAGCACGGCGCTCGAGGCAACGCTCTATTCGGTCATGGGCGTCGGCGCATTAACACTCGTCATTTGCACCTTCATTTTCGGCTGGATGATCTGGCAACAGGGTCGTCCTGAAGTGGGCCTGGGCCTTCGGATGGGAGCAGCCTCGGGTCTGATGATCGGCGCCGTGCTTACCCTGATCACGGCCGGCGTGCTGAGCGGCGGCGCTATCGACGGCCCGGGCCACTGGGTCGGCGGAACCAAGACCGACGCCGGCGGACTCTTCCTCCTCGGCTGGTCACGCACCGGCGGTGACCTGCGCGTGCCACACTTCTTCGCCACCCATATCATGCAGGCACTACCGCTTCTCGGCCTCATGCTCGACCGGTTCCGACCCAATCGCGCACGCATTGGCATCTGGATCGGTGCATTGCTGGGCACGGCAATCGTTGCCGCAACCTTCGTGCAGGCCATGTCTGCTACGCCTTTCCTCTGAGCGCAGACCAGCTTTCGGGAATGGCGTCATCGGACGAATTAATTTCGCCGGCGAATGAACGCATCCTTTCAGATCGTGCTAGCATATGCGCTCATTCTGGAAAGGAGTCTTTCGCCCGCGATGGAATCCCTTGTCGTCATGACCAATCTGTTCGGCGCCGTGGCGCTGTTGCTCTTCGGCCTTGCGCAGGTCCGGGATGGCGCGACGCGTGCGCTCGGGGTTAGGCTCCGAAGCGGCCTTGCCAGCAGCACGCGCGGCAGTTTCAGATCGTTCGCATCCGGTTTCGCAGCCACCATCGCACTTCAGAGCTCCACCGCAACGGCGCTGATGATCACCTCCTTCGTCGAGCGCGATCTCGTGGCACCGGCCATGGCGCAGGTCGTGCTGCTCGGCGCCAATGTCGGTACTGCCGTCACGGCGTGGATCGTATCCACGGGGATTGAGTGGATATCGCCGCTCCTCATCCTCGTCGGCATCGTCTTCTATCGGCGCGCCTCGACGGTCGCCAAGGGAATCGGTATGGCGACGATCGGCGTCGGCCTGATGCTTCTCTCGCTTCATCTCCTCAGCCTCGCGACCGAGCCCCTCCGGCACTCGCCGGCGCTCGGCGCATTCATCCAGCTTCTCGACAATGCATGGGTCGTGGCGATGCTGTTTTCGGCGGCGCTCGCGGCCCTGTCGTCCTCCAGCCTTGCGGTCGTTATCCTCATTGTGTCGCTGGCCTCAACCGGCGCGCTCTCGCCCGGCCTGACAGTCGCATTGATCCTTGGCGCCAATCTCGGCGGCGCCGTGCCGCCGGTATTGTCGACGCTCTCCGCTCCGGCCCAGGCGCGCCGGGTCACCCTTGGTAATCTGCTCGTCCGCGCCATCGGCTGTGTCGCCGCGTTACCCTTCGCAGGCTATCTCGGCGCCCTGCTGCTGGGCCTGCCCTTCTCGCCCGCCACCATGCCGGTCGACGCACATCTTGCGTTCAACATCATCCTCGCGGCGCTTGCCTGGCCATTCACGCCACTTCTCAGCAAGCTGATGAAGCGGCTGATCGCGGATGATCCCAAGGGCGAGGAAGGATCGCGGTTCCTCGACACGCAGGCGCTCAACACCCCGGTCGTTGCGCTCGCCAATGCGACGCGCGAGGTACTGGGTATCGGCGACCTCATCGAAAAGATGCTGATCGAGTGCCAGAAGGCCTTCACCGCCAATGACCTGGCGCCGCTCAAGGATGTCCCGCTTCTGGAAAAGCGCGTCGACAAGCTGCAGCAGGAGGTGAAACTTTACCTCTCCCGCCTCGCCCGCGACACGGGTTCGGGCAATGATCGCCGGTCGATCGCCATTATCGAATATGCGATCAACCTCGAGCATATCGGCGACATCATCGAAAAGGGCCTGGTCGAGCAAATCACCAAGAAGGTCGCCAAGGGCCTTGCCTTCTCCGAAGATGGGCTCAAGGAACTCAAAGGCCTGTTCGACCTCACCATCGACAATCTGCGCATCGGTCAGACGATCTTCGTCACCAGCGATGCGGGGCTCGCCCGGCAGCTCATGGAAGTCAAGGTCAGCGTCCGCCGGCTGGAGAAACAATCCTCCGAGCGCCATCTCGAACGCCTGCGCGACGGCCTCACCGAAAGCCTGCTCTCGAGCTCACTGCATCTCGATCTGCTGCGCGACCTCAAGCGCATCAATGCCCATATCGTCTCCGTCGCCCACCCCATTCTCGATGAGAGCGGCCTCCTCATTGAAAGCCGCCTTCGGACTGGCGCCTAAAGTAAAATTTGGCGCGATCGTTTCAGTTGCGTGACCGTTCTGCGACTGAAAATCTGTGAATTCAGCTCAAGGTAGCGCTGTCATCAAAGCCTGGCGGCGCTGTTATTGTGGGCATTCTATCACTTCGGCGCCAGCTGGGACGCGTTTTGGCGCCCGATAACAAATTTTCGCCCCGACGACTTTGTTGTGAAACAATCATTTCTTAATCATGCCATCCAACGAAGGCGGGCGGGGAGCCAGGCCGGGGGACCGAAGATGAGCAACATTGCAAATCAGTTGGTGGCAGTTGTTGCAACCCTCTTGGGGTTCGTGGCGCACGATGCCCTCACGCAGCGCAGCACGCCGGTCACGGTCGTTGCCAGCGCCACCGAGGCCACTATCGATCCCGTCGTCACCCGCGCCCTCAATCTCGAAGGCATCTCTTCAGACTGGCTGAATGAAACAGCCCGCGCCGAGCGCGCCGCCCAGCCGTGCCCGTTGATGCGTGTTTCTGCGGCGGCGGTCGCGCCGCGGCTCGATCCTCACCATGTCGATGCCGAGTTCGCCGACATCCGCATCAATCACGCTCGCGTTGCGGCTCCCGGTGTGCGCAACGACGCCTTCATCCGCTGAAAAGAGTCCTCCCGAGACTCGGAAAGGGACGGCCAGTGTGCCGTCCCTTTTCATTTGGCGCCAGGTGCCTGATCGCATTCGGCGCTTGCGCACAAGATAATGCGGATCAGTTGACCGGCTCGAAGACATAACCTTCGCCACGCACCGTCTTCAGCACCGGCGGATGGTTGGGATCGACCTCGATCTTCTTGCGAAGCCGGGCGATGCGGATGTCAAGGCTGCGGTCGGCCGGCGCAAGCGGGCGCCCGAAGGCAAGTTCGCAAAGCCGGTCGCGCGACAGGATCTGCCGCGGATGGCGGGCAAAGGTTTCGAGCAGGTCGAAATCCATGCTGGAGACCTCGATCTCGATACCTTCAGGGCCGAAGACGCGACGACCGTCCATATCGAGCGCGAGCGGCCCGAATTCCAGCGTCTGGCGTTTCTTGGCGGGCTTCTCCTGGCGCGGCGGCAAGCGACGCTGCAGGCTGCGGACGCGGGCGAGCAGTTCCCGCACTTCGAACGGTTTGGTGAGGTAATCATCCGCGCCGTAGGAGAGCCCGTCAACCTTGCTGCTCTCTTCGGCATTGGCGGTCAGCATGATGATGCCCATGCGCTCGCCAGCATGCCTGAGCCGCTTGACGATGGAAATCCCGTCCTCGCCGGGCATATTTACATCCATCAGCAACATGTCCGGATTGTTGGTCGCCAGCAGACGGTCGAGTGCCGCGCCGTTTTCAGCGGAGGCCACGGAAAAACCCTGCATCGACAGATAGTCCTCGATCATGCCACGAAGGCCGGGTTCGTCATCGACGACGATGATATTCAGGTCTGACATTACGCATTCTCTTTCTGGTCTGCCTCGGCCTTTCGGTCGAGATTCTTTTCTTTGCTATGGCTATCCTTGCCCAGGATGGCACGCAGCGCGGTACGCAGTGCTCTCAGTTCGAGCGGCTTGACGACGACGGGAACGTCGCGCGTCCTGGAAACGACCTCGGGTCCGAGGGCGTCGCCGGTCATCATCACGACACGGCCCTCAAGATCCGGTCGGTTTTCGGCGATATAGTCGATCAGCTTGTCGCCGCTGATGTCGGGCATGCGAAGATCCGTCAGCACCGCATCGAAAGCGGTTCCGTTGGCGAGCAATTCGAGCGCCTCGCGACCCGTATCCACAGCGGTGACGACGACGCCTTCAGCGCTGAGATATTCGGTGATGTAGCGACCGATGGCCGGCTCATCGTCGACGACGAGCAGCGCGCCAGAAAGCACAAAGGCGGCCTCGCCGCCGCCTGGTACCGTTGTCATGCGCGCCTCTGTCACCGGCAATCGGATGCGGCATATGGTGCCACCCCCTTCACCATTGTCGAGGTGGATCGTCCCGCCATGCGCCTGAACGATGCGCAGGCAGACGGAAAGGCCGATACCGGTCCCGACCCCCTGCGGCTTGGTCGTGAAGAAGGGTTCGAACACGCGCTTGCGGATATCTTCCGGGACGCCGGGGCCGGTATCGGCGATGTCCACCTCGATATTGGTGCCATCGAACCGCGTCTCGACATCCAGGGAGCGCGCACCCGTGATGTTCATCATCGCCTGCTGCGCATTCAGCACGACATTCATGAAGACCTGATGCATCTGGTCCGGATCGGCAAGCGTGGTGGGCAGGTCCTTGCCGCGGTTCCGCACCATGGTGACACCGTTGCTGCGCAGTCCGTAGGCGGCCAGTTCCAGCACATCGTCGATGACGGTGTCGATATCGACGTTGCGCTTCTCGATCGGCTTCGACCGGGCCATGGAGAGGAAGGTCTTGACGATACGCCCGCAGCGCTCGGCCGCCGAATGCAGTTCCTTGGTCCGGCGCTTGGTCGCCTCGTCGGTCGCCATTTCATGCAGCATGCCGGCATAACCGACGACGATGGAAAGCGGATTGTTGAGTTCGTGCGCGACGCCGGCAAGCAGCGAACCGAGCGCCGCAAGCTTCTCGCTCTGGTGCAGGGCGCCACGCTGCTGGTCGAGTTCCAATTCCGCGAGCTTTTCACGGGTCTGGTCGACGACGAAAATGCCGACGCCGTTGATTTCGCCCGAGGCGGCACGCAGCGGAAAGCGGATGAACAGGCTGTAGAGGAACGGTTCGAGCGATGGATGATGCTGCTCCTCGACCTGCATCTCGCCGGTCTCCAGAACCTTGGCAATCGAGCGGTCCATCTCGTCGGCTTCGCTGGCCGGCAGGATATCGATTGTCATCTTGCCGATAACATCCGCTTCGGTCCGATTGAGCCGCTTGAGCGCCTCAGGATTGGCAAGCGTAAACCGTCCCTCCAGATCCTTGGCCAGCATGGCCACGGGCGCATAGTTCAGGAACCCTCCAAGACGAGCCTCGCTCGCGCTTTGCGCTTCCTGCGCCAGCATCTTCTCGGTCACATCGCGACCGATCGCCTGGATCTCGACGAGCTTGCCTGCCTCATCGAAAATGCCGGTATCGGTCCACTCTTCCCAGTGAATGATGTCGCTGGTCGGGGTCGTGCACCGGATGACGATCGTGGACGAAGGCTGATTGGGCGCGAGCGATTTGATGTAATCGCGATGGCGCTCGCGATCCTCGGGGATGACGAGTTCGAAATCGCTATTCGCCCTATTCAGCATCTCCTCGAGCGATATGCCAAGGTAGCGGCAGTAGGCCTCGTTTGCGAAAGTCGGGAAGCCGTTTCCGTCGTAGCGAACGACGAACTCGGTCTGGGTTTCGACGACATTGCGGTAGCGCGCCTCGCTCTCGCGCATCCTGAGTTCGGATGACTTCGCATCGGTGATGTCGCGCAGCAGGATCACGCGCCCGCCGTCTGGAATATGGCTCTGGCGGCCAGCGATCCAGCGACCGTCGGGCAGCTGGCGCTCGATATCCATGCCGTCACCGCCCGACCATGCTCTGTCAATGTCATCCTGAACATCGCGACCGACGAAAATCCTGTCGCGCTGCTCCTCGGCTAGATGCATGGCGAGCGCTTCGTTGAAGAAGGCAAGCTTGCCATCTGGTCCGATGATGGCGAAACCGTCCTGAAGGCTGGTCGTGGCGGCGAGGAAGCGGGCTTCGCTCCTTTCCAGCTGCGTCTGATAGCGACGGCTTGACGCAAAGGCGTTGGCGATCAGCCCGAACTGCTTGCTCCAGGCCGACGGCATTTGCGGCGCCGTTACCACCTGGCCCGAGGCCTGGTCGCTGACATAGCGCGCGAGCTTCAGGCTCGGCAGGATGTAAGCCCGGTGCAGGAAATAGAAGATGCCGGCCACGGTCGCGGCAAGACCAGCGAGGATGACCAGGAAAGGCGCAAAGCGCGGGAGCAGATAGGCCCTTAGATCGCTGTCCGGAACGATATAGACAAGCTTGTAGCCGGACTGCCCGAAGACACGGGTCAGCGATCGGAAATCCGAATGTTCCTCGAAAGTCGGCCCGCTCGTGTCCGTCGCACTGTCTTCGGCGATGTCGGGCCGGCGGATAAAGCCGACGAGACGCTGGCGGTCGCCATCGTTCATCTGCCCGTTGATACCGGCGATCGAATTCTTATCGTCGAGCACGACGACGGTGCCGATGGGCGGCTTGTAGGCATCGAGGCCCATCGACAGGCGCAGCGCCGTCAATTGCGGTCCTGCACCCTCGATCGATGCGCTGATAATCCCATGTCTTTCGGTCGCCTCGCCTGCAAGGTCCGAGAGAAGAGCTGCCCGCTGGCGGACATACTGGTCGACGCCCATGGCGATGACCAGGACAGCCAGCGGCAGGAAGCAGAGCATGAGCAAGCGCGGCGACGGCCCGATACCCGTTACCCTTGATGCCATGGCGTCTTCGTGCTCCCGCACTTTGTATGAAGATATCGCCAATCAAACTCCATGCACTGGGTGTTATTCAATCAAATTATCCCGATATGCGTCGAATGTTTCACATCGACGTCGCGCCGCTGGGCAGACGCCGGTCGCCCTTTAGGGCGGCGATTCGCACACCGCAGGTCCTCTGGCATTCTCGAGGGTTCAGACGATTGCATTTTGTCAGGCTTCGGATGATAGTGGGCACTGAAAAAATTGCCTTTTCTCGATCGTGGAGAGCGGATGGCAGACCTGATTGTGGTCGATGACGACGTAGCGTTGAGCGGAATGCTGGCCGACTACCTGTCGATTGCCGGCCATGAAGTGCGACTTGCCGCCGATGCGGGAACGCTCGACACACAAATGGCGGTGGCCTCCCCCGATCTGATCATCCTCGATGTCAGCCTGCCGGGCGAGGACGGTTTCAGCATCGCGCGCCGGATGCGGCAGCAGCACGATGTCGGAATCATCATGCTGACCGGCGCCATCGATCTCGTCGACCGCGTCGTCGGCCTCGAACTTGGTGCCGACGATTATGTTACCAAGCCCTTCTCGCTTTCGGAGATTTCAGCACGCATCGAGGCGATTATCCGGCGCCGCAGCGCAAACCGCCATCAGCTCGAACCCTTCGGTCCCTTTTCGCTCGATCTCAAGCGCTGGATCCTGCTTGATGGCACCGGGGAAAAGATCCCGCTCTTTCCGACCGAGATCGATCTCGTCGCCGCTTTCGTCACCAATCCTGGCAAGTTGATGACCCGCGACGAGTTGTTGCGGCTCGCGCCCGGCAATGCGTCCGACCCGATCGACCGGTCGATCGACAAGCGGGTGGAACGGTTGCGGCGAAAGCTCGACAAGCATGGGGTCGAGGCGGATCTGATCGAGACGGTGCGCAGCGACGGCTATATCTACAAGGGGCCGGTCACGCGGTCGTGAGCCCGGCGGACGTGCGCGATCAACCTTCTCTTAACTCTGTTGCCGCATTTTGACACGAAATCCGTGACCTCTTGCAACCCTGCCAAAATAGGGACACAAGCGTGTCGCAAGGAGGCGGATGCATGATGTGCGCATTCGGGGCCTAGAGTTACAGCGATGATCAGCAATAGACCGTCCATCATCACGACGATGCGGAAGCTTGCCAGCAGTGCGTTGGTGACATCCGCGATCCTGGTCGCCGCCGGCTGCTCCGGCGGGCTCGATGCGCTCGACCCGTCGACGGAAATCACCCCGAAACTCGCACGCGAGATCAAGGCCAAGGGCTTCGATCAAAAGGACGCCGTTCTCGTTCGCATCTTCAAGGAAGAGAGTGAACTTGAAGTCTGGAAGCGGAAGGCGTCGGGCGAATACGCGCTCTTCAAGACCTATCCGATCTGCCGCTGGTCGGGCAAACTCGGTCCGAAGAAGAAGATTGGCGATCGCCAGGCGCCCGAAGGATTCTATCAGGTCAATATGGGCCTGCTCAATCCGAAGTCCCAATTCTATCTCTCCTTCAATCTCGGCTACCCGAACCGGCTCGAAAGTGCGCTCGGTTATACGGGCGAAGCGCTGATGGTGCATGGCGCCTGCTCATCATCGGGCTGCTATGCCATGACCGACCAGCAGATGGCCGAACTCTACCCGATCATTCTCAAGGCGATGAAGAGCGGCCAGCGCTCCTTCCAGGTCCAGGCATACCCGTTCCGGATGAACGCGACCAATATGGCAAGCCATGCCGGCGACCCCAACATGCGTTTCTGGCAGAACCTGAAGCAGGGCTACGATGCCTTCAACCGCACCAAGCGAGACGTGAAGGTTTCGGTCTGCGAAGGCCGCTACCAGTTCAATCGCGCCTTTCCCGAAGAGCCCGACAGCCCGCTCGGCGCCTGCCCCGGCTCGAGTGACACTGTCGTTGCCGATGCGACGCCGGTGACCCGCGACATCGTGCTCGAGAGCCGTATCACCGAACACTCCTATGTCGACGGCGGCATGCACCCCTCGTTCCGGGCGCAGCTCAAGCGCTACGGCGCCAAGACTCTTGCAGCGAAGACCTCGGTCCGCAAATATCCGATCAGCCGACCGGACGCGGCGCTGTCGGACCCATTCAAGCCTGCGAACTGAGACTTTGCGGCCACAATCGACGAGCGCATCGGTTTAATCTGCGCCTGCGTACGCTAACGTACCAAGATTCCTTGACTTTTATCATGGACGGCAAGTGGCCGGCGTGCCACTGAAAAGCCGCCGCATGGCACCAATTCAGGGGAATGACATGAACAAATACCTGCGCATCGCGCTCGCAGCCTTCATTGCATCGACAGGTGCGATCGCGACCTCCGGCACCGCAAACGCCTGGGGCTGCATCGCTGTTTCCGAGGAAGGCTCCTATGGATACAGCTACAATTACGACAACCAGGACGATGCCTCCGATCGTGCGCTGAACGAATGCGCCGCCAAGACCACGACCTCAAGCACCTGCGAAATCACCGAATGCACCGAAGGCTCGTGAACGACCTGACGGCGGAGTGAAAACTCCGCCGGTTCCGTTCGCCGGCCGGCGTGGCGCTAAGCTGCGCGCCGCCCGAAACGTTCTCCGAGGATAATCGTGACGCCCGCTGCAAAGATCAGCATGGCGCCCAGGAACACATTGTGCCGGGGCACATCGCCCCATATCAGGAAGCCAAGCACAAAAGCCCAGATCAGCGACGTATATTCGAAAGGCGCCAGGATCGAGACCGGCGCACGCCGCATGCCTTCGAACATGGCATATTGACCAAGGGCGGCGAACACGCCGGTCAGCGAAGTCAGGGCAAGCTGCGGGAGTGTCACCGGCGTCCAGTAATAGAAAAGCGCAAGCCCGGTAAACACTGCGAGCATCGCGTTGGAGAGCGTCATCTGCACGATCGTCCGCTCCGCCAGCGATGTCTTGCGCAGCAGCACGGTCGAAATAGCCCAGAAGATAGCTGCCTGCAGCGCAAGCCAAACCGGCCAGGAAATCCGCATGCCGGTGCCTATCAGGTCGGTGGCAACGATCACGCCGACAAAGCCGATCAACACGGCGAGCCAGCGGATCGGCGGCACATCCTCCTTGAGTATCGGTACTGCCAGGATCGTGATCAGGATGGGCGCGGCGTAGTAGAGGGTCGTGAGTTCCGCGAGCCCGAGATACTTCGATGCATTGTAGTAGGAGAGCCAGGCGGCAAAGAGCAGCAGCGCGCGCAGGAACATCGGCTTCAGAACCGGCGAATTCAACGATTGCACAACCACGTCGCGGCGACCAATTGCAACACATATCACCAGGATGGTGATGGAGCGCACGAAGAGGATCTGCACGACGGGCTGGCCGACGACGAGCCATTTCACCGCCGCATCCTGAAGCGAGAACATGAAATAGGCGAGAATGGTCGAGACGACCCCGATGAGAACGGTCTTGGGCATGGGAACCGGAGGGGCTGGAATGCGGGCGCCCAGTATTAACGCATCCTCTCCCGGCCGGGAAATGATTATTATACGTCTGTATATTCGCCCTGAGAATGGATCACGTCATTCGCCCTTGGGCGGATCCCCCTGCGGCAGCTTGTCGTCATCGACATGGATGCTGCCACTGGAGTCGAGCCTGTCTTCCATGAAGCCCACGAAGAAGAGAATGGCAATGCCGGCCACGACGGCCGCGAAGCCGATGACCCAATGGCCGAAGCCCAGGCAAAGCCCGATGGCGCCGGCAAGCCAGAGGCTGGCACCTGTGGTGATGCCGTGGATCTCCCCGCGCGACAGTACGATCGTGCCGGCTGCGAGAAAAGCGACGCCCGCCGTGACCGCTTCGATCACGCGCAACGGATCCGGCTTGAAACTGTCCGAGGCGAGCGCCGCAGTATGGATGGCCTCGATTGAGATGATCGAGAACACCGCGGCGGCGAGCGCCACCATGATATGGGTCTTGAGCCCCGCCGGCCGATTCTTGGCTTCGCGCTCGAAGCCGATGAGGCCTCCGAGCAGGATCGCGCCGACAAAGCGGGCGAAGATGACGGGATAGCCGATGCGGCTTTCGGGGAACATGTCGGCGAGAATGGCATCCATGGCGGCAAGAACGCCGATGCCCGCGCCCGAGTTCCCCCGAGCCTTTCATGGAACATGAAAGGCTCCAGTTCAGCCGCGCTTCACGCCCGGCAGCACGCAGAGCATCTCGTAGAGCAGGTTGGCGCCGATCAGCGCCGTATTTCCGGTTGTATCGAAAGGCGGCGAGACCTCGACCAGATCTCCGCCGACGAGATTGAGACCAGCGCAGCCGCGGATGATCTCCAGCGCTTGCCAGGTCGTCAGGCCACCGATCTCGACCGTGCCGGTGCCCGGTGCGAAAGCAGGGTCGAGGCTGTCGATATCATAGGTGAGGTAGACCGGTGCATCGCCGATCTTGGCGCGGATGTCGGCCATCAGCGGCGTGAGCGACTTGTACCAGCATTCCTCCGCCTGAACCACCGTCCAGCCCTTGGACCGCGCCCAGTTGAAGTCCTCCGGCGAGTATCCGGTGCCGCGGAGCCCGATCTGGAACACCTTGTCGTTCCGCAGCAGGCCATCGTCATAGGCGCGGCGGAACGGCGTGCCATGGGCGATCTTCTCACCGAACATCTCGTCATTGATATCGGCATGGGCATCGACATGGATCAGCGCCACCGGCCCATGCTTCTTGGCGATCGAACGCAGGATCGGATAGGTCATCGTATGATCGCCGCCGAGCGAAAGCGGAATGCAGGGATGCGCCAGGATGCCGTCGTAGAAGGCGGTGATGATATCGACCGACTTCTTGAGATCGAACGTATTGAGCGGCACGTCGCCAATATCTGCCACCTGGATGGAATCAAAAGGCGCGGCACCCGTCGCCATGTTGTAGGGGCGCAGCATGCAGCTTTCCTGCCGGATCTGACGTGGCCCGAGCCGCGTGCCGGATCGGTTGGAGGTGCCGACATCGAGCGGAATGCCGACGAAGCAGGCATCGAGGCCCTCGGCCGTTGGCTGGGTCGGCAGCCGCATCATCGTGCCGGGGCCGGCAAAGCGGGGCATCTCGTTGCCGCCGAGCGGCTGGTTGAATTTGTGTTCCGACATGGTTGGTCAACCTTTTCCTTCAAACCGTCAGCTTGGAAATTTACCCCTCACCAACTTCGGCCAGGGGTTCGCTCTGCTCACCCGGCCTTCGTATCCTCTCCCACAAGGGGAGAGGTAGACTCGCTGCACCGCCTCGCCACAGTAAAGGCGGCAATCGGGGCACCCTACCTCTCCCCTTGTGGGAGAGGATAGCAAGCCCGCGCGAGACCAGCGGTCGAGTGCCTGGGCGCGCTTGGTGAGGGGTAATCCCCAATCACCTCATCCCGCCGTCGCCACCCTCATCGCCTCATCCCGCACAGTATCCCCAAAAACGATCATCGTCGGTTCATCGCTTCCACCCGCCGCCACCAGCGCGGCCTTCAACCCATCGAGATCGTCGACATGTTCCGTCTGCCATCCATAGGCCTTGCCGATGCCGATGAAGTCGGGCGTGTAAAGATCCACCCCCAGCGGCGGGATGTTCTGCGACACCATATAGGACTTGATCTCGCCATAACCCTTGTTGTCGAACAGCAGCAGGATGACTGGCAGCCTGGCCTCCTTGGCCGTGGCAAGCTCGGCAATGGAAAACTGCACGCCGCCATCGCCGGCGAGCACCACGACCGGCGCTTCGGACAGGCCCGCCTTGGCGCCTATGCCGGCCGGGAGGCCATAGCCCAGGGTGCCATAACCAGTGGCGGAGTTGAAATATTGCGCTGGTCCCGCCGAGTCGAAACCGAGATTGCCGGCATAGACGAGCTGGGTGGAATCGCCGGCGAAGATGACACCCGGCAGCGTATCGCGCACCAGCTCGAGGATGTGCAGGTCGCCGCGCATCTGTTCGGTCAGATCGCTGCGGGCGCCGTCGGCACGCGCCTTTTCGGCCCGTGCCTTGCCGCCGCGTTCCTTCTCCTCGACCAGTTCGATGAGGTCATTGGCCGCCGACTGCGCGTCGCCGACAATGCCGATCTCGGGAACCGGTCCACGCATGACCTGCGCCGGGTCGAGATCGACGCGGATCAATCGGCCGGGCAGTTCGAAGAAGCCATCCTCATACATGTCATAATCGGTCGGACCGAACTCCGTGCCGAGCGCCAGCACCACGTCGGACGACGCGACCAGCGCGCGCGAAGCAGGGAAGCTCGGCGAGATCGACACCGCGAGCGGATGCCCGGGCGGCAGGATGCCGCGACCATTGGTGGTCATGATCACGGGTGCATCAAGTCGCTCCGCAAGCGCCGTGATTTCCTGTGCCGACCATTTCGCGCCGCCGCCAGCGAGGATCAGCGGCGCCTTGGCAGCGTTCAGCAAGTCGGCCGCCCAGATGATTTCCTCGTAGCCCGGCTCCGGCGGCGCCATGCGCGCCACGCTTTCCGGCACCTTGAGATGGCCGGCATCCGCCAGCATCACATTGATCGGCAGCTCGATATGCACCGGCCGCGGCCGGGCGCTGTCGAAGATGGCAAATGCGCGGGCCAGGACCGGCGCCAGCTCCTCGGGGCGGTTCACGGTATGGCTGAAGGCCGCCACCTGGCTCACCAGCGCCTGCTGGTTCGGCAGCTCATGCAGCCAACCCTCGCCCGAGCCCATGCGGCCATGGCTGTTGACGGTGGAGATCACCAGCATCGGGATCGAATCGCCATAGGCCTGCCCCATGGCGGTGACGATATTGGTCATGCCGGGACCGGTGATGATGAAGCAAACGCCCGGCCGGCCGGTGACCCGTGCATAGCCATCGGCCATAAAGCCCGCGCCCTGCTCATGCCGCGGCGTGATATGGCGGATCGAGCTGCCGGCGAGACCGCGATAAAGCTCGACCGTATGCACGCCCGGAATGCCGAACACCGTGTCGACACCATAGGCTTCCAGAAGTTTCGTCAGATACATGCCCGTGCTGATCACGTCCCGCTCCCGTCAGATTCTTTTAATTCTACAAGCGTATAATTTATCGCGGATTTGTCCAGCAGGAAGTTCAGCTCTTTTTCGCCGCCATCGCGGCGACGACGGTTTTGCCGAGGATCACGATGATGACAAGGCCGATCAGTAGAACCGAGATCGCAGCGATGGCTGGATCGATATTGTCGCGCAGGCCCATCCACATCATGCGCGGCAGCGTCACGGCATTGACCGAAGTGATGAAGAGCGTGACCCCGATTTCCTCCCAGGAAAGCACGAAGGCAAGGAAGGCCGCAGTGAAGACGCCGAACTTAATATTGGGCAGGATCACCCGGAAGATCCTTTGGCTGACGCTGGCCCCGAAGCCGCGCGCGGCGAGATCGATACGGCGATCAACCTGGCTCAGCGACACCGTGACCAACACCACTGCGAAAGGCGCGATCATGACGGCATGCGCGATCGCCACGCCCACGACCGTGTCATAGCCGATCCAATCGTTCATCTTGGAGAGCGAGGTCAGGAAGAAGTAGATCGTGATCGCCGAAACAACAGGCGGCGCCACCATCGGCATCAGCACGAAGCCGTAATAAAGGCCCGGCATGACCGGCCGGTACATCCACATGCCGAGGCTGAAGGCGAGCGCGAGGCCTGTCGAGATCAGCGAACTCAAGACGGCAATCCGAATCGAGAGCCACGTCGCCTGCAGCCAGGCCGGGTTCTCGACTAGCGCCATATAGTGCCGCAGCGACCAATTTCCGTTGGGCATGGAGAGAAAGCGCGCTGGCGTGAAGGAAACCGGCACAACGGCGAACAGTGGCAGCAGCAGGAATACCGCGACGAAGGCGGCGAGGATGAGGGCGATTGCGCTTGGGCGTTCCATGGTTCTACCTCACCATTCCGCCGGGGCGGACATAGCGCATCAGCAGCGCCAGCAGCAGCCCGACGATCAGCATCATCAGCACGCTGATGGCCGCACCCAGGCCCCAGTCCGGGCTCTGGAACAGCCGAAGATAGATCAGTTCCGCGGCCATGACGCTGCGGCCGCCGCCGAGAATGGCGGGCGTGATGAAGAAGCCGAGCGAGAAGACGAAGACCATGATTGCGGCACCCAAAATGCCGGCCGCCGTCATCGGCAGGAAGATCTGCCAGAAGGTCCGCATCCGCGTCGCCCCCATGCCGCGCGCTGCGAGCAGAACGCGCTCGTCGAGGCTGCGCATCGCAGAGGCGATCGGGAAGACGGCAAAGGGAATGAGGAAATGCGTCATGCCGAGCACGACGCCGAATTCGTTGCGCACCATGGTCAGCGGCTCACTGATAACGCCAAGTTGGGTCAGCCAGGTATTGATCAGGCCACGATTGGAGAGCAGCGCCACCCAGCCGAAGGCGCGCGTCAGCACCGAGATCCAGAACGGAATGAGGATGCAGAGCTCCGCGATCAGCCTTTGCGCCGGCGTGCCGCGCACCCAGACGAGCGCGACAATATAGGCCATGGCGACGGAGAGGATGGTGACGAAGAAGCAGATCCGGAAGGTGCGGATAAAGACTGAGATGATCAGCGGATCGGTGACCGCCCGGCCGTAATTGCCGAGGCCAAGTTCGGGAAGCGTCACGCTCCAGCGGACGACACCGAGGAAGGGGATGGCATAGGCGAGCAGAAGGAACAGGATCAGCGGCCCGAGCAGCAGTGCCGGCTTGAGATAGTCCGATCGCATTTTGGGCCTCCTTTCCAGATATTGGTTTCACTAGAAGATCCACCCCTCACCAAGCGCGTCCATGCACTCGGCTTCGCCTCGTGCGGACTTGCTATCCTCTCCCACAAGGGGAGAGGTAGGGTGCCACGATTGCCGCCCTCACCTGCGGCAAGGGCGGTCGATGCGGGTTTACCTCTCCCCCTGTGGGAGAGGATACGAAGGCCGGGTGAACCACAGTGAACCTTTGGCCGAAGTTGGTGAGGGGTGAACTCGACACCCCTCACCCCATCTTAGGCAGCAATAATCTTCGTATACTCGTCCAGCGCCGGACCGTAATTGGTCTCGTACCAGGCCATGTCCAGCGCGATCTGCTTCTTCATGTTCTCCGGATCGACTGGGTTCAACCGCTTCTGGTCCTCGGGCACCAGCGCATCCGCTGCCGGATTGGCCGGGCCCTGGCCGAGCTTTTCGAACATGACGAGCTGCTTCTTCGGATCCTGCGAAGAAGCGATGAACTTCATCGCATTATCCTTGCCGCCCGGATTGCCCTTGAGCACGCCCATCGCGCCGGGCGAGATCAGGCCCTGGTCCCAGATGAACTTGACCGCGCCGCCGGAATCCTTCTCGATCAGGCCCGCGCGCGTCGACCACACGATCGCCATCGAGGCTTCGCCGTTGAGCAGGACCGACTGGCTTTCAGCACCGCCACCCCAATAAGAAACTACATTGTCCTTGAAGGCCGCGATCTTGTCATGTGCGCGCTTGAGGTCGAGCGGATAGAGCTTTTCCGGTGCGACCCCATCGGCGAGCAGAGCGGCTTCCCACATGCCGGCGCCCCATTTGTAGAGCGAGCGCTTGCCTGGGAATTTCTCGACGTCGAAGAAGTCGGCCATGCCTGTCGGCACCTTGTCGCCGAATTTCGAGGCGTCATAGGCGATGATGTAAGAGAAGAAATAGGTCGAGGCGGCATATTCCCAGCCGAAGCCCGGGCGGAACTTGGACTTATCGACGATCGAGTAGTCGATCGGCTCCATGAGGCCCTTCTTGCCGAGCGCCTGGGCAGAGAACGGGTCGGCGTCGACAATGTCCCAGCTCGGCTTGCCGCTTTCGACCTGGGCGGCGATCGCGCCTTCGGTCGGGCCGGAACCGTCCTGCTTGACGGTCACGCCGGCTTCCGCGAGGAACGCCTTGCCGTAGGCCTCGTCATAGGCGGTCATCGCGTCCCCGCCCCAATTGACGAACACCAACTCGTTGGCGGCAGCCCAGGCGCCCTTGGCCTTGAGCGCCAGCGGCGCGCCACCGATCAGCATCGCCGCAATCTGGGTGAAGCGGCGGCGGGTGAGCTGACCGCTATCGACGCGCTTGGACAGGATTTCCAGCGTTTCCTTCTCGAATTCCATAGACATGTCGTTCTCCTCTATTTTTGTGTTTTAGTATGCATTCCCAGTCTTCTCAGGTATTCCAGCCTTCTCAGACGGGCGGGGATCAGAGGAAAAAGCCCTGATCGCGTTCCCAGCTCGCCCAAACTCTCTTGCCCTTTTCGAAATCCGGCCCGGTCTCGCGCGTCGGCATTTCCAGAGCCAGTCCCTTGCCGCCCGGCGTCTTCAGTGCAAAGCGCGTCGCGGCGCCCAGATAGGTGATGTCCTCGATATCGGCAGCCAGTGCATTGCGATCCGCCGGCTGCTCGCGGGTCAGGACCATGTGCTCGGGCCGTATCGCGAAATGGCCGGTCGGCACGCCTGCGGCCTTCGAGGCCCGGATCACGCTGTCCTCGAACTTGCCCTCTGCGACATCGCCAGCGAGCTTGCAGCCTGCAAGATCGAAGATGTTGATATCGCCAAGGAATTCCGCCACGAACCGGTTGGCCGGATGCTCGTAGACGTCCTTCGGACTGCCAAGCTGCTGCAGCTTGCCCTTGTTGAAGATCGCCACCCGCGTCGACAGCGCCAAGGCCTCCGATTGGTCATGCGTCACGAAGACGAAGGTCGTGCCGGTCTCCTGGTGCAGCCGCCGCACCTCTTCCTGCATCGAACCGCGCAGATTCTTGTCGAGCGCCGAGAATGGCTCGTCGAGCAGCAGCACGGAGGGTTCGAACACCAACGCACGGGCCAGCGCCACGCGCTGTTGCTGACCACCCGAGAGGTCGGACGGGCGCTTCTTGGCATGTTCGCGCAGGCCGACGCGGTCGACGATGTTATCGACCTTGGCCTTGATGTCCTGGGCATTGCGGCCCTGGACCTGCAGCGGGAAGGCGATGTTCTTCTCGACCGACATGTGCGGGAAGAGCGCGTAGCCCTGGAACACCATGCCGAAGCCGCGCTTCTCCGCCGGCAGCTTGGTGATATCGGCGCCATCCATGGTGAGCGCGCCCGATGTCGCGTTCACGAAACCGGCCAGGATCATGAGAAACGTGGTCTTGCCGGAGCCCGAAGGCCCAAGCAGCGTCAGAAACTCGCCGCGTCCGATCGTCAGCGATACGTCATTCAGCGCATGAAAATCGCCGTATGTCTTGCCAATTCCCCGAGCGTCAAGTTCGGCCGCCCTGTTCTTGGTTTGCATGGCCGTTCCCTTGTTATTGCAATGAGCCTAGGGGCGAATTGACAGCCGTTCAAACGAAATCTTTTCACCCATTTGACAAATTTGGTTCACCTATTGGCCGATTTTTCCATCAAGCCATGACAGGCACCGCCTCGTTTTTCATCACCTCTTCTTTCAGCCACTCACAGAAGGCGACGACTGTCTTGTTGTCGGCCTTGGCCTCTGAAACGACGAGATAGTAAGAGCGCTTGGAGCGGATATTGATATCAAAGGGCCGCACGAGCTGGCCCGTCGCCATTGCATTGCGACAGATGAACTCGTCGCCCATGGCGATGCCCTGTCCCGCCATCGCAGCGGCGTAGACGAGATTCATGTCGGAGAAGGTGATGCCGGTCTGGGCGAAAGCGGGATCGACGCCCGCCGTCGTCAGCCATTCCTCCCAGTCGTCATCATCGACCAGATGCAGCAGGCAGGCCTTGCGGATGTCGGAAGGATCGGAGAGCCATACGGTCTTGTTGATCAGTACAGGGCTGCAGAGCGGGGTGAACTCCACCTCGACCAGGAGCTCCACTGTCATGTCCGGCCAGTAGCCAGTGCCGAAGGAGATGAAGACATCGACATCGGGATTGGAGACATCATCGAGCCGCATCGGTGTCGAGATTGCAAGCTTCACATCGGGATGCGCCTCGCGAAAGCTCGAAATATGGCTGCAGAGCCAGCTCGAGGCAAAGCCCGGCGTGCAGCAGACATTGATCGAGCCCGAGACACCCCGATTGGCATGCCGCACCGCCGAGCCGGTGATCGTGTTGAGCGCCTTGCGGACATCGAGCGCATAGCCAAGCCCTTGCTCGGTCAACTCGATCCGGGTTCCTATACGATTGAGCAGCTGAAAACCGAGGTCGCGTTCCAGAAGGCGCAGTTGGTGGCTGACGGCGCTGCGGGTCAGGTTCAGCTCGTCCGCTGCCTTCCAGACCGAGCCATGCCGGGTGAAACTGTCGAGCGCGCGCAGCGCCTGGGTCGATGGAATCCGTTTCATGACGTCTCCTCAAGCCCGTTAAGCTAACCAAATTCGGGGCAATGGTGAACCAAATTTGCCGCGCCAGGGAAAAGATTTCACTTTCTCGAATATGCGATGTGCGCTGTACTCCGGGTGAGGAGAATTGCATGTCCTTGTCGCCAGCCCAGAGCCACGCCCTTGCCCATGTCGATGCGATCCAGAGGGATCTCTCTGCCTGGACGTCGACGATTTTCGATTTCGGCGAGACGGCCTGGCGGGAATACAAATCCGTCGACTGGTATGTGAAGACGCTGCGCGCCAACGGCTTCACCGTCGAGGAAGGCTCGGCCGGCATGCCGACGGCCTTCGCCGCAGAATGGTCAAGCGGCGCCGGCCCCTCCGTCGGCATGTATGCCGAATATGACGCCGTGCCCGGCAACTGCCAGGCGGCCACGACCTACAAGGCACCCCGCGCTGGCCTCAGCGAACATGCCGGCGGTCATACGGATCCACATTCCGGCCTTGGCATCGGCGCGCTCGGCGGCCTGCTGGCCACCAAAGCGGCGATGGAGCGTCACGATATCAAAGGCACGCTACGCTTCACCGGCGAGCCGGCTGAGAAAGTGCGCGGCTCCAAGCCGATCCATGCTGCCAAAGGCTATTATGACGGCCTCGACGGCATGCTGTCATTCCACCCGTTCTACATGCTGCCGATGTGCAACACGGTGCGCTGGGACACGCATTGCGGCGCCGCCTATTCCATGATCTACCGCTTCGTCTGCGACCAGCCCGAGGATTGGGGCCGGTCGGACGGTGCCCCGATCCCCCAGTCGCATTCTGCCGTCCGCGCACCAGGCGCCAATGACGCACTCATGATGATGTACATGTCGTCCAAGGCGCTGCGCGATTCCATGCTACCGCATCAAGGCGGCTGGTCCGTCAGCGAGGCGATCTTGGCCGCCGGCCAGGCCACGGCCGACAACCTTCCCGCCGGCCTCGCCGAAATCCAGTACATGATGCGGATGCCTGATCTTGCCATGGCCGAGCAGGCGACCGCCTTCCTCGACCGCAATGCCGAACATGCCGCCCGGATGTCCGGCTGCCGCTACGAGCGCCACTGGGTCTGCAAGTCGCGCCCCGGCCTCGCCAATCACGCCATGGCCAACGTGGTCTGGGACTCATTGCAGGCCGTCGGCGCGCCGCGCTGGGGCGAAGCCGCCAAGGACAAGGCGCGCGAAATCCAGGCGACGCTCGGGCTCAAGCCGATGCCCGAACCCTTCATCGATGAGATGGAGCAGCTGATCGACCCGCAATCCGCCGAAGCAATCCTCCGCCGCGACCTGCCGCCGTCGCAGCTCAATTCGACATCCGACGACTATACCGACATGTCCTGGCATGCCCCAGTCGCCCGCTTTTACATCGCCCGCCCGGCCCTCAGGGCCCCGGGAGGTTACCGCTATCCCGGCTGGGTCATGAATGCCCTCGGCGGCATGCCCGAGACCATCGACCCGATGGTGCGAACCGCCTCCAAGGTGCTGGCGCTCTCCGCACTGCGCTTGATGGAAGACGCCGACGCCCGCAAGGCGGCCCGCGATGAATTCGAGACCCGCACCGGCGGCGGCATCGGCGGCGCCAAATGGATCCCGCCGCTCTGCGACTACGATCCCCCGATCCATTTCCGCTGGCCGGAATATGTCGAGACCCCGCGCGGTCGCGACTGGTGGATTCCGACCCAACCCCATTCCTGAACACCAAGAATTCAAAGCCCAAAAGCTAAATCAAGGAGACCGAACATGAACCTCCAGCCCACTTTCACCGACGAACCCTTCTCGCTCCAGCGCCGCAATCCCAATGGCAAGACACCGCGCCTCAAGGGCTGGGGTTTTCGCAACGAGACCGACAAGCTGACCGACGTGCTGCTCGGTTCGCCCGCCTATCTCCGTCACCTCGCGACTTCCTCGCTGTCGAGAAAGCACCTGCGCGACAATCCCTGCAACATCCAGACCGCCCAGGCCCAGCACAAGGAACTGGTCTCGGCCTATGAGCACTTCGATGTGAAGATCCACTGGCACGAGCCGTCGCCGGAACTGCCGATGCAGGTCTATTCCCGCGACAGCGCGGTCATGACGCCTTATGGCATGATCATCACGGCGATGGCGCAGTTCTGGCGCCGCGGCGAGAACTATGCCGCGATCCGCACCTTCGAAAAGCTCGGCCTGCCGATCTATGACATGGTCACCGCCGGCACCTTCGAAGGCGGCGATTTCAACGTCATCGAGGACGGAGTGGTGCTGATCGGCTGCGGCGGCGCCCGCACCAACGAGGAAGGCGCCCGCCAGGTCAAGGAGTGGTTCGACAAGGAAGGCTGGGAAACCCGCCTCGCCTTCATCGACGAATATTATGTCCATATCGACCTGATGGTCGTGCCGATCGCCGAGAAGCTGACCGCCGTCTGCCTCGACTGCACCGACCCCGCGATCGTGGCTTGGCTGAAAGATAAGGGCCATGATATCGTCGATGTGCCCTTCCAGGATACGATGGCGCTCGGCTGCAACTTCATGTCGCTCGGCAATGCCAAGGTCATCGCCCCCACGTCATCGCGGGTTCTGATCGAGCAGTTGAAGGCGCGCGGCTTCGAGGTCGCCGCGGTGGATACGAGCGAGATTTCCAAGACGGGCGGCGGCATTCATTGCATGGCGCAGGCCCTCCGTCGCGAGGCTGCGTAAGCCTCGCGGAGGACGACTTGGCGAATATTCAGAAGCGGTTTCCCTCGATCCCGCACATGAAGGACAAGGCCCGGTGGCGCATACCGGGCTTTGCCTGGGAGTATATGACCGGCGGCATCGGACTGGAGGAAAACGTTCGGCGCAACACCGACGATCTTCAGAAGATACAGTTCATGCCGCGCTATCTCAGCGACGCGCAGCAGCCGGACATCACGACGTCGATCTTCGACCAGAAGCTGGACGCGCCCTTCGGCGTGGCGCCTGTCGGCCTTGCCGGCCTGCAATGGCCAGGCTGCGAGCCGCCGATCGCCAAGGCCGCGCGCCAGCACAACGTGCTCCACGTGCTTTCGACGCATGCGACACAGAGCCTCGAGACGATGAAGGCCCATTCCGGCCCGGTCGGCTGGTTTCAGCTCTATCCGCCCAAGGATGCGAAGATGGAAACCGACATGATCGAGCGGGCGAAACGCGCCGGTTATGAGGGTCTCGTCGTCACCGTCGACATTCCCGGCGTCACCCGCCGCGACAAGGACATCCGCAACGGCCTCTCGGTGCCGCCCAATTTCGATGCGCGGACGGTTTATCACGCCGCTATGCGCCCGCACTGGCTGCTGCGCCTTGCCCGGCACGGTATCCCGCATTTCGAGAACCTAACGCCTTACGCGCCGAAGGGTGCCTCGACCAGGGAACTCTACGACTTCCTCGGCTCCGTCCTTTCCAACCACATCACCGCTGACCGCTTCAGGCAGATCCGCGACCAGTGGCCGGGCAAGCTGCTGGTCAAGGGCGTGCTCGACCCCGAAGAGGCCGCAACCTATATGGCGCTCGGCGCCGACGGCATCATCGTCTCCAACCATGGCGGCCGCCAGATCGACGCGGCCCCCTCCTCCGTCTCGATGCTGCCGCACGTTCGCAAGCGGCTGGGGCCGGATGCGCTGGTGATGGTCGATGGTGGCGTGCGCTCCGGCCTCGACATCGCACGGATGATCGCCCTCGGCGCCGACTATGTCTTCCTCGGTCGCCCCTTCATCTTCTCGGTGGCGGCGATCGGCGACGAGGGTCCCGCTCATCTGATCGACGTGCTGAAGCTGGAACTGCGCGGCACGATGTGGCAGCTCGGATGCCCCAGGCTCGGCGACCTGCACAACTTCCTGCACGATCCTGACAAGGCCGCGAATGCCTGACACACCTGCCTTCCTCACCGCCCTTTCGCGGGCGCTCGACGACAGTACCCTACTCACCGGGGATCGCATTCCCGCGAAGTCACGCAGCGACGCCAGTCTCTCCGGTCGCCTCCTGCCGATCGCCTATGTCAGGCCAATCAGCATCGAACAGATCTCTGCGACGCTCCGCATCTGCAACGACCATCGCATGCCCGTCGTCGCGCAGGGCGGCATGACCGGACTGGCCGGCGGCGCCAATCCGGTCGAGAACTCTCTCGTCCTCTCCCTCGACCGCTTCTCCGGCATCGAGGAAATCGACACCGCGGCGGGCACCATGACATTGAAAGCCGGCACCGTACTTGAGGTCGCCCAGCGCGCCGCAGAAGAGGCCGGCTTCCTGCTGCCGATCGATCTCGGCTCCCGCGGCTCCTGCCAGATCGGCGGCAATATCGCCACCAATGCCGGCGGCATCCGCGTCATCCGCCATGGCGTGACCCGCGACAATATCCTTGGCCTCGAAGCCGTGCTGGCGGACGGCACGGTGATTTCCTCGCTCAATCGCCTGCGCAAGAACAATACCGGCTACGATCTCAAGCACCTTTTCGTCGGCTCAGAAGGCACACTCGGCGTCATCACCCGCGCGGTCATCCGCCTCCAGCCGCTACCCGTGGGCAAGGCTACGGCGCTGGTGGCACTGCCAAGCTACGAAAATGCGGTCCAGCTTCTCGCCCGCGCCCAGGCAGGCCTTGTCGGGCTTACCGCCTTCGAGATCATGTGGGACAGCTATTTCAGTTTCTCGAGCACGGGCGAAGGCTTCAAGCTTTTTGATCACAGCCATCCGTTCGCTGTCATCATCGAACAATCCGGAACGCCGGACAACGAAGCCCTCGAGACCTTCCTCGGCGCCATGTTCGAGGAAGGCCTGATCGAGGATGCCCTGATCGCCCAGTCGGAAAAGGAAAGCCGCCAGTTCTGGGCGGTCCGCGAAGGCGCCGCCTACGACCGCCTGCCTGACCTCATCAATTTCGACGTCTCCATCACCGTCGGCCAGCTGGGCAATTTTGCCGAAGCCTGCGAGAGGGCGCTACGGGTAAATTATCCCGACTCCCACATCGCCTTCTTCGGCCATATGGGCGACAGCAACCTGCATGTCGCGGTGTCTGTCGGAGCCTCCGACGAAGCGACCCTGCATGCCATCGACGAGATCACCTATGGCGTGGTGCGGGATTTCGCCGGATCGATTTCCGCCGAGCATGGCATCGGCGTCCTCAAGCGCGATTTCCTCCGCTATTCTCGTAGCACGGAAGAGCTGGCGCTGATGCGGGCGATCAAGAAAACGCTCGACCCGAACGGCATCCTGAATCCGGGCAAGGTCCTGACGCCAGCCTAAGGATGAAGCAGGCAAGTCCCCTCGGTGGCCCCCGCCAGTATCTTCGCCATATGGCGGAGAAAATTTGCATGACCGCCTCACCTCCATCGATCCGCCGTTCGCCGCGATGAGGAGGCGCAGGGGCGGATATTTATCCACGCCATAAGGGATAACCCGATCCTTCGCGTGTCAAACGCGGTGCCGGAATGCTATGATTCCTCTAAGGGAGAACATCATGGCAAAACCGCCGTCATTGCAGGATGTCGCAAGCGCCGCCGGCCTGTCGCCGGCGACCGTGTCGCGGTTTCTCAATGGCTCGCTCAATCTGCCGCAGGAGACGGCCGAGCGGATCAATGCCGCGATCGCCGCGCTCAACTACCGCCCCAACCCGCATGCCCGGAGCCTCAGCCGCGGCCGTTCCGACACGATCGGCCTCGTCGTGCCCGATGTTTCCAACCCATTCTTCGCGCGGCTCGCCGCGGCCGTCGAGCACCACGCCGGCCAGGCCGGTCTTGGCCTGATGCTTTGCTCCAGCGTCAACCGCCAGAGCCGCGAACTCGACTATATCGAGCGCCTCCGCCGCAATCATGTCGATGGTCTGCTCTTCACCACCAATCACCACGATGAACACGAGGCCCTGCGCCAGGCGATCGATGCCAACAGGAACATCATTGTCATGGATGAGGATGTCGAAGGCACCACAGTTCCCAAGGTTTTCGGCGACAATCTCCTGGGCGGCCAGCTTGCGGCTCGCCATTTCATCGAGCGCGGCCACCGAAAGCTCGCCTATGTCGGCGGCTCGCGCAACATCATGACCTCGCGAGAACGTGCCCGCGGCTTTGGCGATGAGGTCGCAGCCCATGACGGCGAGATCGTCGTGGAACTCTTTGGGCATTACACGATGGATTACGGCCGCGCTGCCATGGCCATGCTGCTCGACAATTACCCCGAAGTGACAGGCATCTTCATCGGCTCGGACCAGGTCATGTACGGCATGGCGGAACTCGTGCGAGAGCGCGGCAAGCGCTTCGGTACCGACATTTCCATTATTACCTATGACGACGTCGGCCCGCTCTCTTTGCTCGACCCCCCAGTCACCGCCATCCACCAGCCGGTCGAGGAGATCGGTCGCATCGGCTTCGAGCTTCTGATGAAACGCATGGCCGACGACTTGTCGAACCCGCTCATCCGACTACCCGTGACACTCGTCGAGCGCGCTTCGGTCAAACGGCTTCGCTAGCTCTTGTCGCCGAGCCAGTTCGCGAGCTGCGACCAGAAGCGCGAATAGTGCTGCCAGCCGACGAATTCCGGCGGCCCCCAATGCGGCGAGCAATCCGATGCGAAAGCCGCCACGCGGCCATCTCCATGTGAGCCCAGTATCAGGAATGGATCATCGCCTGCCCTGAGCAGCACTTCCGCGCCCGGCTTGGCGATCAAGCGCTGATAGCCGAGGAAATGCGGCCAGTCGCTCCCAATGCCATCCAGCACCGCATGCTGCGCCGCGACGTCAGGATTAATCCCTTCCGGGCACTCCACGCGATCGTCATAGCCGAGCATCTTCACCGGCAGCACATCGGCGAAGACCGTGTTGTGATAGCAGGCATTGCCGCCGAAACCGGAAAAACTCATGAAGCCGCCAACCATGAGGAGTCCCCCGCCCTGGGCGACGTACTCGCCCATCACCTTGAGCGTGTTCGGCCTGCGGATCGATTTGGTCAGCGTCTCCGGATGCAGCAGGAAGGTGTCGGCCCCGATGTCAGAGAGAATGATCGCGTCATAGTCCCTGAGGCCTTCCACGGTATTCGGAAAGGTCGAGGGCACGAGATGGTTCGGGATATAGGTGACCGAATGGCCTTCCTTCGTGAGCGCATCGATCAGCGGCTTGCCGCCCTCTTCATAGCCGCCGGTCGTGTAAATCGAATAGCCCTTGAGATGGAACCCGATTGACGACCAGGATTCGCCGGCCAGCAATATCTTCAAACCCATGACGTCCTCCAAAGTATCGGGAGAGAGTTAGTGCCCGCCGATCCTGCCGCAAAGGCATGCATCAATACCAAGTGCCCCGTTCGGCATCCTTGGCCATCGCGGCAGGCCTGCGGTCATAGAAGGCATCGTTGTGGACGATGATCCCCTCGCCCGTCACATGCACCACGGCATAGGCCGGTGGCTCATGCGAATAGACAGTCTCCACGGAGCCGCCGACCAGCGGAAGCTGGTGGTTGAGCGACGGCAGCGCCGAGAAGCTGATGCCGCGCCACACGCCGCTGACCGCGCGATGGCCATGGCCGAAGAAGATGTGCTTGACGTCATGCCCCTGCAGCAGCGCTGCAAACTCTTCCGGATCATCGAGCATGATTTTATCCATCAGTTCATGCGCGATCGAAAAAGGCGGATGATGCATGAAGAGATAGACCGGCTTGCCCGCGGCCTTGTCGAGCTGCTGCGTAAGCCACTGCCGACGCTCCGGCGTGTAAAGCCCCGCCGAAGACGGCGGACCCTTGAGCGTATCGAGGAACAGGAAAACGCCCCCATGTTCCTCGCGCACCTGCTGCACGAAGCCGCCATAGTCGAGCGGAACATCGGAGAAGACCTGCTTGAAGTTCGAACGGTCGTCATGATTGCCGAGCATTAGCAGCACGGGCAGGTCGAGCGTCGCAAGCCGCTGCTTGAGCAGTTCATAGGCGGCCACTTCACCCCGCTCCGCAAGGTCGCCGGTGATGGCGACGAAGGCGGCATCGGCATGATGTTTGGCGATATCTGCCAGGCAGGCATCGAGCGTCTCGATCGGCTTGAGACCCCAGAGAACCTCATTCTCCTGGACGAGATGAAGGTCGGTGACGTGGATGAATTTCATGAGCTTCTCCGAGGCGCAGTCCGCTGTTCCTAGCGACACGCTGTGTCAGGACTATTTCAGTTTCTGCCACGTCGCGTCGAGCGCGTTCCGCAGCGTCTTGATCATGAAATCCACCTCCTCGTGGGTGATGATCAACGGCGGGGAAGCGAGCATGCGGTCGCCGGTGGCGCGCAGGATGAGACCCGCCTCGACACAATGATTGCGCACCAGCGTGCCGACCTCGTCGGGTTTCTCGAAGCGGGTCCGCGTCTTCTTGTCCTTGGCGAGTTGTACCGCCGCCATCAGGCCGACAGACTGCACTTCGCCGACCATATCGTGATCGAGCAGGCCGGCCAGCCCCTTGGCCAGGTAGGGTCCGATATCGTCGCGTACCCGGTCGACCAGCTTCTCCTCTTCGATGATTCGGAGATTTTCCAGCGCCGCCACCGCACAGACCGGATGGCCGGAATAGGTGTAGCCGTGGTTGAAATCGTCCGCCGTGATGACATCCGCGACATGGTCGCTGACCAGCACCCCGCCGATCGGCAGGTAACCGGACGACAGTCCCTTCGCCACCGGCGCCATGTCGGGCACGAAATCGAAATGCTGGTGGCCGAACCAGCTACCCGTGCGACCAAAACCGCAGATCACCTCATCTGCAACCAGCAGAATGTTGCGCGCCCGGCAGATCTTGATGATCTCCGGCCAGTAGCTGTCCGGCGGCACGATGACCCCGCCCGCACCCTGGATCGGCTCGGCGACGAAAGCCGCGACATTCTCCTCGCCGAGCTCGTCAATCTTCGCCTCGAGTTCACGCGCGACCTTGAGGCCGAACTCATCCGGCGTCATGTCGCCGCCCTCGGCATACCAGTAGGGCTGGCCGATATGGTGGATGCCCTCGATCGGCAGCGCGCCCTGTTCATGCATGTATTTCATGCCGCCGAGGCTGGCACCGGCCACCGTTGAGCCGTGATAGCCGTTCTTCCGCGCAATCACCTGCTTCTTCTGCGGCTGGCCCTTGGCCGCCCAATAGACGCGCGCCATGCGGAACC
Source organism: Rhizobium sp. SRI_017 (assembly GCF_057586295.1). Classification (NCBI taxonomy): domain Bacteria; kingdom Pseudomonadati; phylum Pseudomonadota; class Alphaproteobacteria; order Hyphomicrobiales; family Rhizobiaceae; genus Rhizobium; species Rhizobium sp. SRI_017. The sequence continues at coordinate 324,276 of NZ_JBYCZP010000005.1, read as the reverse complement.
ATGTGTCGGTGGCTTCGGAGCCCGAACCGGTGAAGAACACCTTGTTGAGCTTGCCGTTGGTGTGGGCGGTGATCTTCTCGGCCAGCAGCGCCGCGGGTGGCGTGGTCGTGCCGAAGAACAGATTGTAGTAGGGCAGTTCTTTCATCTGCCGCGCCACGGCATCGGCGATCTCGCAACGGCCATAGCCGATATTGACACACCAGAGGCCGGCAAAGGCGTCGAGATATTTCTTGCCCGTCGTATCCCACACCGTGGAGCCCTCGGCACGCTCGATGATGCGGCTACCCGTCGCATTCAGCTTGCTCATGTTGCTGAAGGGATGGATGTGGTGGGCCGCGTCGATGGCGCCGAGATTGGATAGCGCGGTGGCCGGTCTGGACATGAAACTTCTCCCCTGACGCCGCAGTTTTGGGCCGCCCCGGGATACATTCCGCGGGTCGTCCGGCCTGATTGAAAGGCGGCTTGAATTCGGCTACGAACATGACCTTGCCCGATCATTTTGGCAAGCCACCGGCAAAAATTTGCCCGTCCGGCCCAAAAATCTCGAAAAGCGAGCCATTTCGCATCATGAATCAACCGAAAAAGGCCGGGACCCTCAGCGATGCCGCCCTGCCCGCGCATATCGAAATCCTTCTCGTCGACATGAACGGCCGCCTGCGCGGCAAGCGCCTGCCGCCGGATGCGGAAAAGAAGATCTGGTCCGGCGCGGTGCGGCTTCCCGCCTCCACTCAGTCCCTCGACATCTGGGGCGATGACAACGACGACCTGACGCAGATTTCGCTCACGCTCGGCGACCCCGACGGCAAGGTGATCCCCGACAAGCGCAGCCATGTCGCCATGCCATGGGCCCCCGAAGGCTCGAGCCAGATGCTGGCGACGATGCACACGCTGTCCGATGAGGTGCACTTCTGTGACCCGCGCGGCATGCTGGCGAAAGTCCTCAAGCGCTACGACGCGCTCGGCCTCACTCCGGTCGTGGCGACCGAACTCGAATTCTACGTCATGGACGGCAAGAGCCGCGAGACCGGCATCCCGATGCCGCCGGCAGCGCTCACCTGCATGGGCGACAAGAACGGCTTCCAGCTCTACGAGATGGATGCCGTCGACAATATGAGCGAGTATCTCCAGACGGTGCGCGCCTACTCGGACGCCATGGGCCTCCCGGCCGATGCGACCACCGCCGAGTTCGGCGCGGGACAATTCGAGGTCAATCTCAACCATCGCCCCGACGCCTTGGCCGCCGCCGATGACTGTGTCTACCTCAAGCGCGTGGTCGAGCAGGCCGCCCGCAAATTCGGGCTCAAGTCGACCTGCATGGCCAAGCCCTATTCCGACCAGGCGGGTTCGGGCCTCCATGTCCATGCCAGCATCATCGACAAATCCGGCACCAATATCCTCGACGCCAGGGGTGGCGATCCGGTCAAGCTCAAGTCCATCACCGCGGGCATGCTGAGGACGATGCGCGCCACCCAGCTTCTCTTCGCCCCCTTCGCCAATTCCTACCGCCGTTTCCAGCCCGGTTCTTTCGCCCCGGTGGACGTCAACTGGGGCTATGGCAACCGCGGCACCGCGATCCGTATCCCCGAACGCGACGGTCCCGCCGCACGCGTCGAACATCGCGTCGCCGGCGCCGATGCCAACCCGTATTTCCTGCTCGCCGCGATGCTCGGCGGCATGCTGCTCGGCCTCGAGCAGGACCTCGATCCCGGCCCCGACACCAACCCGACGGGCGGTCCGGAGGCGTGCGACCGCCTTACCCACGATTTCCTGACGGCCGTCGAGGAATTTGCGGCGTCTGACTTCGTTGGCGACCTGCTCGGCAAGCAATATCAGAAGCTCTATGCCGACACGAAGCGTAAGGAAGCACTGACCTTCATGCGCACCGTATCGGACTTCGACTACCGGACCTACCTGCCGAGAATTTGAGACCCGCCTTGAAATTCGCCTATCTCATCGAGCCCCCCTTCAACTACCGCGACGCCGATGGCACCGTCACAGGCTGCGACGTCGAATTGGCGCGCTATGTGCTGGAAGAGCTCGGCGAGCCCTTCGAGCCGGTCGAAGCGGAATTCGCGGAGCTGCTGCCGGGGCTCGGCCAGAGCCGCTGGCAGATGACGACTGGCCTCTTCGCAACCGAGGAACGAAAGCGCTACGCGCTTTTCAGCCGCCCGATCTGGGCGCTGCCGGATGGTCTACTGGTCGCGAAGGGCAATCCCCTCGGCTTGGTCGGCTATCGGTCAGCGGCAGCGAAAGGCATTCGGGTCGCCGCGATCCAAGGCCAGGTGCAGCACCAGGCGGCACTGGACTTCGGCGTCGGTGCCGATCGGCTCCAGATTTTCGATACCTATGAGCAGGCTGCCGATGCTGTGGCGACCGGGGCGGTGGATGCCTATGCCAGCGTCGCCCGCGCCCACACAGGTTTCCTGGCCCAGCATCCGGAGCTGTCGCTCGATGTGGTCAGCGTTCCCGCAAGTGAAAAGCTCCCCGCCCGCGGCTCCTTTGGTTTCGCTCGCCACGACGAGGCCCTCTGCCGCTCGGTCGGCGCCATCCTCGAACGCTTCATCGGCACACCGGAACATCGCGCCTTGATGGCCCGTTTCGGCTTCGATGACTCCGAGATCGACCTTCTCCTGACATAAGCCCAGCGGAAATTCTGATGTCCATGCCCTCGCCCATCCTCATCACCAATGCCAGGATCCTGACGATGGACCCGGCCAATCCCCGCGCCGAGGCCATCCTGCTCAGGGACGGCCGGATCGCCGCCGTTGGCAGCCGCGCGGCGGTGGAAGCGCTGAAGACGGCGGATACCCGTGTCATCGATGCCGGCCGCAACACCGTGCTGCCCGGCCTCTCGGAAAACCATCTCCACCTTTTCTCCGGCTCGGCCGAACTCGATCACCTCCAGCTCAAGGGCATCAAGGGTTACGAAGCCCTTGAGCTTGCGGCGCGTGCCTATGCCGCCGACATGCCCGACGAGAAGGTGCTGTTCGGTCAGGGTGCCGATTACACGATCCTAGGCGACGAGCGCGTCACCCGCCACCATCTCGACCGCATCCTCCCCGACCGCCCCTTCGCGATCTTCGCACCCGACCACCACACGGCCTGGGCCAATACCAAGGCGCTGGAACTCGCCGGCCTGCTGCGTGGCAAGGAACTCGGCCCCGGCAACGAGGTTGTGATGGGCGAGGATGGCCTCGCCACGGGCGAACTGCGCGAAATGGAGGCCTTTGGCCCTCTGCAGTCAGCCGCCGGCTTCGATCGCTACCGCCTCGGTCTCGCCACAGGCGGCGAGCCCGATCCCTATCCCACCGGCACGGACTACGAGAAGGACATCGCGGTGATGCGCCGCGGGCTCGACTATTGCGCCCGCCACGGCTTCACCTCCCTGCAATGCATGGACGGCAATCTCTATCAGCTCGAACTCTTGGCCGAGATCGAGAAGCGCGACGGCTTCCTGCCGCTCCGCGTCCGCGTCCCGTTCCATCTCAAGAATTTCATGCCGCTCTCCATGCTGGAGAAGGCATCGAAGATGGTGGAGAAATACAATTCGGATTTCCTCAGCTCCGGCACCGTCAAGATGTTCTATGACGGCGTGATCGACAGCTGGACCGCAATCATGGTCGAGCCCTATGCCAACAAGCCGGATTCGACCGGTGGCCAGAGCCTGTTCACGCCTGACGAGATGAAGGCGGCCGCCATCGAAATCGACCGCCGCGGCCTGCAGATCGCCGTTCACGCCATCGGCGATGGCGCGGTCCGCGCCGTGCTCGACGGTTACGAAGCCGCCCGCGACGCCAATGGCGCACGCGACAGCCGCCATCGTATCGAACATGTCGAGGTCATCCATCCCGCCGATATCCATCGTTTCAAAGAGCTTGGCGCCATCGCCTCGATGCAGCCGCCGCATCCGCCCGGCTCGATGGGCCTTCCGCTCGAACCGACCGTGTCGATGATCGGCCGCGACCGCTGGCCCTATTCCTATGCCTGGCGCACCCTCAAGGACGCCGGCGCCCATATCCCCTTCGCCTCCGACTGGCCCGTCTCGCCGATCGATCCGCTCGAAGGCATCGAGGCTGCCATGACGCGCAAGACGTGGCAGGACAGCGACCCCGACCAGAGTTTCACGCTGATGGAGGCCATTGCAGCCTATACGATCGAGGGCGCCTATGCCGAATTCGCCGAGGATCGGAAGGGCATGTTGAAGCAGGGCTATTTCGCCGACGTCACGATGTTGGATGGCGATATCGAAGCTGTCGTGCCGGAGCGGATCCATGCGATCCGCCCACGAACCGTGATCTGTGGCGGACGGGTGACCTTCGAGGCCTGATCGCAGCGGGCAAGCCAGTGCCGCCTTAAGTTGCCGGAGCTGGCAACTCGTCGCGTCGTCATATGGCCGGCATCGCCTTTTCCGATCCCTACCGTCGCGAAATTGTTGAACGACCGCCTAGAATCCTGATTGTCAATCGCGTTTCCCTGTGGTCATCTAGCCGCAATAACAGGGAACAGCATTAGAAAATGACAGCGAACAACGCGATCGAAATTCGCGGCGTGTCGAAATTCTACGGCTATGGCGAACACCGCGTCGCTGCCGTCAGCGGCGCCAACCTCGCCATTCGACAGAATGAATTCTTCACCCTCCTCGGCCCCTCAGGCTGCGGCAAGACCACGCTTCTCCGGCTGATCGCCGGCTTCGAATTTCCGCAGGAAGGCGAGCTTCTGTTGTATGGCGAGAACATCGCCGCCATGCCGCCCTACAAGCGGCCCGTCAACACCGTCTTCCAGAGCTACGCGCTCTTCCCGCACATGACGGTGTCCGACAATATCGGTTTCGGATTGAAGATGCTCGGCAAGCCGCAGGCTGAGGTTGATGCCCGCGTTGGCGCGATGCTCAAGCTCGTGCGCATGGAGCAATTCGCCAAGCGCCAGACCAGTCAGCTCTCCGGCGGCCAGCAGCAGCGCGTGGCCCTCGCCCGGGCGCTCGCACCACAGCCCAAGGTGCTGTTGCTCGACGAGCCGCTCTCGGCGCTCGATTACAAGCTCCGCAAGGAGATGCAGATCGAGCTCAAGCGCCTGCAGACCGAGACCGGCATCACCTTCGTCTTCGTCACCCACGACCAGGAAGAAGCGCTGACCATGTCCGACCGCATCGCGGTCATGTCGTCGGGCAATATCCTGCAGGTTGGCAGCCCGCGCGAAATCTACGACACGCCGGCCAATCGTTTCGTCGCCGACTTCATCGGCGAAACCAATTTTCTCAAGGGCAAGATCACGGCGATCGACGGCGGCAATGCCGCGCTCACACTGCCTGCCGGCGCCACACTTTCCGCCGCTTCACCTGACAATGCCAAGAGCGGCGACGAGATCACCGTCATGGTTCGACCCGAACATGCGCGGCTCGCCAACGCCGAACGGGGCGAGCAGGCGATTCTGACCGGGGCACTTTCCGACATCATCTATTTCGGCACCGATACCTATTTCAACGTGAAGCTCCCCGACGGCGAGATCTTCACCGTCCGCCAACAGAACCGACCTGGCGAGGAAAACGTCCGGAATGTCGGAGATGCGGCGGGCGTCACCTTCTCGCCCAGCGCCATCCGCGTGCTGAGGGCATGACATGACGCCGCAGCAGCAACTCATCGAGAACGAAGCCAGGCGGGATATCCGCAACCGCTGGCTCCTCTCGGCTCCGGCGCTGGTCATCATCCTGCTTGCCGCCACAGGTCCCCTGCTGGTCGTGTTGCTTTACTCCTTCCTGACGCCGGGTCCCTATGGCGATGTGATCTGGAGTGGCTCTTCCGACGGCTGGGTCGGCGTTTTCCTGCAGCGCGATATTTTCGATGACACGCTATCGTTCGCCGATGCTCATCTGTCGATCTTCCTGCGCTCGCTGAAGCTCTCGATCCTGACAACACTGCTGGCGCTCGCTCTCGGTTTTCCCACGGCCTATTTCATCGCCACGCGGCCACAGCGAACGCGCGAGCTATGGGTCTTCTTGATCACCATTCCCTTTTGGACCAATCTTCTCATCCGCACATTTGCGATGCTCGAAATCATCCGCAATCAGGGCCTGGTCAATACGGCGCTGATCAAGCTCGGGGTGATTTCGTCGCCGATCCAGATGCTGTTCACCGACGGTGCCATCCTGGCCGGGATGGTTTATGTCTACCTGCCTCTGATGGTTCTGCCGCTCTATGCCAGCATGGAAAAGCTGGACTTCCGGCTGGTCGAGGCCGGATACGACCTCTATGCGACGCCGTTTCAGGTACTGCGCAGGATTATCATCCCGCTGGTGAAACCCGGCATGATCGCCGGCTCCATCCTTGTCTTCATCCCCTCGCTCGGCGCCTATGTCACGCCGTCAGTGCTCGGTGGCGGAAAGAACATGATGCTGGGCAACCTGATCGAGCTGCAGTTCGGGCAGGGACGAAACTGGCCTCTCGGTTCGGCGATTTCGATCACGCTCATGGTAATCGTCATGGTGGCGTTGCTCTTCTATGTGCGTAATGCCGGCTCGGGAGAGCGCAGTCATGGCTAGAAGTTTCGACATTCGCCGCCAGACCGGCTTCACGGCGATCGCGATGGTGGCCTTCTTCGCGCTCTACCTGCCGATCGCCGTGCTCGTGATCTTCGCATTCAATGCCGGCGAGAACCTGTCGCAGTGGGATGGGTTGTCATTACGATGGTTCGATAAGGCCATCAACAATGTCCAAGTCATTGATGCCGCAATCCGGTCTCTACAGATCGCGGTGATCGCAGCCCTGATCGCAACCGCCGCTGCTACGCTCGCGGCCATAGCAACAACCCGAACCTCGGGTTATCGCGGCCTGACCGCGAAATATGCTTTCCTCAACCTGCCCCTGATGGTGCCGGAAATCGTCACCGCCGTGGCACTGTTGATCGTGTTCTCGCGCATCAAGATCTGGACCGGCTATTCTGGGCTCGGCTTTCTGATTGCCGCCCACACCGCCTTCTGCATCCCCTTCGCCTATCTTCCCGTGCGGGCGCGGCTCGAGAACATGGACACGACGCTGGAAAAAGCAGCTGCCGATCTCTACGCCACGCCGTTCAACGCCTTCCGCTTCATCACGTTGCCGCTGCTTTGGCCGGGTATCATCGCCGGCTTCATGCTCGCCTTCGTGATTTCGCTCGACGACGTCGTCATTACAGAATTTGTGAAGTCCGGCGGCCAGGATACGCTGCCGACCTATATGCTCGGCCAGATCCGACGGGCGACGACGCCTGAGGTCAATGCGATATCGACAGTCTTCCTGCTTCTGTCGATCGCAGCGGTGACCATCTTCTTCTTCATCAATCGAAAACGTGCGTAAGACAAGAAAGGGAATAACAGTGAAAACGGGTAGGAAAATTCTGGCGGCAGCGGCCATGCTGTTCGCATCAACGGTGATGGCGCATGCCGACGGCGTGCTCAACATCTACAACTGGGGCAATTATACCAGCCCCGACATGATCAAGAAGTTCGAGAAGGAAAACAACGTCAAGGTCACGATCACCGACTATGACTCCAACGACACGGCGCTCGCCAAGGTCCGCCAGGGCGGTCACGGCTTTGACATCGTGGTTCCGTCACAGAACTATGTGCCGATATGGATTTCGGAAGGTCTGCTGCTCGAGACCGATCCGTCCAAGATGCCGAACTTCAAGAACGTCGCCAAGCAATGGGCCGATCCGCCCTTCGATCCGGGTCGCAATTATACCGTTCCGTGGGCCATGGGCACGGTCGGCACGGTCGTGAACACCGACGTCTACAAGGGCGACATCAACACTTGGGACATCGTCTTCAAGACCCCGGACGAGCTCAAGGGCAAGGTCAATGTCGTCCCTGAAATGAACGACGTCATTGACGCGGCCGTTCTCTATAATGGCGGCACGAAGTGCACGGGCGATCTCACCATTCTCAAGAAGGTGCGCGACACGCTGGTGGCCGCAAAGCCCAACTGGGTCGCCATGGAATATGGCACCATCGAAAAGATGGTGTCTGGCGACTTTTCCGCATCGAGCGACTGGAACGGATCGGCCTTCCGTCAGCGCCTGCAGAACCCTGCGATCCGCTACGGCTATCCGAAGGAAGGCTTTGTTTATTGGTCGGACAATCTCGCCGTCCTCAAGGATGCGCAGAATGTCGAGAATGCCAAGCTGTTCCAGAACTTCATGATGGATCCTGAGAATGCCGGCTTGAATTCTTCCTTCCATCGCTATGCAAACGGCATCGACGGTTCGGACAAGTTCATGCCCGCTGACATGAAGGACGCGCCCGAGATCAAGGTGCCGGAAGAATTCGCCAGCAAGGGCGTGCAGTCCCAGACCTGCCCGCCAGAAGTCCAGGCGCTCTACACCAAGATCTGGACCGAGCTGCAGAAGTAACATCCGCCGACATCGGGGCCGCCCCGCCGATGGTGCGGGGCGGCCCTTCTTTAATGCGAGTATGCAATCATGAAGTCAGTCTATTCGCCGCGCCATCATGGCCATTCCGGCAATGTCGAGCTCGTCGCAGGCGCCATCGTGCCGGCCTACGAAATGCCATCGCGCGCGGAATTCGTCCTGTCGCGCCTCAATGAGGTCAAGCTGGGGCCGGTCATCCAACCCGACGATCACAGCCTGGCGACCGCGGCAAAGGTCCATGACAAGGCCTATCTCGATTTCCTGCCGACCATCTATGATCGCTGGAAGGCGGAAGGCCGCACCGGCACCGCCCTTCCCTTCACCTGGCCGACCCGCGGCCTGCGTGGCGACAAGCTGCCGGAACATATCGACGGCCAGCTCGGCTTTTATTCCTTCGACGGCGGTTGCGGCTTCGTCGAGGGCACCTGGGACGCGATCAAGTCGTCGCATGACGTGGCGCTCACGGCGGCCAGCCTCGTCAATGGCGGCGAACGGGCAGCCTTCGCGCTTTGTCGCCCACCGGGCCATCATTCGGGCCACAATTTCATGGCCGGCTATTGCTACATCAACAACGCGGCCGTCGCTGCCCAATGGTTCCTCGACCAGGGCGCAAAACGCGTCTCGATCCTCGATGTCGACTACCATCACGGCAACGGCACGCAGGAGATCTTCTATCGTCGCTCGGACGTGCAGGTGATCAACCTCCATGCCGACCCGATGCAGGAATATCCCTATTTCCTCGGCCACGCCGACGAGACGGGCGAAGGCGCCGGCGCGGGCTTCAATCTCAACTATCCGATGCGCTGGGGCACGAGCTGGGAGACCTGGAACGCCGCGCTCGAGGACGCCTGCAGCAAGCTTGCGGCCTATGCGCCCGATGTCGTCGTCCTCTCGCTCGGCGTCGACACCTATGAGAAGGACCCGATCTCGAAGTTCAAGCTGAAGACCGAGGATTTCCCCAGGATCGGCGCCCGTATCGCCAGGCTCGGCCTGCCGACGCTGGTCGTCATGGAAGGCGGCTACGCCGTCGCCGACATCGGCACCAACGCCGTCGGCGTCCTGACAGGTTTCGAAGGCGGTTGACAGGGGATTTGGGCGCACCAGGCCGCGCCCCCAGAATTGCCGGCAATTGGCGCCCGACATCCCTTGCATTGCCCGGTGAAAACTGGTAGTCAGGCGCCAATCCGCACGAAGGACAATGATTTATCATTGTTTTTCAACGAGATGGGCGTGTAGCTCAGCGGGAGAGCACTTCGTTCACACCGAAGGGGTCACAGGTTCGATCCCTGTCACGCCCACCATCTCGATCCCCTGAAATCGTTTCGTTTTCTTGAGTTCTCATCGTCCAGTCCTTTCTTCTAAAGTCTTGCGGCCCAAGCTTTGCCCACGAAACCGCCTTTTGGCGGCCGGCATATGCTCAGGCGAATGGTGTCCATAAGTGTCGCGAATGACCTTTTCCGAGGCCCCGACGAAGCCGGCAACCTCCCAGATCGGCACGCCGCGTTGAAGCATCCATGTGATGCAAGTGTGGCGCAGAATGTGAGGCGTCACGTCCTCGCCGAGTCCGGCGAGTTCACGCGCGCGCTTCCAACCGCGCCGCTCTTTCTTGATCAGCCGGCCCGCATACTCGATCGGTCCCTGCGTGGTCAGTCTCTTCCAGCGCCGCGCATGCGGCAACAGATTCTCGGGAAGAGGCACCGGGGGCCGGCGTTTGGGCGTTTCGCGCTGCCGCTCCCCGCGCCGGTAGAGAACTTCATTCTCGATGTCGAACCATCCGCCGCGACTATTCCGCGTCCAGCGCAGATTGAGGATCGCATCGTGACGAGTGGCCGAATAGAAGCCGATCAGGATAAACCGTGCGACATGATAAGCCGGCTTCTGGACCCGTCCCCATTTGACCGGTTGTCGAGTCACGGCGTCGAACGCGACCGGAGCGATGCCCAGGGCCCCTGCAACCAGGCGTGCCGCCTCGGAGCGCGTCAGCCACCTCTCGCGCGGCAGCGATTTCGCCGGCAGTGTCACGGTCACGGGATAAAGCAGTTTTCGCTGTTTGTGCGCATAGTTCAGCGCCGCCTGCATCGTCTCAAGGTCACGTCGCGCCGTCGGCTCCTTGACCATACGCCGGCCGACCTTCCCGGCCATCCGCGCCGCCGTGTAGGCAGCGCAACTCGCGTCATCGATCGCATCGCAAGTCTTCTCGCCCCAGAATTCGCCGAGGTTCAGCAAATGCCCCGCCGCCTGTTCGGGATGCGCCAATTTCGGCGCGACCTGTTGCCCATACAGGTTCAACACATCGGCAATTAGAACGACCGCCGGATCCTTGTTCGCCCAATCAGGCTTGTATTTCCGCGCTAAGTATTCGGCGAGTGCTTTTTCAGCCCCGACACGGTCAGCCTCAAGGCATCCAGTGCTGATTTCGCCCCGACCGCTGTCGAGGATGACGAAAACGGACGGTCGCCCTTTTCGCTCTCTGAGATAGAGCCGAGGCCCCTTGGATTTGCGCGGCATAATTCTCTCATCCGTCGAATATGACCTGTTGTGGTATACCAGCGCCCGCCGATCTTCTCGCCAACCAGGCGACCGCGATCAATTTCGCCTTGGAGTGACCGAGCGGACATAGACTGGTCGGGAAACGCAAAGTGGGCGGCGACTGCCAGTGTCAAAGGCGTGTCGTCGCCCACAAGTTCGGCCGGCGGCAAAACTGCCTGCCGACGCTGTCGGGCGCGCGGCTGGGCAGTAACGGCCGTCGGGCCGCCAGCGTCCGGCGCGTTCATTCGGCACCTGCCCCGGCGGTCGAGCCCTGGCGGGGGTGCGGGTGATCGCCTTTGGTGTCGAGGTGAGCCCGCATTGCCTCTCCAAGCCGCATGACGCCGCCCCAGATACGATCGAAATGGGAGGCGATGACGGAACCGGCCTGCGGTCGTTGCAAATCGCTATTGACGGCGGTCATTAGTGGCAATCCGGAGGTCGTCGACAATAACCTGAACAGTAAAAGAGAAGGCGAATGATGCATTGCGCGTGCCGCCGCCCAAGCGATCTTCGTGGCTTGCGTCATACCCGCGTTTAGCCCGCTTACGCCGATGTTGATCATGCGCGCGTCATCAACCAGTTCAGTAGTTTCCCTGGCGCGATCCTCGATCAAACACGAGGTCTGCATGGTAGTCCCGAGCCGCTGCCGAGGGGCGGCCGAACGGCCACCTTCATAAAGCTGCGAAAGCGTTTCGATCAGCGCGGTCGACACTGCGCGCTGTCCGACGCACTTACATGTTAGCTGGTTGTCGGGACGATCCCACGTACGACTTACATGTTCGACCGGTTCGGATGTAGGTATCGATGGCATTTGCGGCTCTCCTGTAATTCCAGAAAGAAAATGCTCCACCGGTTCCTGAGCGGACACGGAGCCATTATTGCCAGCCGAGCGTTGCGGCGATCGCTCATGATCAGTAACAACTTCGAATTCATGGGACGGCGGTTCTCAGTTGCAATCTGCTTGACTCGCTCACCCATGCCATCAGGCAGACGAACCAGAAAGCGACCCGCTCGTTGACTTAGTTGCATGGGCTCCCTCATAATAGTGATTCACTATCATACGAGTCATAGTTAATTGCTATCATTGCCGCAAGTGAATTTTAATAGTTAATCACTATCATCAAACCAGGGTAGCAATGGAATGGCACGCGGCGACTCCCCCAGCGAAAAACAGGATCAATTCGTGCTCCGCATGCCCGATGGAATGCGCGAACAATTGAGGAAAGTCGCAAAAAAGAACGGGCGCTCGATGAACGCCGAAATCGTCGCTCGGCTGGAGCGTACACTGGAGGTTGGCGCACCAGCGCTCCGGGAAATCGAGACTTTGAGAGCCGCCACAGATCTTGCGATAGCGTCAGCAAGTAAGTCAGATTTAGATCTAAGCAAGCATCTTGTTATATCCCAAGCATTCTGCTTGGCTATATTGAAAGACAGGAACGGAACATCAGATCGCATTCGCAAACTTGCGGAAGATATGCATGATGTTTATTACGCGGAATTTCACGAAGCAGGCGAAGATAAAAGAATATCTCTTCTCAGGCAAATTGCTAATGTGCCAGAAGAAAGCATTGAGTTTTTCGATGCCAACAGCGCCGATCCAGCTGTCGGGTTTACCCGGGAGGAATACTTTGAGGCACGATCGATTCGTGACGCCATAGAGCAAGACCCAAACATCCTCAGGAGCACTCTGGACGAAATGTTAGCTCGCGGCGATGAGCCTACCAAAGCTCGGCTGATGCGAGAGTTGGCAATTAGGGTCGGCGGCGCCGCTAAACGAACGACGACGAAGTAAAGGCGAGCGATGGGGAGAGAGGGGACGGAACATCTTCAAGAGGCATCGAAGCAAACTTTACCACGTGTCGCCTACGACATATGATGCATGATCGATTTGTCCAGCAAGTGGTCGGCCTGCAGTGTGCGCTGCCAGCCGGCGAGATGCCGATTTGAGTAGTCCTCTCGCGATCGAGTGAGAGGTGGAAGAGAACTGCCGCAGGCGGCGCACCTTCTGTCGTAAACATACGGGCGCGGCACTTGCAGGAGAACGGGGAGGACAAACGCCACAAACTGTGTGTTCTATGATGTTCCCTCGACACAGGGCGCACCGTCAGTCAGGCATGCTGCGTCTTGCGCCCATGCTGCACTGGCCGGGACCAAGCAAGTCCGTCTTTTTGGTGGCGCGCGGATAGCGTTTTGGCAGAGATTTGCGGACTTCTCGACAGACGGTGCACCAACCACAGATGCGCGGTCAGAGGACAAAATCACTGGCCGCAAGATCGATCTCGCCGTTGACGACGAGATAGAACTCGGCTTGCTTATCCCTGTCGGTAGTGCCGTAGACATGGGTTTGCCGCCGTCAATTCAGTCGGGAATCTGGCCGCCGGCCCCCGTCACAGTCGGTATCGAAGCGGAACATCTGGTTGCCCCCTTACCTCGAATTGGGATCGATCCCGCTGGCGTCTGCCCGGTCGCCGTCGGCGATGCTGAAATCCATGATCGTGTCGAACAAGCCCGAGTGGAATGTGGATTCAGAAGAGCCGCGGTGGGCGAAGGTGTCGGCACCCGCTTCGCACCAGAGTTCGTCGGCGCCGCGGGCGCCGGCGATGAAATCGTCGCCGCCACCTGCGTTGACGATATCGTTGCCCGCAAACGCAAAGATGTTCTCCCCGGCATCCGTCCCGGCGAGGTCGTCGGCGCCTGTGGTGCCGAAAATGTCGTCACCGCCGGCGCTGTCGCCGATATCGAGTTCGAAAGTTTCGCTGGCGGTTCCGGTGCCGTCGCTCGCGGTGACCACGATCGATAGCGTGCCGATGTCGCCGGCGCCGGGGGTGCCGGACAAAGTGCGGGTCGCGGCGTCAAAACTGAGCCAGGCAGGCAGCGCCCCGCCGCCGGTAAGGGTGGCGGAATGGGTGAGCACGTCGCCGTTGGGATCGGTGAAACTACCCACAGGAATGGGGAAACTGAAAGAACGCGCCCGGCTCGGCATCCTGGCCGAAATAGCGCGATTCACTGCTGGATGAAAGCTGAGTGGCAGGCCAGCAGGTCAGTCGTTCTAGCGCCCTGATTAGTGCCAATCACCTACAGGAACTTAGATCGGCAGTGCTCAGAGCCTGTCCGAGAATGGGGGTTGAGTGATCCGGCCGATGATCATTCCAGGAAGGTGTCTGAAGCCTGAATGGAAGCGCCATGTGGACCCGACCACCCGGCGGCAGTGTAGTCGCACTCAGCCACGATACGAAACCGACCCGACGGATGCGGAGGGGGAGGTAATCGCCCCCCTTCTCCTACGGCCGGCCGAGAGAGGGCGTAAGCCAGCCAGGCCAGTGCGAGAGATCATCAACGCCATCTTCTATGTTCTGCGAGGCGGAACGGAATACCCAGGCGTCTCGCCCCCCAAGAACCTACCGCCCAATAGCACGGTGTGCGGCTATTTCTACCGTTGGCGCAACACCCGTGTCTTCACGAGATCAGTCACCGCCTCGTCATCATGGGTCGCGAACCGACCTGCCGCGCGGCTTCACCGAGCGCCGCTGTGCTAGACGGGCCAAAGCGTCAAAACCACCGAAAGTGGTGGTCCGCAAGGTTGCGATGCAGACAACAAAATCAAGGGCCGCAAACAACAGAGGTGGTCGATATGGGTGGACGCGCGCTCGTGCTCGATCCTCAACCGGCTGATGTGCGGGATCGGGATGGTGTCGTTCAGGTTCTGCGGCTGTCGCGAAAATCATTCCCATTCGTCGTAAAGGCCTTTGCCGACATGGGCAACTCCGGTGACAGGCCGCAAAATGCAACACTTATCGATGTCGAGATCGTCCGCAAACCGAAGGACCAGATCGGCTTTGCCGTTCATCCAGAGCGGTGGGTTGTTGAGCGCTTCTTCGCCTGGATCAGCCGAAACCGGCGGCTCTGGCAGGACCTGGAAGCGACAATCGAATCCGCCAAGGCCTTCCTTTATGCAGCATCCATCATGACCCTCGTCAGACGCATTGAACCGCTCTTCAGGAATTCTCGGACAGACTCTAACCTTGTCTACGATTTATGGTCACGCGATTGAGAGCGAAATGCCAGCGCGGCAGCCACGGAGGCCGCGACAGAGTGTGTCGGGAGCCTCACTTGGTAAGACTTCTTTCCGCTTGCGGGCTGAGGGCCTCGGAGGGCCCTAAACATAAGGTTGGCCTGAACAGGCAAAAATCTTTCGATATTTTTCAAATCCACCGTCTAGCGGCGGGCAGACCGCATCGGTTGCAGGATGACAAAATATACGTATATGACGGTACCCATTTCCTCCCGCCGGCAACGAAGCGAAAGGCAAAGCATGATATTGCACCACCAACGGCTCGACAAGCAAAACAGACACACACTGGTATTAGGTGTCGACGGCGGAACAAAGTCGCTAAAATTCGGCGTTGAACTGCCACAAATAAAGGAAAGCTGGGTACCGCACAACTTGATCAGCTTAGACAATAAATACCACTTCCTTACGTTTGCGGGGAGGGACGACCATCACAGCCGCGCGCACTGGGTGTTGAACAGCGATCTAACGTTGCGCTGGTATGACCTGAAAACTTTCGTGGACAATTTGGTCGAAACGAGCGACTTCGAGTCGATCTATGTGCCAATATCTCAGATCGTCTCCCTCCAGGGTTTGGAGTTCGCCATCGATGACGTATATGACATCATCAAAGTAATATACATCTACGTGGGAGACCGGAAGGAAGCATGTATATTTACACATAGTGAGGGCTACAATGATATGGGCGCGCAACACCTGGCCGAGCTAAACGACAGCTTTCCACATTTTTATTCTTCAAAGCCGCAAGCAATTATGCCGCATAATCTGTCGGAAGGACGAATTCGAACGAAATCATTCGGAGAGAATAATATAGAATTCGACATGTTTCTTCCTTTGGATGATTTGCGATTTTTTGCTTTTAACTCAGATCCGGAAAATGATTATATTGGTCTCATGGCCGGGTACACCCGAAGCATCGTGGTGCTGGCGGACGCCTCCGACAATAGGCTGTATTGTTCACAGCACACCCTTCAAACAATGAATTTTCGGTCCTTCCAATATGTTAAAGCCAAGTTGATCATTCGGTGGCTTGGATGTGTCCTTTGCGCGCGCACTGCCGAAAGATTTAGCAAAGTTGGATTGGTATTTCGGGAAGCGCATCTTGGTCACTATATTTGGAGTGAATTGAGCTCAGTGGAGGATGTCAGGTCGCAGCAGCGGGAGCCTTATTTGTTTCTGACCAAGCAATGCAGTGAGCCGGTTTTTCCGATTGCAGAAATCTATCCGGAATATATTGGGCGGATTACTTATGGCACGGACACACCCGACTACCTGAAAGCCTCGGCGCTGATGGATATAGATTTTTTTCCATTCATGTCCTATCGCGTCTCAAAGGATTTGTCGCAGCGCGTCATGAGGGTGGCGCGCGCGCTCGATCCCGAATATGTGCGGGTGATGTCAAAACGGAAGAAGGATAACTTCCTGCTACTTATTGGTTTGAGGCTCGAGAACCGCGTCTGGATCCGTCAAGCGCAAGGCTATATGGAGTTGATCAAAAAGTTGGCGCGTGAATCCGATTGGAGGTTTACAGTTATCTTCGATGGGCACAACTATCTAGATCCGGCCGCACATACTTTCGTAACTAGCTATCATGAGCAAAGCTCCGAGATTGAAGACGGCTTGCCCAAGATAGTAGGCCTGGAAAAGGCGTTAGTTGGGGAAATCAAACGATTTGTTTCAGATCGCCAGCTCGACAACATCACCATCTTTGACGAAATACCCTGCTCGATGGCTCGAAGTCTCATAAGCTCGGCTTTCTGTGACTACTTCATAACTCATTGGGGAGCGGGCCTCGCAAAGTACAAGTGGATCGCCAACGCGGAGGGACTAATCCTCAGTTCCAAAATGGTGCTCAGCGGCAAGAGCGATTTGCGCATTTATGATACGCCAGAGTTTCTTGAGGAAGCAGTCGAAGCCGACTACTATCCTTACGAGCAGGTGTATGACCTGGATGATTCAATGTCCGAAATCCAAACGAATCAACCGACTCGCACCAACTTCGATACCTCACCGGAATTCTTTGCGAACTTTGCACACGGCCAGATTAGGAAGCGAATGGCAGCGAAAGACCGGTTGAGAGATTGACCTAATTCTTGCACTGCGGCGATGAGAGGTGCAAATCCATGAATAGCACCAAGTTGCTCTCCATATGAAAGGAAACAAGCCGTGAGCATGCGCGTAGCCGTTGTCGGTGGAGGCTGGTACGGGTGCCACATTGCAAGCAGCCTGCTTGCATTGGGCTTCGAGGTCCGCCTGTTCGAAAAAAACAGTCGACTCATGCATGAGGCATCTGGAAACAACCAGTTCCGCCTACACATGGGCTTTCATTATGCGAGACATCACGGGACACGGGTTCAGTCACGTGACGGCTACCTGCGCTTTTTGGAGCGCTATTCTGCGTTAAGTGAGAAAATTGAGCAGAATATCTATGCGGTGCCTCTAACAAATAGTCTTATTGATTGGAACACTTACAAATTGATAATGACGTCAACAGGACTAGATTATCGAGAAATAGATCATGAGGGCATCGGCTTAGAAAATATTAACGGCGCCATGATTGTCGACGAGCGTGTTCTTATGATTGAACGATCCAGACGCTATTTCATGCGCTTACTGGGCGGGAATCTCGTACTGGACCATTCAGTTTCGTCTATTGCGCCTAACCGCACTAAAGTCGAGGTTGACGGCGATCTCTATGACTATGTAGTCGATGCAACTTGGGGCCATCATTCGAAGCTTCCCATAAAGACTTATTATGAGCCTACAATTCTGTTATACTATGAAGCAAGAGAGGATATGCCAGCCGTAACTTTTGTCGATGGCCCCCTATGCTCCGTATATCCCACCGAAGATCGCAAGATATATACACTTTCGAGCGTTAAATTTACGCCGCTGGGCAGGACGGATAGTTCAAATGAAGCACGCAGGATTCTCAATCTGATTAACGCTGAAATCGTTTCTCATAAGGTCGCTGATATGGAAGAGCAAATTTCAGAGTATATGGGCGATTTTCGACAGAAATACAAGTTTATGGGTCCACAGCTCGCGATAAAGACGAAGCCCATTGGGCTGTTTGATGATCGTAGTTGTGGAGTTTATCGCGATGGAAATATATTCCGGGTGATGTCCGGCAAGATAGATACTATCTTCTTTGCTCTCGAGCGTATCCTTGCCTTCATGCAGGAAGGCAACAGCCCACCAGCGGACAGGGAAGACTACGTGCTCCGCAAAGATATTTTGATGAGAGTGGAAGAGTGAAAGAATGCAGCAAGCGCTAATCGGCCATTCCGGTTTCGTCGGTAGCAACCTTCTTGAATCCGATAGATTCACTGAGGCCTACAACTCCAAGAATATCTCTGATATCCGAGGGAAGAAGTTTGACCGCATAATTTGTGCCGGGGCCTCAGCGCTAAAATGGTGGGCGAACAAGAATCCTGAAGAAGATCTGGCCAATATCAATAATCTGATTGCCCATCTCGATACGGTCGAAAGTGAAAGGTTTACGCTCATTTCGACCATCGATGTCTATCGCGATCCCCGAAAGGTAACGGAACTTGACATTCCGCAACCGGAGGGCCTGCATGCCTATGGTCTGCATCGCCTCTTCTTGGAGAACCAGGTGAAGGCGCGATTTCCATCTAGCCACATTGTTCGCTTGCCAGCCCTATTCGGCAACCATTTGCGCAAGAATGTCATTTTTGATTTGATTCACAACAATCAAGTCAATCTTATCAATCCCTTGAGTGTTTTTGCATGGTATCCAGTTGAACGTCTCAGTAGCGATCTCAAGCTCATTGAAACACACAATCTCGACGTCATCAATTTGGCGACTGAGCCGCTACCAGTGTCCGAAATAGTCGCCAAGTTCTTCCCGTATTCAGTGATAGGGCCTGAGAGCCAACCCGCCCCCTATTACGATTTTCATACGATCTATGCGGGGATCTTCGACAAAAGTGGAGATTATATTATGTATCGGACAGAAGTGTTGGCTAAGTTGGGCGAATTCCTTGCGAACTTTGGTTTGAAGGCGTTATGAAGCTCGGCGTTTCAAATCTAGCGTGGCGCCGCGACGAGGAAGAATTTGCGCTAGCGGTGCTACAAGAGCAGGGTGCGTCGGGTGTGGAAGTTGCGCCTACAAGGCTCGGTGACTGGTCCGAGCTTACCCCGAAGGTTCTGGCGGATTACCGGGGAAGATGTGCATCATTCGGGCTTTCCATACCCTCCCTGCAGGCTATATTTTTCAATCGACCGGATGCTCAGCTCCTAGGCACAGAGAATGATTTCGCACGTTTGCAGGAACATATGAAAGTGGTCGGGTCGATTTGCAATTCTCTAGGTTCCAAGATCGCCGTGTTCGGTTCACCGCAAAATCGTCGGAGAGGTGACATGCCGCTCGAGCAGGCAATAGCCTTGGGACTGGATAGGATGCGAAGATTAGGCGATGTAGCGGCTGCTTCCGATTTCATCATCGGCATTGAGCCAGTGCCGATCTACTATAAATGCGATTTTCTCAATCGCATTGACGATCTGAGCAGCTTTGTTACCGCGTGCGATCACCCGCACGTGATGATACATATGGACACGGCATGTGTAAGCCTGGCAGGCGATAACCCCGCAAGGAAGATCAGGGAACTTGAGGGGAGGTTCGCACATTTCCACGTGTCAGAGCCTGACCTTGGCGATTTCACAAATCCAAAATGTGCCCATGCCGCCATCGGCACAGCTCTTTGGCAAACCTCCTACGAAGGTTGGATTGTTATCGAGATGCGTGAATCTCATTCGAATAGCATTCCAAGAATACGACAAGCATTGCTTGAGGTCGACAGCGCGTATTTTGAAAGATGTCAAATATCGAAGGTTATCGAATAGGCATGGACGGATATGCTTTCATCGTGGTGACCTGCTTGACCTGCCACTGAGAATTTCCTCCAGAATGGATTAGAGTCCGGCCCATTGAGACGGACGAATGAAGAAGCAGAGAGCCTTCAGCCGTTTGGTCTCCGCCGCTTCCATGCCACAATACTTCGAACGCCACTTGCAGAAAGTCGCGTCGCTGGCGCCGTATTTGCGGCACAGCTCAACAGCCGAGAGCCCGGCCTGATGCTCCTTCAGAATACCGATGATCTGCTCATCGCTGAAACGGGAACGCTTCATTCTCTGAACCTTCTCCGGAGAACAGACTAACCTCAAACCGAGGACATTCCAGTGGAGCAGGTCAGCCAATGCGATGTCCCCATTGCCACAGACCGCTCTTTACTAAAAATCTGCCGAAGTAGTGCTAGGAAAGTTTAATCTGCTCCAGCGTCTTCTCTATGACCCACTCGACCTCCGCGTTTGTCAAATTTGCGTGCAAGGGCAGCCGGACAATACTCGAAGACACTCTGTCGGTGATGGCGAGCTCCCCGGAGGTTTTCGAATATTTTGCACCCCCAATACTGCTGTGCAACGGCACATAGTGAGACGCTGCCGCGACGCCGCATTCGCGCAAGCGTTGAAGCAAGGTCTGTTGGTGCAGGTGCGATGGAGTAGTTATGTAGTAAATGTGCGCGTTATGTTCCGCTCCCTGAGGTATCGTAGGCGTGGCATAATTCCCGAACGTCGCCAGATTGCGAAACGCAAGGTGATATTTTTCCCAAATTTCAAGCCGACGCTTAGTTATTTCCGCCGAACGCTCTAGTTGAGCAAGAAGAAGCGCTGCTATAATATCGCTAGGAAGATACGATGATCCAATATCAACCCATTCATATTTCATGGTCTCGCGGCGCAAAAATTGGGTCCTATTCGTGCCCTTTTCCCGAATGAACTGAGCTCTCTTCCTTAGCGCTGCGGAGTTAACAAGAAGCGCGCCGCCCTCGCCAGAAACAACATTTTTTGTTTCGTGGAAGCTCAAACAACCCAGTTCCCCAAAAGTTCCTAGTGGTCGGCCCTCATAATTCGCTCCAAACCCTTGGGCGGCGTCTTCGATGACCAAAAGCTCGTAGTGACTAGCCAGTTCACAGATTTGGTTCATCGCGCAACCGACGCCTGCGTAGTGAACTGGCATGATTGCCCGAGTGTTTTGTGTGATGGCTGCTTCGATCTTTGTTTCATCAATATTGAGCGTGTCCGCGCGAATATCAACGAACACCGGCACGCCCCCTCGCAAAACTACTGCGTTGGCAGTTGAAACGAACGTGAACGAGGGCATTATGACTTCATCGCCCGGCCCAATATCGGCCAACATAACTGCTGCTTCGAGGGCTGCGGTACAGGAGTGCATTAGTAGTGGCATTCCACTATATATCTTTTCAAGAAACGCGCTACAACGCTCTGTAAATGGACCGTCTCCCGAAATATGGGAGCTCGCTAAGCATTCTCTAATATACTGGAGCTCGAGGTCGCCAAGTTGAGGGCGGTTAAATTTCACGTTCATTTCTTACTCCAACAGGCCTTTGATCGGAAGAGGTTACAAACCCCGATTTCGGTCCAAGACGAAAGTTGACGGTCCATGATTCCCCCCAAAAAACATATGGTGGGCTTATCACATCGTTTTCAATCAAAGGACCCGAACTCGTCCAAATTGAGATGTCTGGCTCTAAGGGGGTCCGCTGCTGTCCAGAAGATCATCCAGTCAACCAAAGTCAACTGTATTATAGCGCGCTTCGTTGACGCTCTTGGAAAGGCGCCATGCAAGAGATTCCCTATGTTATCGCACTCGTATCCCGCGTATTATCAAGGCTAACAACCCTGACGGGGCGCGCCTCAAACCTTGTCACGTTACTGGCACTCAGGAACTCTAAGACAGATATGCCTTTATCCAACAGACGTTTTGTAAAAATCGCGATTTGATTAAAGTCTCCTGTGAAAACGACCGGACGCCCCTTCTCCGCATGCTGGTTCAATTTTGAAAGAACGGTGTCAAGTTCGGCTTTTGCTACGTGAGACAGATCAACGACCACAATTGGCGGCGGCGATAGATCACTCTCCTCAGATTGGCCAGGAACCCAATCCTTCGAACGAACGACCTGAGCCTCGCGGCAAATTGGGAGCAGAGCGCTTACCAATGGCTTGCCACCATCCAAGCAGGTAACCTGCGGCCTTCTTTGCAAGGCCCCAGATAGGCTCAAGCAGCGCATTGCCGATCGCTCAAAGGCAGAAGATCCGCATTGGGTACAACTAAAGTGGGATTCGAAATCGTATTTCTCGCCACGCCAATTGCAGATGTTGCAGTGCGCGCCGTCGCCGTTCGCGATCCCAGCGAATTGATTAGCCTGAGCGCTTGTCAGAGCGTGCATCGCCAGAGTGTCTTCATGGATCAATGTCTCTGGGCCCGGCCATGTATTCGCGCTTATTGAGTAAATGCCGGGTATATCCAGCAAACCTACACCGCTGCTTTCCAGAAAATAAGAATACTCAATATCGGTGCCATTGTGGGGAACTGCATCGCTGAAGCCACCAAGTTCCGCAAAGGTCGATCGCCGGATGACTAGTAGTCCACCTTGGAGATGCCGCATGAGCCGCTCGGGATTCTCTCGGGCGAAGTGCTGATTCCTCCATTCATCAAAGCTCGGGTATGTTGTGTATTCTCGGCCGGTCCTGAAATTCGGGACGGAGATTAGATATCCACCCATTCCAGCATCAGGAACTGCATCCATTGCATTAATAATGGCCAAATCCCATCCGTTTTGAAGGATAAATCCTTCCTTGCTGCACAGGTAGACAACGTATTCAGACGAGCCCGCGCAAACGCCGATGTTGGTGCCAGGACCCACGTAAACATTAACCGGCAACTCAATCAAATTGAAATTATGCCTGTGGCCATAACGATTTTCTAGCGCCTCAACGAACGACGGCTGGCTATTGTTATCAACAATGATCAAGTTGAACGGTACTACCGTATGCTCATAAAGCCGGTCAATAATGTCTAAAGTTGTTTCCATATTACTGTGTTTAGGCGTATCGTAAGTAACGAGGACAACGTCAATGCTGCGCGAGCGCCAAACATTAAACAAGCTATTCATCATACGCTCAACGCTAGCAAAGCCGCGAGCACGTTCCTCGGCACGCTGAAGCAGTTGTGCTTTTGCCAACTCACCGAGCGAAAGCGCTCGATTTATCGTACCAGCCAAGCTGGTTGAATCGGCGGGACTTGCTAAGAAGCCGTTAACGCCGTCGACAATTAGGTCGGGGATATTGGCAAGTTTGGTTGTAACCACTGGAATACCCGCCGCCATTGCCTCTAGCAAGACAGTGGGAAGCCCATCCATATCTCCATTCTCTGCCTCGACACACGGCAATACAAAGAGGTCGGCATCGAAATAAGCGCGGTGCAGTTCTTCTGTGTTGTTAAGGGTGCCCTCAAAGTAAACATTTGTAAGATTATAATTTAAGGCGAGATTCTTCAGATCGGCCTCCAGTGGGCCATAACCATACAATACTATGTCGCAATGCCTAAGCTGAGTCGCAGCTTCAATGAGATACTTTAACCCTTTCTTCTCGATGAAGCGCCCTATGGAAATGATCTTAGGACGCTGAGTATTCCTGCGACCCCGATAGCGGGGAGGCAGCCCTACGGCTTGACGTTCCATCAACATCTTGGACATCGGGACACCCTGCTCAGCCAGAAATCTGCGATGGAACTTTCCGAGTGTAATCAGTCCAAGACACAATGGATCCGATGCGATCTCCCCGATACGGTTGCGACGACGATTCTCGAAATGAGAAATATCAACCCCGCCAGGCATAAAGGTAAACGGAATACCGGTCGCGCGAGCCGCGGGCCAGGTCAACAGCGTGGTTGCCGGATATGCGAACGGTGAGTGCATAATGGTGCACTTATCACGCACGAGCTTTTCAGCGAGGGATTCCGCCGTGTCAATTTGCTCCGCCTGAATTTCAAAATCGAGGCTGGCCGCAACGTCTGGGGACGTTTTAAAGTAGACGCGCACGTCCACTCCCGCAGAAACCAACCAGCGAAGTTCGTTCAAGACAAACGTTTGGGAAAGCGCTGGAAAGTCCCATATTACGTAGGCCACACGTAGTGGCACCACGCCGTATCGCAGGCGTTCTAGATGATGCTTTCGAATGACGTGCGACCAATTACTTTGCCAGTTCTCGCTATAAGTGACATTGTTGAGGTTCACCTTATCAAGATAATAATCCACCATGCTTACAGGAAGAAAAGCAGGAGGATGGGAGCGTGTATAACGAATGATAAGTTCCCAATCTACCAGTCTCGTCATTTCCACATCAAAGCCTCCCAATCGCTTCACTATAGATCGGCGATGGACAAAGCAGTTGAGGTCGATAAAGTTGCGTTCGAGCAGTTTTGGTCTATCGAATACCTCTCCGACGATCGTCTCGGCTTTTTGATCAGCATCATGGTAGTTCTCTGCACAATATGCCGTACCAAGTGCAGGACATGCGGCGAACAGCGAAGCCATTATCAGGCAATAAAATCGATGCCACGTGTTGTCAGTGTCAAGATAGGCGACTAGGTCACCAGTCGCTGCATATAAGCCCGCGTTGCGCGTCGCACACAAACCCTCATGAGGACGCGCAATGATAACTAGCTTGCGCTCTTCAATTTCCGCCGCGAAGTTATCTCTGATCGTCGCGACGGTATCGTCGCTACTTCCGTCGTCAACGACAATTAGTTCGTGCACACCATACTCTTGCTGGAATACAGATTGAATAGCCGCGGAAATAACGTGCGCGCGGTTCCAAGCCGGCATTACTACCGAGATCCTTAAGGGATTCGAAGCTAATATTTCGCGCGCGCGCTCCAACACATCAGGGAAAATGTCGTCCGCCTTCTGCACTTCATCTCCCAGCTGATTAAGCAGAGAAATGCTTTTGGACCAATTTGGTCCGTACCAGCGGTCGGATGTAACGAGTTTGCCGCCTTCGCTTCCCTTTTCAAACCGTCGCGCCGGCGACGTTTGGGTCTGGCCGCGGCGATATCCGATATTGACGAAATAAAGGAACGGATCTTCAAAATTTGAGGTCTTGAAGCCATCTGACGTCGCCGCATAGAAATCGGGGTCGAAATCCGGATGAGGGCGCCTACCCATGTCGCGCCCATCCGATAAGTAATCTATAAGTGGGTTAAAGCGATCTTTACCGGCAGTACTATAAGTCTTAATGTACCAAGCGGTATCAAAAAAAGGACTTGGTGAATACACCGGTTTCCATCCGTGACGTAAATAATGTTGTATCGGATTCACATTAGCAGCTTTAACATCAGGATGCCGCTTGAAATAGAACTCGGTATCGAACAAGGGGTGCGGCGACCTGCTTTCAACGGCGCCATATTTTATGAAATGAAAAAATGGGTTAATTCCCTCAACAGCAACGTCAGGATTTCGCTCTAGGTAATATGCGTTGTCAAACAGCAAATTGGGCTGCTTATTCAAGCGCCAACCCCTTATGACGTAGTCATAAATAGGGTCTAAACTGAGCATGTCTGCCTCCGGCGCGTGCCGGAGATAATAAGCCGTGTCGAAGATTCTACTTTCCTGGAGGCTCCTAACTACTGTTTTGTCGACGCCTGGCAGTTCTACGGCACCTTTCATTGCGATCTGCAATATCTGGTGAAGAACCTCATTCCTTGATCCCGCGTATTCCGACTCTCGAGCTATTGCAAAAATGTCTACTGCGCTATTGATACGTCGTTCTTCATAATAACCATGCTGGAGAAAATGCAACAGGGGATCAAAGTTCTCAGCGGCGACGTCTGGATGCGCCTGCAGATAGTAATCGCTGTCGAAAAATGGATTTGGGAACGCGCGTCCTTCTTTGCTGCGACTATAGTGCAAGAGGGGATTCTCGTGGCGTGACAAATCTTGATTTGCCCGGCGATACCAAGTCGTTGAGAAAAAGCAATTCGGGTCACGCCCCTCAAAGCATCCGACCAGAGCGTAGTGCAGGAGCGGGTCAATCTTTGTCCGAGCTAATTCTGGATATGCATTGAGGTACCATTCCTCATCAAATAGGCCGGTGTCTGCGATACCCGATAGCAGAGCTTCCGTCTCCTGCCTAGAGTACTCCGGGGCCCCGGCATTCTTGGCGAGCACCGACAGCATGCGCTTAGAAGTTGATCGTGTTGATTTGCGATCTGCCAAATCGCTCAGGGCAACCTCAGCCGTTGCTCTATACATTTCTGCCTGAGAGGTGAGCAAGGCCTTGCCAACAGCAGCGGCACGTTGCTGCATCGAACTGAAATATTCCAGACGATCTTTTTCATCCTTGATCGTCGCAATGTTCGACCGAGCATTATCTAGGTCGACACGAAGGAGAACCTTGCTGCGTTCCTCCAGTGCGATTGCGGATTTCCAGTCTTGGGTGGCGAGGTTATATTTCTCCTCTTCCTCCCTCATCCTTTTTTCGAACTCTTCTCGGTCTTCGTCACGTACACGCCTGAGTTCCGAGAGCTGCTCTTGTGCCTTATCTAGCCGATCGCGTATGGCTGCATTCGTAGCCATCATTTCCGCAACTGCTTCATGTAGTTTGACCTCGCGGTCGCGCTGAGATTCCAGTTGGCTCACTGTTCTCGCGAATTCGTCCACCCGCAAGGTCAACGCCGTCACAGTCTCATCGACTTGCGCGAAACGGGCATCTACCGTCGAAAGCCCCGTCGATGCGGCCTCTCGAAAATGCCCCAAGTGCGCCAATTCGTCCTCGAATTGTGCGACCTTTCGGATTTGGTCCTGAAGCAACCGGTCTAGAGAAGCCACTGTCACCTTGACGTCCGATGCATCTCCTGCCTGCGCCCCGCTTTCGACGTGGTTCGGAGTCTGTTCCCCCTCTATTTTGCGGAGCATCTCAGCCAATGCTTGTTGAGCCTCTGAAATCTCAAGGCGGATTTGCCGGTTCTCCTCCTCCGCGACGCGTATCGTCGCGTCTTTGTCAAGAGCTTTGGCCTGCTCGACGCGATAGTAGTGTTCGTAGTGAGCGGCCTTCAGTTCGTTCTCAACCGCCTCGGCCGCGAATGAGCGGGCAGAAATTGATAGCAGATCGAACTCTGCCCTTATTTTGTCGAGTTGCCTAAAGATCTCTTCGCTCTGGGACCCGTTAGAAATCTGCTGCAGGAGCCGGTATGCGCGCTTTACCCATGGGTGCACGTGCTTTGAGGCAGGTAGCGCGTTATCATCGGAGTTGTGATGCTTCAGATTTGAATCAACAAAACTGTCAATCTCATCTCTTAACTCCGAGTTAACTTCACGAAGTTCTATTTTCAACGCATCCGCTATCTTAGCGATGGTCACATCCCAATGTTCGACCATTCGGCTAAATTCAACAAAAACACGTGGGAGGCGTCGGGAGTTGGCTTCTGCTTCAAGCATGTACCGAAGCCAGAGAAAGTGAGCTGCACTTGCAGGCATGGCGCTTCGATTAAATAGGGAGGCAGCCACGTCGAGCGGGTTTCTCAGACAAACAACAGCTCTGACCTGAATGTTCGCCGCTCCGCACGCCGCCTCCCACTCGGGCAACAGTCGACTGAATCGCGGATCCTTTAGAGCGAAAAGTTTCGCGTCGGCGAAGTCTTGCGGGAGATATCTGATAGCCTGCTGAATGAGTTGGTCCCGCGCAACAGCTCCATCGGACGTGGCTTCTAACTTCGTCCAATCTTTCCAGGATGTTTTTGCTTCACGGAAGAACCGCTCGTTGAGGTCGTAAACGTCCTCCGACTCCCAATGCCCCTTCGGATTTGCTTCTGTGGGACCTAAGAGTTTAGGTGATAAACTAACGCCGAGCATATTCAATACTCTTGTTAGGAGCGAGGTACCCGATCGGTGCATTCCCATTATTAGTATGCAGGTCTGTATCTCATTAGAAGACTTCACAATCATTGAAACGCAATCCATTCAATTCGCCACTATTTGCGTTTGTTTGCTCTCGGTGAAATTTCACAGCAGAGTCGCTACAATTCTTGTAAACGATCGGCCAGCATAATAAAATGACGAATACCGCTCGGGAGCATATTGTCAACGCCTCCACTCCGATACGTTGCACTCGCCGGACAGAATGCGGTTCCCGCGGGGCGACTTCATGGGTTTGACGCTTGGGGAGGTCGCGTGATATTGGCCTGACTCATTTCGAGGAAGCCACGATATGCCAAAGACAGATAGTGCCCAGTTGCACCGCGATCGCTACGCCGCGATGAGTGCTCAAAAGGATTTACGTACGGCTGCTTTTGATATGGTCGGTGGGGGAGATTACGAAAAGGTTGGATTCACCGAGAAATCGCTATTGGATATGCATGCGCCGTTACCCGCCGGCGGGTATTTGATTGATATTGGATGTGGGCCTGGCCGCCTCGCGCGATACCTGAAGAATCGACTGGATTTAAAGTACCTTGGCACCGATGTTGTCCCCGAACTTTTGGTCGTGGCCCGGGAAGAGTGCCAAAGACCTGATTGGTCGTTTATAGCTGTTGACGGGTTTTCGATTCCTGCAGGTAACAATGTCGCAGACGTGGTAGCAGTATTTTCTGTCTTCACGAATATATATCCTGAGCAAGCCCACCTAATCGTCGGAGATGCTTTTAGAGTGCTGAGGCCGGGCGGGACGTTTCTGGCTACCTACTTCGATATTACTGATGAAAGAACTCAAAACATCTTCCTTGATTTCGTGAAACATCAGCGAAAGCGTATCGATCCACTTGTCTTCCTCGATCGAAACTATCTTGAGTTCTTTACTACATCTGTCGGCTTCACGGAAGTCAGGCACTACCTGCCCCACGAAGCCACGATGGCGGCACCAGAAGGTGCGACGTTGCTGGATGGACGAGTAATAACCGGCCAAATGGATCTTGGCCAGGCGGTGACCATCGCACGTAAACCGCTGTGTTAGGTTCTTCCTGAGGATGTCTTGGGTGTTTTGTCCCAGGACATGTGGCTGGATGATCGAACTAAAGTTGCCGGCCGTTGTTGTGTTAAACTGGCAATTGTAGGCGTCACGCGGATCGTCACTGCAAGCTCAATGAGGATAGAAAATTGAATTCCGATCGGGTGTCTGAGCTCAAGAGCTATATTTTCCACTACCAGGACCATTTCGATAGATATTTTTCTCCGCTATGCGACTTAAAGTCCTCGAGAATACTTGTGCTTGGATCGGGATGGGGCGCTGAAACATTTTGGGCGCTTCAGAATGGCGCAGACTTTGTGCTAGGAGTAGATCCGGCCGAGCGAGATACAATTCCGCTCATTGCGGCTTTGAACGAAAGAACGGTTCACTACGCTGGTCGTTTTGAGCATCGTCGCGCCACTCTGAAAGAGCTCGACAAAAAGGAGTTCGGGCCTTTCGACATCGTGATAAGCAATAATGTGATGGAGCACGTATTTGATCTTGCGGGAACTCTTGAGTCATGCCGAGAGTGGATTCCAAATCGGGGCGGCCGAATAGTGATTTTTACAGACCCGCTTTTTTACTCTAGTGCTGGCGCACATCTCGAAACGACCCCTTGGGGACATTTGACCGAAAACCAGAATGAACTTCAGCAAAAGGTGTTGCCTTCCGAGTGGGAACATTACCGAAATGAGCTAAATGGGATGACCATTACTACGTTTCTTAATGCGGTAAGAGAAGCTGGTCTTTGGATCGATTCATTTTCCGTGGTAAAAGACAGATATACTTCCAGATTTAACCAGTACTCTTCTGCAATACCTCCAGGTATTAAGCCCATGGATTTGCTCTGCGAGGGGATTTGCTGTTCGCTTGGCTTCCCCCATAATATATGACGACATGCTTGATCGCGGTCAGTTTAAGCGAGTCCTGCCGTTCGTCGAGATCGACAATGTTCGCAGCCCAGCTGCCTTGGCGATGCTCTTCCAGGGCAGTGTGCATCGGCCTTTGCGCTGCACTTCAGCACGAATGACCCCCGCTACCGCGATCTCACCAGGTATAGACATTGACCGCAGTCCACTTGGTAAGGCCCCGCCGGTCGACCACACCCGCCTTTTCTTCATCGCATTGTCTCGAGGGTGATCGATGCGCCAAGTGGCACATCGCCGATTAGCTGCGCCGACCTGTTTGCGCGCCCGAAAAAACTCACGGCGGCGCGATATCGCCTCGTTTAGGAGTGGAAGGTGTCACGATGAAGCGCGAGCCACTCAATGGCGGCCTCCATAGCGGGCGAATTGCCGCCCAAACTATGCCCAAGCAATGGGCTGGAAACTGCCGAATTCGGTGACAGAGACGGGTGATCGGTATCGAGAGTATCAGCGTGTTGCGGGTTGCTACTCGTGTTCACACCGAAGGCGTCAAAGGTTCGATCCCTGTCACGCCCCATCGAATTGAATTTGCAGATTCCGGACCGTGGCGTGCTAAACTAAAATGTATTGGAAACTCGCGCCCCTACGCCATACTCGCGATTACTCGGCCGCCTCCTGGGAGGCTGGTTTGTCACGTTTCGCCAGCACGGCTGTTGCTACCGCCTCCATGGCGTATGAAAGGGCCAAGGGGTCGGAGGACTCCGCCATTATCCCGGTGTCATAACGTCGGAGGATCTCAGCAGCCCCACCGTGAGGATAGGAAACAATATCCCTCTTATGGTGCATCGCCTCATAGATGACCAACGGCGCGTTTTCCCACCATACCGACGGGAAGACAAGGCATTCGAAGGTTCCGAAGACTCGCGGAATGTCACATTGCCGATATCGGCCGTGATACTGTACGAGTCGCCCCAGTTCCTTCTTGGAACGGTCGATCCGATCCGTGAGCGCCTTATCTTCGAAGAGCTGCGATCCATGGACATGCAGGCGAAACTTGACGGTGCCCCGCTCGGCAAGCAGGTCGCAGGCGTCCAGAAGATCAGGCAATCCCTTGATGGCTGAGATATTGCCCATATAGCCGAACTGAACCTCGTCGCCCACGACCCGCGGCAGCGGTGTGGGCTCGACGTCCGGTCCGAAGTAGCCATTCTCAAGAAATTCGATAGGCGTGCGCAGTTTCAGGTGGGCCTCGACCTTCTCCTTCAGGAAATGGGACGGCGAGAAGATCCGGTCGCAGAGGGCAAGGGCGTTTTCGAATGAAAGCCGCCGCATCGTGAAATCGTTGAGCGTATACTGCGGCATGGACTTCAGATACTGGCGGGTGTCCGGTCCATCCATGCGGGAGCGGGTGTCGTGATCATAGAGTTGACCGTTGTTCGCGCAGATGACGTAGTAATCATGAAGCGTGAAATAGATTTCGGCCTTGGGCAGCATCTGCCGGATGAGGAAGAGCGATTCGAGACCGAAGTTCAGGAGGTGATGGATATGAACAATATCCGGCTTGATCTCCGCGACATAGTTCTTGAGCTCCCATAGGAAACCGCCGGAATCGTACTGGGCAAATTCAAACCGGTTGAAGACATAGGCAAAGATCACCGATTCCCTTTGATCTGGGGTGATCGCGACCATCTGTGTTCCGAGATTGGGCGTCAGATGGAGTTTCTCGGCCGCGCCGAGAAACCAGCTATCATAGTCTCGCTTTAGTGCCTCATGGTGAAGTGCCAAGGCTACGAGCTCTGTCCCACCCGGCGAAAAGCTCGGATGGTTGTGGGCAATCTGGAGTATTCTTTTGCCGGGCGGATAGATGAAAGATTTCATGCCAGAATCAGATCCTGATACCACGGTCCCGCTGCGCCCTGCCATCGACCTCTGAGTATCTCGAACGGTCGGCCCAGATTCTCACGGAGAACGTTGCTAAGATAATCGGACTGATAACACACTGCCGCGAGCGGCGGGGCTTCTGAAATGTGCCGTCTCGAAGGATTGCGTGCATCTGTCTGGTCGAAGCGGACAAGATGCCTATCCGAATCTGGCGGGTGTTCGCCATCAAACACATAGACTGTCGCGAATAGTTTTCCTTCGGGCTTCAACACGCGTCTGATTTCACGACAATAGGCGGCTATGTCGTCTTCGTATAGGTGTGTGAAGATCGACGTCGCGATGACGAGATCGGCGGCTACATCTTCCATCGGAAATTGATAGTCCGCAGGCTTGATCTTGCCGTCCTCGTTGTAGAGTTCGTTGAAAAGGTCGGCCCAGATGAACTGAAAGTTCGGCAAATCCGAATAGGCCTTTCTGCACCAGGCCACGCCACTCGGCACCGGTTCGAAGCCAACATAGCGACCTCTTTGCTGATCGAGGTAAAGGCTCAGACCGCTTGCCATACGGCCAATACCGCTCCCAATATCGAGCACTGTACCGTCGACCGGCAACCGACCAATCTCTACGAAATATTGCAAAAACTCGCCGGCAATCTCGGCATAAGGTCCATCGCCCACGAAGATGAGGCTGGCGTCTGGAACAGGCGCGCGTCCCTTTCTCAAACCTAACAGGGCCGCTTCGAGTCTTGCCATATCCATACTCAAGAAAACTCCGCCATCAGGCTGGCAAGCTGTTTGTCCCAGCGGCTCGTATGTAGCGCACGATTGTAGATCGTTGAGCGACGATCATGACCATCCACAATCTTCGGCATGGATTGACGCTCGAAATGGTATAGTGAGGCCGATGCCAGATAGAGGCATCGCCCGCCGCGTTCACGCAACTTCATGCACAGGTCGCTGTCTTCGTAATCGCCCAGGACATAGTCCGATGTGAAGCCGCCGACCTCAAGGAATTCCGCTGTCCGGAGGATCATGCATGCGCCGGTTACGCCAGGCACCGCTCTCGACTCGGTCGCCGGTGCATAATCGCGACCGTAGCCTTTCCAGTAATGCAGGTTCTGCCAATAGCCGTGAGGGAACTTTTGAAAATACATCCCCGCATGCTGCAAACTGTCATCGGCATAAAGTAGCTTCGGTCCCACGACCGAATAGCTCGGCGCGCTACTCAGCGTCTCCAAAGCTGCCTCGATCCAACCAATCTCGGACGGGATCACATCCGAATTCAGCAGCACGAGGTGTTCGCCCTCCGCCTCCGCTGCTGCGGTATTGTTGGCTGACGCGTAGCCGCCATTGCGGTCAAGTACCACGAGTTCAATGTCGAGATTTGTCCAGGTTTTGAAACCTTCGAGCAGATTTCGCGCCTCGTGTACGAGACGCGGATCATCCAGGGCATAAATTATTTGGCAGCTCTCTCTAATATATGCGTCGTTGACGAATGCCATCAGCTGCGTGCGTATGAAGCCAAGCTGGGCATAGAGTGGAATGACAACGCTAACTTCTCTCTTTGACTTGGGGCCAAAAGAATGTTGCGATCTTATTTCTTGCTTCGCATTCAGTTTGCTCTGAAGAGGGCCTAGAGCGGGAGCGTAAGCCGCATAGAACAATTCGCGCGAAAAGGTGCGGTCTTCGATCGTTGCAAGTATGGTGTCGCGAATCCTCGTCGTGTCATAGCTCACTTTGGGTCCCGCGAGCATTTGATGAATTCCGCCCCTCATGTTTGCCTTCAGGCGAATAAGAAGTGGCTGGCTATCAAGCTCTCCCGGGACAAAGGCACGAAATCGCTTCGCCAGTACCCGTTTGCCATCCTGTTCCCACACCTCCTCGGCAAGCTGCCAATGGTCTCTTACATCGGGCTCCTCGAGCCTTTGATCCAAGAGTAGCAGCTCAACTAATCGCTCCTCTGGATCCACATACCATCCTGAAACAAAATATCCGCTTGGCAATTGAAACGCTGTGTCGATCCGGAGATGGAACCCCCAGCCCGGATCGGAGATCGCTATCGGCAACGCCTCACGCGCGAACAGTTCCGAGAACTTTGCGCGCATCGGCCTGCAACATTGATAGAACATTTGCAGGACATCGGGAGCTTCGCCGCTGTTCCGGCGGAAAACTTCTTCGGCCGATGCGGAAACGACAGGTTTCACTGGTAACACAGACACCTTGTCGTCATTCAGAACGACAATCCTGCTTGGATTGAAAGCAGGATCCAACTCAAATGAAGTGAGCCGCAGCTTTGCATGCGGTCGCGCAAGAAGGCGACCATGTTGCTTTACCCGAACGCGTTGGAGAGACGACGCGTTGCCGACGTAGACAGCCAGCGCATCCGGAAGCTCCAGCGCGCGGGAGTGAATAAGGACCGAGGTCTCGGCGCCGGCGATCTGGTGCAGAACCGTTAGGCCCGCATCGGCTTCGCGGTGGGAGACGACTTCAAAGAGGGTTTCGATCGTGCTTGGATCTTGATCGACCAGCGAGCCCTCCGCGTTCGCGCCGAATACTTGCGCTAAAACCCCGTCAAGATCCGTTCGCGATAGGCTTCTCGATTTCAGGTAGTCGGGTAGTGAGATAACGCCGGCATCCGCGAACCTTTCGGGTTCAGCATGCACAAGAAAATGTGCTCGTCCTCCGAGCATAACCACGAGGCTATCGGAACCTTCCTCAGAGGATTGCGCCTTTGCGTCGCGAGGCTGCTCAGCCAACAGAAATGTTCGTTTGCCGACAGCGATCACGTTCACGAGAGGGCCAACCAAATTATTGTTCACGAAATGCTCTCGTAAAGCTCTTTGTCAGAGGAGAGATCAGATAAGTAAGTGCAGTTCTCTGGCCGTTGACGACATAAATCTCTGCAGTCATGCCTGGATAGAGAAAGAGGTTTGGCTGTTTTGCAAGCTCCCCATTGTCCAGCTTGACCCGAATAGCATACGTGGTTTCGCCAGTCGCCGGATCGGTGACAGAGTCAGCTGCAACATAGCTCACCTTCCCCTTAAGGGGGAACGCTTCGTCGGCGCCGAAACTTTTGAGATGGATCTCAGCCGGCGCATCGAGATGAATGGAGTCAATATCCATCGCCCGCGCTTTCGCTTCGATAACAAGTAGCTGGTTCGAAGGAACGATGTCCATGATAGGGCTGCCGCCCGTCACGGCAGACCCAGGGGTTACGACCTTGATGTTGGAGACCGTCCCGTCCTGTGGCGAGCGAATTGCGGCCTTGTCGACAACGTCTGCAGCGCTCACAATCTCCTGTTGCCCGCGCGCGATATCAGTATGGACCTGCTGCAATTCTTCGGAAATCGATCGGAGGTGTTCCGTCCTGAGGTTTGAAAGCGTCAATTTCGCTTGAGCCAATTGTTGCCTGTTCTGGCCCATTGCCGCTTCGCTCTCAGCCACGCGGCTTTTCATCTCCCAAAGCTGGATCCGCTTTTCATTAAGCTGAGGCCTGGTCGCGAGCTTCCTTTTCTCCAATGAGGTGAGTAGATCATCGTCCTTCTGCAAATAGGCGAGTTGCTCCTCCTGAGCATTCTTCTTAGCTTGATACGAAAGATAAAGGATTTCGAACTGCTCCACTTGAGATTGCGCAGAGGCAACCAGATCGATGTATTGGCTTTGCCGTTCCTTAAACAACCTCTCTTCGGTCTCAACAAGCTGCGAAGCAGCCTCCGATGACATGCCTTGGGGCACGTCACCGGCATAGGAAAAGCTCTTGCGCTCATCACGCTCTGCAATCAGTCTCGCCATCTTGACCTTATTGATGAAGAGTTGCTGACGTGCCTGCAATTCAACGGATCGGCTTCTCGTAATCTCAAGCGTGGCAAGGAGA
Source organism: Rhizobium sp. SRI_017 (assembly GCF_057586295.1). Taxonomy (NCBI): domain Bacteria; kingdom Pseudomonadati; phylum Pseudomonadota; class Alphaproteobacteria; order Hyphomicrobiales; family Rhizobiaceae; genus Rhizobium; species Rhizobium sp. SRI_017. The sequence continues at coordinate 288,831 of NZ_JBYCZP010000005.1, read as the reverse complement.
TCGCCCACACGAACGCGTTGGCCTTCACGAACCATTATTTCCTTGAGCGTGCCGCCTTCCAGATGCGTCACCGTCTTCGTGTAACTCTCAGCTATGACTTTGCCGGGGGCGGCAGAAGCCTGAGCTACTGGCGTGAAATAGGCCCAGACGAGAAAGCCGCCGACGCCGATGACGAGCGTTGCTATTCCACTGATAATAGGGCCGCGCAGGCTAACAGTCCGTGCGCTCTCTTCGTCAACGATGATGCTCCATTCGTCCTGCAGTTCTGCAGGGATAGAGGCCTTGGACGTGAGCTCCGCCTGCCGAGGCGGGATTATGATTTCCTTCATCGTCAATCTTCCCGTTTACTCACGAGGTGTATCGAGGATGCGCGCGCGCTGCTGCCAATCGCGCTAACAACCTCGGTTCGGGGGCCAAACTGCGTTATCCTGCCGTGTTCCAAAATTAACATCTTGTCCGCGGCGGACATGACCGAGGGTCGATGTGCAATCATGATGACGATGGCGCCCCTTTGGCGGGCCTCTGCGACCGCCGAAATGAGCGCCTGCTCGCCAACCGCATCAAGGTTCGAATTGGGTTCGTCCAAGATGAGCAATTTGGGTTCACCGTAGAGCGCCCGGGCAAGCGCAAGTCGCTGCAGCTGACCACCGGACATCAGATGCCTACCTTCGACGATCGGTGTGTCGTATCCGTGCGGAAGGCGTCCGATAAGATCGTGAATTCCAGCCGACTGTGCAGCCCGGATCACGATCCTTGGATCGCCTTCCTGCATCCGAGAAATGACCTGCCGAACCGTTCCATCGAGAATAGACAAGGATTGCGGCAGATATCCGACGGCACGCCCGAAAGAACTTCGCTCCCAAAGAAAGGTCGAGTGACCGTCGAGATAGACGCCGCCGACCGTTGGCTTCAGAATGCCAGTTAGGCAGCGGGCCAACGTTGATTTCCCAGCTCCCGATGGTCCCGCGATACCTAGGACTTCGCCAGGTTCAATTTCAAAACTCAACCCTCTGAGTACTGGAACTTCTCGCCCATCTGGCAAATAAACTAAGTTCTCAACGACCAGTGCGCCGTCGCCCACGGGGGCAGGCATGGACTGACGAACGGACCCCTGCTCCTCAACGAGATTCTTGATTCGACCCCACGCATGAGCAGCACTGACCCAAGAATGCCATGTCTCGATCATCCCTGCGAATGGCCCAACCGCCTGCGAGGTAAGGATCATGCCAGCAAATAGCACTCCCGGGCTCACTTCACCTGCTAGGACCAGGAAAGCACCGGTTGCAACGGTTACCATCTGGAGGCTTTTTTGCAGCCCTTTCGTAATCGCAAGCAAGACGCGCGCGCGGGTATGGGCCATATATGCCAGATCGAGCATCTCGACCTGCGACCGTCGCCAGCCACGTACCAGTGCAGGCAACATTCCCATGGCCTCAACGGCCTCTGCGTGCCTCAAGGAGTTTGCTACCTCCTGAGCATGATTTTGCTCCGCGTCCCGTGCGTCACGAAGGGAATTGCGGGTCAGGACGTCCGTAATGACGTTCAGCGAGATCATCACGACGATGAAGCCGACAGCGACGAAAAAATATACAGGGTGAACGAAATAGATGGTGATCAGAAATATGATGGACCACAGAGCATCAAGCGGCATCGAAATCGAATTGCTTGCAATGAACGCTCGCAATTCGGAAATGTCGCGTATCGCATTGCCGCCCGCGCCGACGCCACCGCCGATCGATCTCAGGACGCCAGCCTGAAGCGCGGGAAGGTTGAGCTTTTGAGCTATGCCGTGGGCGATAGCGCTGTAAGTCCAAGACCGGATGAAGTCCAACAGCGAATAGACAATTACGCCGAGGATCCCAATGATGATCAAGCCATATAGCGTGTCGTAGCTCTTAGCCGGGATGACCCGGTTATAGACTTGAATCATGAAAATGGGGCCGACCAGCATTGTTAGGCTTGTAAAAAAGCTTATGAACCCCGCAAACAGAAATCCGCGCAGAAATGTCCTTCGCGCGGACTGCAGCAATTCTAAGCTTGAAACTTGTGCCATCTATGCCATTGCCTCTGAATCTCGAAAATGACCATACCGCTAACCGGTCGTGATTTCACTAGAAATATGCCCTTTTGTTCCCTGTTCGACGGACACTGACGGGCGACTGTTCAGCGCCGACTGGACCAATTCGAGGTGAGCTGCAAGAGCTGCCTTGAGATCCCAGCTTCCAATCACCCGCTTTCGCGCGCTGGCTCCACAGTTCGCACGCAGTTGCTCGTTGTCCAGCATCATAAACACCCTCGAGGCTATCTCATGAGGGTCATTGAAATCGGCCAGCAACCCTTCTTCGCCGTCGTCGATAAACTCCCAGATCGGCTCAGTGTTCGAGGCTACAATCGCACAACCACACGCCATTGCCTCAAGCGCTGACCAAGATAGAACAAATGGCGCCGTCAAATACACATGGACGGCAGAGACTTGAAGGACGCTTACGAAATCGTCGTAGGAAACCGATCCAGTGAAATGGGTGCGATCACGATCGATGTTAGCCTCAGCCATGACAGATTTGAAATAGGCGTCCGTACCAGGGCCGGGTCCGTAGTAGGTTAGTTGATCGCCAACGATAATAGCCTCGAGCGTCGGATCGGCGGCTTGAAGCAGGCCCAGTGCATCCATGAACTGCTTGAAGCCGCGGAAGGGATCTGCGCCACGCCCCACGTAAGTTACGACCCTATCCCCCTTCGAGAAGTTCCTGCCTGAAGGTGCCGAAAATTGAGCTGCCGGATCAGGGCTCAGGCGACTTGCATCAATGCCATCCGGAACAACATGAATCGACTGGCGGATGTGCTTAGGAAACTGCTGGCGCTGCCAAGACGTCGGTGCCACCATAATATCTGCGCGTGTCAGATCCCACAGAATTGGCCCGTTTAGAAGTTCAGTTCCAACTCTTCCATCGACATTTCGAGGTCCTGTAAAAAACTCAGCACCATCCTCGGCATTTCGATAGAACCACTCGCAGTATTTAAGGTATACGGCATCAGGAAAAACATTATGGACGAATGCGCCCAGCCCAAACCCGCTATGACTGTAGACGACATCTGGCGCCCACCCATTGTTTAGCAGGCGCTTTGCGGCGTTGGCAGTCGCTGTGGCCGAGCGGATGAAGTTATCCAGCCCGCGTAAATATGGTTTCTGGTTCGAGTCGAGAGATGCGAGTGCACGCACGTCGTAGTCTAGAAGTCTCGTAAGCTCGGCGGGATACTGTTTACGCAGGTCTTCAGAGCCCATATGAATAACGGCGACTTCATTTTGCCCGTCACTCAAATAATGCTCTATCAGCTTCGAAAACTGGCCAGGCGCCTTGGGATGAATGAACAGAACCTTCATTCAAAGCCCTTTCACTTCAGAACAATCCAAAGAACCGCTTCCGTCGCTTTTTTGCATTATTTTCAACCAAGCGCCTTACCATTTCATCGATCCGGAGCAGTGAAACCTCTGCAGTATCAAGGCGCGCATTGAAGTCTTGGAGGGTTTCACTAATCCGCCCCGTACGATCCTCGATCTGCTGGTTCAGCGAGCCGCGGAATTCTCGCTCGAAGGCCTGGGAACGTTGCGCCATCGCGGCGAACAGCGTGTCATAGCGAGCGACGAGTATGTCATATAGTTCAGAAAACTTATGCTCTTCGGCGTCCGCAAACGCCAGAGTGGCACTACAGTCTGTACCGATCGCTCGGACCTCGAAGCCTGTCAAGGTTTGATGGGGGGGGAGGTCGATTTCGAACGCATGATCGCCCGCGCCAAAGCCGCCAGACTTGAGGTCGGCACGAAACCGGTCAGCCGATCCACGCGCGACCACTGACCCATCATGGACGATTTCTATCGACAGACACTCGGAAAAATCTCTGTCATCCGCTGCCCACCCAAAAACACGGTGATTTCCAACTTTGTCGACCCGTCCCAAGATCATCCGAGTATTGAACCTCCAAAAAAAATCCCCGCAAAGCGGGGATTTTCATCCTAAGTCGATGTTTCTCAGCTGACGTCGAAGTGGTCGCCTGGATTCTTCTTGAGATCCTTGAGATCAACGTTCAAGAGTGTGATCTTATTGCCATCGCCGAGCTTAATGACCACGTTGTCACCGTCTTGCTTGGCGTGCTTGAGCACATCCTTGGCATTTTCAAATCTATCGTAGCCGCGGAGCTTGATCACGTCGTTCTTGAGGTCGAAGCCGTCAATGACGTCTTTACCGCTGTCGCCCTTGAAAATGAACGTGTTTCCGTCACCACTGACCTTAGCGACGTCGTCTGCGTCGCTGGAGACCATATAGTCGTTGCCGCCGCCGCCGGTAACGGTGCTGCCACCACCTGACACATCAACAAGATCGTTGCCGTCGCCCGTGTTGACCTTGCCCTCGAAATCTCCGAGGATAACCGTGTCGCCACCTTCGCTGCCCTTCACCGTCACATTGAAGCTGCCGGTATCGCCGGACAGGTCAACATAAAGCGGATCATTCGGATCGGTGGTGATTTTTGGATCGCTTGCATCTACACCAGTCACTGTAGCCATGGTCTGATTCCCTCTTTGCGCACCTGCTAGTGTCCCGTTTGCCATGTTTGGAAGGCTAATTCAACCACTTAAATGCGTGCGAGAAAAAAAACAATCAAACGTATTACGTTTGTTCACAATGAAGTCGTCTTACCGCTTCAAATTTCAAACTGCTTCGTTCATGTATTACTCGGCGGAAAGCCGACAGGCTCTGGCGTTCATTCAGTAAATGCCAGAGTGAACACGACGTTTCACTCGACCGATTCCTTTCTGCCTATTGATGCAGGTTGAATATGCGCAGCGCGGACTTCCACAGAGCGAAATGCGGGACTGAAGGATGACGAATAGGTGCATGCGATGAGGAGACTCGAACTATGTTGATGGGAACCCGCAATGGTCTTCGGAAGTCGCTCGGCGGCGCCCGTTGCCGGTTCCTGTTGACCTAGTAATCCAGCGGGGTCTCGCCCTCGTAAATTTCACGCCACGCTTCGAACACGCGGTCTCGATGCGGTGGCTTGCATGGCCTTGACTGGCCTCCAATGTTGGAATAGCGGAGCCGAGGGCTGCCTTTGAACTTAACGGTTTCCGTCGGCAGTTCTGCCGTCGGGCGCGCACAAATATTCACTTGCTGCCGAACTTCTTGTAGGTAGGGGCTGGACGAGGCAGGAATGCAACATGGATTTCGAAACGGTCGACATTCAGGGACCTCTGTTGGTCAAGCCGACCAAGATTGGTGACGCGCGGGGCTGGTTTGCAGAGACGTTTCGCCACGACAAATTTTCCGACCTCGCTGGTCCGGTGAACTTCGTTCAGCACAACCATTCAATGTCCGCCGCCGTCGGAACGGTACGTGGCCTCCATTTTCAGATCGAACCACGTGCGCAAGGCAAGCTGGTAAGTTGCTTGAAGGGCACAATATTGGACGTCGCCGTTGATATCCGCCGCTCGTCGCAGAGTTTCGGCAGACATGTGTCGGTGGAGCTAAGCGCAGAAAACGGTCATCAGCTGTGGGTCCCTCCGGGCTTTGCCCATGGTTTCGTGACGCGGAGCAGCGATGCCGAGGTATTCTATCTGGTAACAGACTATTATAGTCCGTCCCATGACCGTGGGTTGCTCTGGAGCGATCCTGCTCTCGCCGTGGATTGGGGAACCTCGGAAGGCGACGCGGTCCTGTCTGACAAAGATCGAAAATGGCCAGAGCTCGCGAAGCTGCCAGAAACTTTCACATGAATATTGAGAGTCAAAAATGCGCATTCTTGTTACCGGCGGCGCCGGCTTCATCGGCTCGGCGCTTGTCCGCCATCTCGTGCGCGATGTCGGCGCCGAGGTGCTCAATGTCGACAAGTTGACCTATGCCGGCAATCTCGCCTCGCTCAAGGTCATCGAGAATGCGGCAAACTATCAATTTCTCAAGGTCGACATCTGCGATGGGCGGGCTATGGCGGAAGCCTTCGAGAGCTTCCGTCCCGACCAGGTGATACATCTTGCCGCCGAGAGCCATGTCGACCGCTCGATCACTGGGGCCGCGGCCTTCATCGAGACCAACGTGACGGGGACTTTCAAGCTTCTCGAGGCCGCCCGGCGCTATTGGGACGGCCTGGCCGGCGAGGCCAGGGATGGCTTCCGATTCCTGCATGTCTCGACCGACGAGGTCTATGGCTCGCTCGGCGACGAAGGGCTGTTTCGTGAAGAAACGCCCTATGATCCATCCTCCCCCTATTCCGCCTCGAAGGCGGCGAGTGATCATCTCGCAATCGCCTGGCACCGCACCTATGGCCTGCCGGTCGTTGTGTCGAACTGCTCCAACAATTACGGGCCCTACCATTTTCCGGAAAAGCTCATCCCGCTCGTCATCCTCAATGCGCTCGAAGGCAGGCCGCTGCCGGTCTACGGCAGGGGCGCCAATGTCCGCGACTGGCTCTATGTCGACGACCATGCCCGCGCGCTCCATCTCATCGCATCCAGGGGTCGGCTGGGCGAGAAGTACAATGTTGGCGGCCGCAACGAGCGGCGCAACATCGATGTCGTCACGCGCATCTGCGCGATCATGGACAAGCTGCGGCCGACGGACAAGCCCCACGCGCAACTCATAAGGTATGTGACTGACCGTCCCGGCCATGACGCGCGCTATGCGATCGATGCAACCCGGCTCGAGACCGAGCTCGGCTGGAAGGCGCAAGAGAATTTCGAGAGCGGCATCGAAAAGACCGTGGCATGGTATCTCGACAATGACTGGTGGTGGCGGCCGCTGCGCGAGACAGTCTATTCCGGCGAGCGCCTCGGCATGCTGGAGAAGCAGAGATGAGCCGGCTTCGGATAGCCCTGACCGGCAAGGAAGGTCAGGTCGCCCGCGCGATGGTGGCGCTCGGCCCGTCCTTGGGCGTCGAGATCGTCGCTCTCGGCCGGCCAGCGCTCGATCTTGCGGATCCGCGATCCGTTCTCCCGCCGCTCGCCGCCGCGCGGCCGGACGCGATCGTCTCCGCTGCCGCCTACACCGCCGTCGACAAGGCCGAGTCGGAGAAGGATCTCGCCTTCGCCGTCAATGGTATGGGTGCCGGCGCCGTGGCGGAAGCAGCGCATAGGCTCCGCGTGCCCGTGCTGCATCTTTCGACGGATTACGTTTTCGGCGGCACTAAACCAGACGCCTATGTCGAAAACGATCCGACCGGGCCGGCCTCCGTTTACGGCGCCTCCAAGCTCGAAGGCGAGAAGCGTGTCGCGGCGACCACCGACAATCACGCGATCTTCCGGACAGCCTGGATCTATTCGCCCTATGGATCGAATTTCGCCAAAACGATGCTGCGGCTAGGCGAAACGCGCGAGGTGCTTTCGGTTGTCGCCGACCAGCGTGGTTGCCCGACATCGGCCTGGGACATTGCCAATGCGATGATTCTTGCCGCGCAACGCATGGTGGAGGACAGCGATGCTCGTTATCGCGGCGTCTTCCATCTCACGGGGTCGGGGGAAGCGAGTTGGGCGGATTTTGCTCGCGCCATCTTCCGGGCCGCCGAAGCCCATGGCCGCAGGCCGGTCGAGGTGATCCCGATCAGCTCGGACCAATATCCGTCACCGGTCAGGCGGCCGGAAAATTCGAGACTTTCGGGCAAAAAGCTGAAACAGATCTACGGCATCGCATTGCCGGACTGGCGCGAGTCGACAAAAGAGGTGGTCGACGCGCTGCTCGGGCCCAAATCTGACGAGGAGGCGCGGCGCATGAATGGAGGAGGGCAATGAAGGGCATCATCCTCGCGGGCGGCAGCGGCACAAGGCTGCATCCGATGACGCTTGCGATCAGCAAGCAGCTCCTGCCGGTCTATGACAAGCCAATGATCTATTACCCGTTGACCACGCTGATGCTGGCCGGGATCCGGGAGATCCTCATCATCTCGACGCCGCATGACATGCCGCTGTTCCAGACGCTCTTGGGCGACGGCTCGCAATGGGGGCTCGCGCTCTCCTATGCGGTGCAGCCGGTGCCCAATGGGCTGGCGCAAGCGTTTGTCATCGGCGCCGACTTCATCGGCAATTCCCCCTCCTGCCTGATCCTCGGCGACAACATCTTCTTCGGCCATGGCCTGCCGGACCTGCTGACGGAGGCACGGGCAAATATCGACGGGGGAACCGTCTTCGCCTATCACGTTGTCGATCCCGAGCGCTACGGCGTCGTGGAATTCGACGACAGGATGCGCGCCGTCTCGATCGAGGAGAAGCCCAAGGCGCCCAAATCCAACTGGGCCGTCGCCGGCCTCTATTTCTACGATTCCGCCGTGATCGACATTGCCGCGAACCTGAAACCCTCGGCGCGCGGCGAATATGAAATCACCGATGTAAACCGCGCCTATCTCGAGCAGGACAAGCTCAAAGTGTCAATAATGGGCCGCGGCTATGCCTGGCTCGATACCGGTACGCCTGACAGTCTGCTTGAAGCCGCCGAATTCGTCCGCACGCTTGAGAAGCGCCAGGGCTTCAAGATTGCTTGCCCGGAAGAGGTTGCACTGCTGCAGGGGTATATTTCCCCGGATGAGTTTGAGAAACAGGCTGCGGGGTATCGAAAGAGCGACTACGGGAGGTATCTTGATGGTTTCGGGAGAACTAATCGTCATTTGCAGGGCAGTCGCGAAGTCAAATAGCGCTTTCCTCCCGGAGCCTTCAAGAGCAATGTCTTCACCTCATTCACGCTACTAAGGACCTTCTGCGATGTGGAGGACGACAAACCGTTCGCCAGCTCAGCGGATCGGTGCGCCCCCCTCAGCCACAACCGTGGTTGCGTAGCGTACCCGCCCTTCATTACCAGCGAGAGCCCAGCGCGGCCAATTTCTCAGCGTAGCCGGCGGGCGCTGGCGGCCAATCCCCAGGCGCAGTCATGCATGCGATTGCGCGCAACACCTTAGTCGGACGGAGTCGAGGTTGGCACCGTTGTCGGCCGAGGCGGAACACAGATGATCGCGAACACCCCCGCTCAAAGGGAATCGGTGATCTTTCTGCTTGTTCGTCTTTTGGTAATCGGAGTCCCGTCTCCACGTCGTCTCATCTGTTGTGATCTATGATTTGTTCCTGTGGCTGCGGAACGATAGGACGATGACCGACCTGACGAGCAGGCTCACCACGATCGTCTTTCCCGGGAGTGGGAAGGAGAAGGTAGTTGATGGCAAGAAAATGGGGCCGAACAGCTATCGACAGCAACACCGGTTTGGGGCAAGGTTCCAACGACTGGCCATTTGTCCGGGATCCGACTGAAGGCTTAGCTGCACGTCAAGTGGCCCGTGCCATCCTCTCCTGCGGTGGACCGACGTCCACCACTCCACGGGCCGCCGGACCGGGCCAAAACGGTTCGACCGGTTCTTTCGACTGGTTTAGCAGCAGCCTGCAAACAGGAAACGAGGCTCCTGGCCCTCGATCTGATGCGGCACCTGCTAGTTACGACGAGCGACTCATCCGGGCAGGGGGAATATTTAGGTCTTGTCGGAATTCGTGCGCCTGGCCGTGCCCGCGGGCTTCACGGCTGCGCTGATCGATCGTGCCAAGGTCCACGCAAGTAGCTGGGTGTAAGTTGCTTCAGGGAATTCTGGGCGAGAGGATACGTCATGGCTTTCTTCGACACGGTAGCGGCGGGCACGTCCCCCTTGAAGGTGGATTTCAGCCGCGCCGACGCAGCAGCCAATGGTTTCACAAGCGCTGCTTCATCCAGCGATGCAGAAGCGTCGATGAAATTTGCATCGCTGTTATTGGCAGAGCCGTCGACGGTCCCTGCCACAACGCTGCAGGCAACTGAGGAAATCGGCATCAGTGCCGTTAACACTGTTCAAAACTCTGTCCTCCTTCCCCCCAACGTCGCGGTAGAGGGAGAGGGCTATTTGGTTGTCTCAGATCCGGCCGGAACGACTTATTTGACGAGAGAGGGCTCATTCTCCGTCCATGAGAATGGCAATATATCAGATGCTGACGGCAATACGCTTCTTGGTTATCCCCACGACTCTAGTGCCGCGCATGTCGCGACTGATTATTCACAGCTGGAGCCGGTTAATCTCCCGACCCACTTTCCTGGTGATGGATCGTCCTACAGTACTTTTTCGGGCAACCTCGACGCTTCCGCTGATGTAGTCGATGCTGCCGCCTTGCCGAGCGCAACATCTGGCGTTAACACAAGGTTCACCAATATGACATTCGTGGACGCCTACGACACACAGGGCAAACCGGTGCGTTACGATGTCTATTTCTCCAAAACAGGGGTAAACAGCTGGCAGGTTTCGATTTTCGACGCCGCTGGGCGTAATTCGACGACCAACGCATTTCCATATGCACCCGGCTCACTCGTGACTTCGCCTATTGATGTAGAGTTCGACGCCTTCGGCAAGCCAATTGGCTTGCCCTCGGATCTTACGCTTCCAGGCAGTGAGGACGGTGGTTCGGTTCCGAATATGAGGAAACTGGAACTGTATCTCTCGCAATTGACCCAAGTTGCAGGGGAGTTTTCGGTGCGCACTGTCACAAACGGTAGTCAGCCATGCAGCCTCGAACAGGTTCAGATCTCCGAGGACGGGACGGTGTATGCGCAATATACCGGCCGCGAACTCTATCCCCGATATCATCTTGCAATGGCGACGGTTGGGAGCCCCACTGAGTTGGAAGTCATCTCTGACAATTTGTATTTGCCAAACGACGCGTCTGGGCTCCCGGCATTCAGCACGGCAGAATCCGGAGGCAAGGGTTCAATTGTATCTGGCACAATCGACGTGTCGCAGGTGCAGGTTGGTCCAAGCGGGCCGAAGTCCAATTTGATCGGCGCACTCGCCTATTTGGGTCTCTAATCAATTTCCTGCATCCGACCTGCTCCGCAAAGCACGCTTCTCGCCGGATGCTTTCATCGCCAGGGTCAATATGTTGGTTTCTGTGCCTCAGGTCGCGATCTCTGATAGCGCGGACGGCGGGGCGCGGAAATTTGAAACTTCCTGCCTATCGATCATGCGGCCCCATCCAAGAGCATGGGCGTTCCAGCGTTCGATCCAGCGAACCGGAAGCACACCACGGCTCTAGGCGCGGCTGTGAAGAACGCGGTTTCGGCCACGCATACGGACTGATCATGAAAAAAGGGCCGTCCGCCCATGGAGTGGCAGCCGGCCCTCGCTGCAGCCAGGCGGCCAATCGGCTTTCTGGTGCCCCGCCGAACGCAATTGAGATCTTATTTGTTTCAGCCAAAAGTCTAGCCATTGTTGAGATTGGCGAGACTTGTTCAACAAATGAGAAACCCCGCCCGCGGTAATGCGCGGACGGGGCTCTGCGTCGCTCCATGTCGACGCGACCAGCGCTGGAGAGCGCCGATCACCGCGACACGCCAAACACATCGCGGGCGCGTCGCGGTGAATCTGTTTAACAGATCATGCGTAAAGGTGAGGTGAATGAAGTGTTCCTGTGCACGCAAATCTACTCGGAGGACTTAAGAGGCTTTGCGCGTAGCGTACTAAAGGAACTGGGCATTGTCATGGAGTCGGCGCCCAGCCCGCAGCAACGGTCGCACCTGCTGCGATACTAAAGTGAGCGTCTCGCATACCTAATATAATGCCAAGTCTAGAACTTGAAACCCCGCCCGCATCAATGTGCGAACGGGGCTCTGCGTCGCTGCAAGCCGGCACAGTCGGCGAGATCATTGAAATGCTCTTGAGCCACGCTCTGTTAAGATCTCAAATACATAGATCAAAACTTCCCAGTAGACATGGTTACTGCAAAATGCATTTTTTTTAATGTTAAGCACGCTCAGGGGAGTGATATGGTGAGAATTAAGGGAACGTCCGCCGATGACTTTTTACAAGGAACGCGGCGCAATGACGTGATCGTTGGTCTAGCAGGCAGGGACGAGATTTATGCCGGTGCCGGAAACGATAGAATTTGGGGAGGAGACAACTACGACATCGTCTATGGCGAAGCGGGAGATGACTTCATTGACGGCGGATTCGACACTGTTGGCTCCGAGTTGTCCGGCGGCACAGGCAACGATATCGTGCGAGGCACCAACGGCAAGGACTATCTTTTCGGGGACTCAGGCCGTGATGAACTAATCGGGTTCAGCGGCGACGATCTGATAACAGGCGGTCGGGGAAATGACATTTTGTGGGGATCGCCGGGCAGTGACACATTCTTCTTTTCGTCAAGGGATGGACGCGATGTAGTCAAGCAGTTTGAGCGCAACGACGTTATCGACTTAACTGGCGTGGATCAAATAGACAGCTATCAAGACTTGCTCCAGGATCACATTGAAGCGGTGAATGGCAACCTTGTCATCAGTGTCGACTCGGTGTCTACGATCACCCTTGAGGGTGCGGATCTTACCGACATCAGCATCGGCACTTTCACCTTTTAGCTCTCAGTGCTCGATGACAAACAATAATTATTTATTGGGACACTAATACTCCAAGGCTCCTTCTGGAGCCTTCTTCTTGAGGTTGTCATGCCCACACCGATCAAAACTATCCGGCCAAAAAGTAAGTCGCGCGCCCCGTGACAGGGCTGACGGGGAAGCCGGGGTAAGCTTCAGGCATGCGGCCCGCGCGCTTGATAGGGCAACGAGCGGTTGGACGGAAGGTTCAAAAGCCGATCGGAGCGCGGTTTGATGCGGGATCTGCTTTTTCCGGCACCGGAAGAAGCCGACCGACAACGCGCAGCCGGCCGACTTGTTTTTCGAACGGTGGAGATTGGGAGTATCCTGCCGCCGCCAGGTGTTGAGTGCATCGATCGTCCAGACCTTGGTGAACCCATCAACCGTGGAGCTCGATCGCCGCTGATATCGATTCTGACCAAACTTGGTTAATCGGCGGTGAAGGCCGCCGTTACACCAAGCTTACGCCATACTAGAATTTTCGATGAGCGGGCGAATGTGCCGGTCGCCAGTTTGGGGCAGGCGACCGGCTTGCAGTCAGGATTCATGGCAAAATGAGACACTAGTTGCGACGCGCACAATAGTTACGAAGTGCCGTTCTCTCAAGTGTTGATCCGAGAGGAACCAGAATGACGTTCGAGGACCTGCTTGCCGTCGCCGGTGTCATCGTCCTGCCGGTTAATCAGCGTTGCGGACCCGGCAAAACACATGCCGTCGGCGTCCTGAAATCCATCTATCGCCAGGGCGGCGCCGAGCATCTCGCGCGGGTCTTCGCATGCATCGCCGCAGCGGGAGAGCTCGAGCTCTGGAGCGAGACCATCGAAAGACCCCGCGTTGAATGCAAGGTTCATGCGGGCTCATTCGGCACGGGCGCTTGCAATCCAAAAGCGCAAGCAGCCGAGGCGCTGGTGCGTCAGGAGGGTGATAGGAAGGACGGTATCACTTTCCTAGCAGGCTGTTGAAGAACTCTCTCGTTTCGCCCTGAGGATGGCTTCATCGCCATTGTGAAAGGCAAATGTGATCTCGATTGAGCCGTCGTCGAGCAATTCAGCGTGACCGTCGCCGGCGACTTCATCCATTTCGTCGAATCCGGCCCATGTGAAGAATACCATCGACGGGCTGTAACCGAGATCGAGGCTGGCTTGTAGGACACCGAAGGTGATTTCACCGTGATTGCCGGCTCCGATGGTGATCGTTGCGGGCGCGACCAGATCGAGATAGTCCCGATCCCACAGGTCCGCCTCGATGATCTGCCAGCGGCCGATCAAGTGGCAGCGCTCGGATACCATCATGACGACACGGTCAAGAGCTTCGGCAACCGCACCAGATTGTAGGCGCTCGCCGCCAGGGTGAAGGCCCATCCGACCCGGCAAGTGCTTTGGCGTCGCTGAGCATGAGCAAACCCAGTGTAGCGGTCACGGCGCCATTCTCGTCCGTGCCCTTAAGCTCAATAGAAGGCCTTTTCCTCGATCATGGCTCGCTCTCCCCGGTTGGAAGCAACAACAACAACCGAAAAACCAAGTAGCCATTTTCATCACATACGATTGTGCGCTGCGGTTCGAATTACCCGTGGGTCAGTGGGTCGGTTGGAAGGACCCAAAGGGTAGAGTTGGCAACCTCATCACAGGCGATCACCTCGTCTGAAGCCGGCCGGACCCATGCCACCGGCCCATCCGCGAAATCCATTCGCGGTGGCGTATCAATATCACTTTCGTTTGGATGAAAGCGCTCCGATCCTTAACATCGAGAAGGGTCTCGATCGCTGCCCGCTTGATTGCCCGCTGCACCGTCCTACTCCCAACGCCGGCTTCATGGCTGATCTCATCGATGGACAGTGGGTAGGCCTGACGAGACCAGAACTCATAGGCGATCACTGACAAAACCGTACGTTCGCCTTCAGACAACTTGGCGGCTATCGACGTCGGCAAGTAGCCCGAACTGCCCACGTCCTCCGCTCGCGAGTTCGGTAGTGGTCCAATGCTCGACCACAGCAGGGGTTGAGATGGCTTTCATCACGCCGCGATCTCCCCTCCATCCTGCATCCTCGGGGCGGGCACCTGCTCCCTCTGCTCCGCCGCATATGGTGGCCACTTGTCTCTGCCAAGCCCGACCGCTGCCATCATTTCAAGTGTCTTTTTAGCCAATTCCTTCCGTTCGCTCTTCTCTCTTGTTTTCTGGGGTCTCTGATCGGTAGGCACGGCCGTGCCCCCTTTGCTCGCTGGCTCGGCACGCCCCTGGTAGGAAATCCAGCTAAGCCATTCCTTAGAGATGATGGTGATCACGTTCGGCTCGTTATAGCCGTGCTCGTCAAGCCGCTCTTCAACTTTGATGAGATTATGCCGCTTCGCCAAACGTACGAACCGCTTGACCACAGTGGTACTGCGAAGGCCTGCGGCCTTCGCGATTGTCGAATACTTCAAAGTGCATTTGCCTTTTCGCCGGACCTCCTGTCGAATGATGCCAGCGACAGCATTCTCGCCAGGCGTGAACATCGATCGCAGAGTGTTAGGCAAGGCGCCACCGGTCGACCAAATACGGCGCTTCCTCTCGTGGTCATCAGCGGGATGCGCAATCGACCATGTGGCCGCTCGCCGCCGCATTGCGCCAACATGGCCACGCGCTCTGAAGAACTCACGGCGGCGCTCGATCGCCTCATTCAGGCGATTGGCCGCTTCGTCGGGCAGAATACCATTCGCGTGGCCGCCCCATATGACGCAAGATAGATGATGCAGGCGCTTCGCAGGAGCCGAGTAGATCGCTACAAGCAGCTGATCGTATTCGCCCCCGTCTTGCATTGTCGACGCATGGCATATGGGCATCACATCGCCCTCGCATTGCGAAGGGCTCGACCGAGCCTCAATGCGTTGATTGCCTCAAGGTTTGTGAGATCAAACTTGAGGCGGACGGCCGGCACTGGCGGTCCGATGATGCTGTCGCGGTGGCGCGCAAGCCACTCGATGGCGGCCTCCAGCCTGGGAGAATTGGCGCCCAAACTATGCCCAAGCAATGACCCTGAAACAGCCGAATTCGAGGAGACAGCCCACTGATCCGTGTCGAGAGTATCAGTATGTTGCGGCCTGCTACTCGTGTTCACACCGAAGGGGTCACAGGTTCGATCCCTGTCACGCCCACCATCTCGAACTCCTGAAATTGCTTCGTTTTTCAGGTTTCATTTTTCGTCCTTTCATCTTCGATCATGTTGCCCGAGATTCACCCACGGAACCGCCTCTTGCGGCCGGCATGTGCTCGGGTGAATGGTGCCCTAAGTGTCCCGGATCACTTTTTCGGATGCATCGTCGAAGCAGGCGACCTCCCAGAGTGGGAACCGATCTTTGCAGCATCCAGGCAATACAAGTCTGCGCTTTCGCGATGCTGCAGATGGAGGGCGCGCCAGGAACACCGTTCGCGATTCTCTATGACCTTCGGCACCTCAGCGCATACAAATGTGTTTGGACCTTCCAACCACAAGGTGAAGATGATTGATCGCGCGCCGACAACGCTGAATATGTCCGAACTTGTTCGTTTAGACATCTTTGCAGATGATCCACCGCATGCGATCGGAGAAGAGATCCTACCGGCATTCTCAATTTGAGAAAATTTTAGAAGGTCAGAGGAGGCCTTTTGGCTACGATCAAAATGCGGACTTGAGAGGAGCCTGTTCGCTGAGCCCTTGTTACAGCGTCGGAAAGTTTCTCTGACATAACAGTAGCTTATTGTCTCATCCGTTATCGGTCAGGGAGGACGCGGTGTCGGGAACGGTTAGTGGCAAGTCGATCATCGTCACAGGTGCGGGTCGTGGGATCGGCGCCGCCATCGCCCGCGATCTGGCAGCAAATGGCGCCGTGGTTTGCGTGGCGGACCTCAATCTGGATGCCGCAAAGACCGTAGCCGCCGATATCGGAAAATCAGCCATAGCCGCCGAGGTCAACGTCGCCGACCGGGCGAGTACCAGGGCGCTGATCGCAGAAGCTGTGAAGGCCTTCGGCAAGCTGGACGTGATGTTCAACAATGCCGGCATTAGCCAGACCTGCCCCTTCATGGAAGTCACTGAGGACGACTGGCGCCGCATCATGGACGTGAATGGGCTTGGGGTGTTGATCGGGACCCAGGAGGCAGCCCGGCAGATGAAGGCTCAAGGCACTGGCGGTAAGATCGTCAACACAGCTTCGATCGCCGGCAAGCAGGGCTATCCGCTCTTCGCCCATTACTGCGCCTCGAAATTCTCCGTCGTGGCCGTGACCCAGGCCGCCGCGCGCGCACTTGCCGCAGACAATATCACCGTCAATTGCTTCGCGCCGGGAGTGGTTCGCACCGAACTCTGGCAGCAGCTCGACCGCGAGTTTATGGCGCATGGCATCACCGAGAAGCCGGAGCAATCAATCAACGAATTCAGCCAGTCGATCCTCATCGGCCATGCCGCGCGGCCCGACGAGATCACTGGCGTGACGACCTTTCTTGCCTCGACGGGCTCCGACTACGTGACCGGACAGACCTACATGGTCGATGGCGGGATGGTACTGACATGACTTTTTCCCAGGAGTGCGCCCGATGAAAGCCGTGAGATTTCACGCCGCCAAGGATATTCGCGTAGAAGATGTCCCCGCCCCTTCGGCCAGGCTTGGCGCCAATGACGTGCTGATCAAGCCGATCGTGACCGGCATCTGCGGTACGGATCTGCACGAATATATCGCTGGCCCCATCGTGACACCGCAGACGCCGCATGTCTATTCGGGCGCGACCAATCCACAGATCCTCGGCCACGAGTTCAGTGCCGTCGTCGCCGACAAAGGCTCGGCCGTGTCAAACGTCAAGGTCGGCGACCGCGTCTCGATCCAGCCGCTGATCTCGCCGCGCGATGATTATTACGGTCGTCGCGGCCTCTATCACCTCAGCGAGAAGATGGCCTGCGTCGGTCTGAGCTGGGCATGGGGCGGCATGGCGGAGACCGCTGTCGTCAATGATTACAATGTCGCAGTCGTGCCGAAGGGTGTGAGCGATGTGCAGGCCGCGATGATCGAGCCGGCGGCGGTCGCGGTCTATGCCTCCGACCGCGGTGGCGTGACCTCGGGTTCGACGGTGCTGATTTCGGGCCTGGGGCCGATCGGTGCTCTGACGCTGCTTGCAGTCCGGGCCGCCGGTGCGGCTGTCATCTTCGTCAGCGAACCCAATGAATATCGCAGAAACCTCGCCAAGCAGCTCGTGCCCGACGCCATCTGCCTCGATCCGACCAAGGACGATGTGGTCACCTTTATCAAGGACCACACGGAAGAAGGTGTCGGCGTCGATGTCGCCATCGAATGCGTCGGCCTCGAGGCTAGCCTTAACAGCTGCGCCGCCTCCGTTCGTCGCCAGGGCAAGGTCGTTCAGACCGGCCTCCACATGAAGCCAGCCTCGGTCGATCCGATGCTGTGGGCGCTCAAGGACATCACCGTCGAGGCGACCTGGTGCTACCCGGTGCAGTGCTGGCCGCGCGTCATCCGAATGGTCGAGGCGGGGCTTCTTCCGGTGGACAAGATCTGCACCGCTGAAATTCTGGCGGACGATGTCGTCGAAAAGGGCTTCGACGCCCTGCTCGATAAGTCCGTCAATCACATGAAAATCCTGGTGAGAATTTGAGGCCGGAATGACAGAGAAGAACAAACCCGTCAAAATCGCGATGATCGGCCTCGGCTGGTGGGGTCGAAAGATGACGGCCGTGCTGCAGAAGGCGTCGGGCAACATCGAGATCGTCTGCGCCGCCGAGCCCAATGCCGCCGGTGCCGCCTTCGCCGCCGAGAATGGCCTGACCTGCTATCCCAGCGACGGGGAAGCTCTGGCCCATCCCGGCGTCGAGGCGGTCGTTCTCGCGACCCCGCATTCGCTGCATGCCGAGCAGATCGAACGCGCGGTCGCCGCCGGCAAGCATGTCTTCTGCGAAAAGCCGCTCGCCCACACCCGCAAGGGCGCCGAAGCCGCGGTCAATGCCTGCAAGGCCAAGGGCCTCGTGCTCGGGATGGGCCATGAGCGGCGCTGGGAGCCGCCGGTGGCGGAGATGCTCGAAGCTGCGCGCTCCGGCAAGCTCGGCCGCCTTCTGCAGGTCGAGGCCAATTTCAGCCATGACAAGTTCCTGTCGCTCAATGCCGACAACTGGCGGCTCAACGCATCAGAAGCGCCCGTCGCCGGCATGACCGCGACCGGCATCCACCTTACCGATCTCTCCGCCGCCCTGTTCGGCGCGCCGCGCGACGTTCGCGTCGCCTGCGAAAATCTCGGCTCGGAATTCCCGCAGGGTGACACGATGAGCGCCCATATCCGCTTCAGGAACGGCGGCACGGCCTATATTTCGGCAACGCTGGTGACACCTTTCGTCTCGCGCTTCGCGGTCTATGGCACCAAGGGCTGGATCGACATCCGCGACAAGGCGCATGTGGAATCGCCAGACGGCTGGGTCGTGACCTCGGCGGAAACCGGCTCGCCGATCACGGTCCGCGAAGTGCCCCCGGCGGAACCCGTCCGCGACAATCTCGTAGCCTTCGCCCGTGCCGTCAGAGGCGAGGCGCCTTATCCGATCACAGGCGACGAACTCGTTAACAATATCGCGATCCTTGAAGCCATTATCGCCTCGGCGGCCCAGGATGGCGCGGTCGTAAACATCCAGGAGTAGGACATGAAGGCGCTCGTATTCGAAAACCCCGACCAGCCCATCGTCATCGATGCTCCGATGCCCACGATCGATGACACCGAGGTCATGGTGCGCACTCGCACCGTCGGAATCTGCCATTCGGACTATGAGCTGCTGGCCGGCCGCTACATCATCCCGATCTCCTATCCGGTGACTCCAGGCCATGAATGGTGCGGCGAAATCGTCGAGGTCGGCAAGGCGGTCAAGAACTTCCGCGTCGGCGACCGCGTCGTCGGCGAATGCGTGGTCCGCACGCCAGAGCGGCTGCATCACTTCGGCTTCTCGATGAATGGCGCCGACCGCGAATTCTTCAACGTCAATCCCGATTGGCTGCACAAGCTGCCCGACGGCGTGGATGACAACAGAGGGTCCCTGATCGAGCCCTTCACCTGCGGCTTCTACGCCGTGCTGCGTTCGGGCGGCACCAACGCCAGCGAGACGGTGGTGGTTTCGGGTGGCGGCACGATCGGTCTGGTCTCAGCCGCGGCCGCCATCGGCATGGGCGCCAATGTCATTGTCGTCGACCCGATCCCGACCCGCCGCGACGTCGCGCTGAAACTCGGCGCCACCGAGGCGCTCGATCCTTCCGTGGCAGCGGAGCGGATCAAGGAAGTCACCCAGGGTCGCGGCGCCAATCTCGTCATCGAGGCTGCCGGGCACAGCGCCTCGCTCGCAGCCGCCTTCGATTATGTCGGCCAGGACGGACGCATGTCGATGGTCGGCATCAATATCGGCCAGAAAATCCCGGCCAATCTCGGCCTGATCCAGATGAAGAACCTCACTGTACGCGGCTGCATCGGCTCGCCCGGCGTCTGGCCTGCCGCGATTCGCTTCCTGGAAAAGACCGGCATCGACCTGTCGCCGATCCAGACCCATCACTTCAATCTCACCGAGGCCGTCGAGGCCTTCCAGCTCGGCCAAAATCCGCAGGCCTGCATCAAGATCACGCTCAACACCGGAGGCCTCAACTGATGGCACGGCACGCACTCATCGCCGGCGTCTCCGGCATTATCGGCCGCCATCTTGCGGAACGGCTGGTGGCCGAAGGCTGGATCGTCACCGGCCTCTCTCGCCACAAGCACGATCTGCCCACGGGCGTCGCCCATATCGCCGTGGACCTGACCGACGCGGTTGCCGTCATGCAGGCGCTCGCAGGCGTCGATCCAACGGATGTCTTCATCACGACCTGGCTGCGCCAGGCAACGGAGGCGGAGAACTGCCGCGTCAATGCGGGCATGGTCCGCAATCTGCTGAGCGCGATGGAAGGCAAGCCCGTCCGGCATGTCGCGCTGGTGACGGGGCTGAAGCATTACATGGGACCGTTCGAGGCCTATGCGAAGGCCAAGCCGATCACGCCGTTCCGCGAGGAGCAGCCGCGGCTGGCCTACCAGAATTTCTATTACGACCAGGAAGACGAGGTCTTTGCCGCCGCCGAGCGCCAGGGCTTCGGCTGGTCGGTCCATCGCCCGCACACGCTGATCGGTTACGCGGTCGGCAACCAGATGAACATGGCCGCGACGCTCGGCGCCTATGCCGCGATCTGTCGTGAGACCGGCCGGCCCTTCGTCTTTCCGGGCTCGCCGCAGCAATATGAGGCGCCGGTCGACATCACCGACGGCCGGATCATCGCCAAACACCTGCTGTGGGCCGCGACCGAGCCGGCTGCCCGCAACCAGGCCTTCAACATCGTCAATGGCGAAGTCTTCCGCTGGAGCTGGCTCTGGTCGAAGCTCGCCGCCCATCTCGGCGTCCTCGCAGCCGCCTATCCCGGCCATGCCCAGCCGCTTGAAGGGCAGATGGCCGGCATGGAGCCGGTCTGGAATGCGATCGTTGCCAAGCATGGGCTTGAGAAGAACCCACTCACCACCGTCGCCTCCTGGTGGCATTCCGACGCCGATCTCGGCCGCGTCATCGAAAACTTCACCGACATGACCAAGAGCCGCGACATGGGCTTCACGGCCTATCAGAACTCCGCACGGTCCTTCACCGACGCCTTCGACCGATTGCGCGCCGCCAAAATACTGCCCTGAACCCTGCCCGGAACCTTGGGACGAGAGACCAGACGACATGAACGCGACCGCAGTCACGCCGGACACACTTGCAAAGCAGGGCCTTCTGTCCATGCCGCTGACGCGGAGCTTCGTGACGGTGCTTTTGTCGACGGTCGTGCTGCTGATCGTCTGCCTGATCTTCGCCCCGTCGAGCGTCTCCTGGGGCTCATTCTCCGGCAGCCTTCCCTTTGCGGCGATCATCGCGATCGTCGGGCTGGGCCAGTTGCTCGTGGTGCAGCAGGGCGGCTTCGACCTGTCGCTGCCCGGCGCCGTGTCACTGGCGGTCGTCATCGCGACCCATCATCCGCAGCAGAATGATGCGCTGTTGTTCCAGGCGGTCCTGCTCGCCCTCGCCTTCGCTTTGGGCGCCGGCTTCCTCAATGGCGTCCTGGTCAGCTTCTTCAGGCTCAACGCGATCATCGCCACGATCGGTACCAATGCCCTGCTCTATGGCTGCGTCTTCGCCGTCTCCGGCGGCGTGCCCTCGATCACCACCGAACTTCTGGCCGAGATCGCCGGCGGCGAAACGCTTGGGGTTCCCAACTCGATCTTCTTCGCGCTCGGTGCTCTGGCGGTCGTTTCCTTCGTTCTGAAGAAGACCGTGGTCGGCCGAAGGTTCGAGGCGATCGGGGCCAACCCGCTGGCGGGCCGTGCCGCCGGGCTTGCCGTCCGCATCCACCAGATGATGGCCTATGTCTATGCCCAGCTTCTCTACTGCATGGCCGGCGTCCTGATTGCCGGGATTACCCGCGAGCCGACCGCCTTCCAGGGCGACAGCCTGCTACTGCCTTCCGTTGCTGTCGTCGTGCTCGGCGGTACCTCGCTGCTCGGCGGGCGCGGCTATCCGATCTCGACGGTCATTGCGGCCTTCTTCCTGAACCAATTGAGCCAATTCGCACTCTCAGTCGGGGTGCCTTTTTCGGCTCAAACCATCATCCAGGCCTTGGCGCTGGGTTTTGGCATCGGTGTTTACTCGCTCCGCTGGACGGTAAACTTCAGAAAAACGACTGGAACGAAAACTGTGGAGGAAAAGAAATGAAATACTCTTCTCTCGCGAAGGGCTTGGCGTTCTCCGTTGCAGCCGTGGTCATGGCACTCGGCAGTGCCAGGGTGGCCAGCGCCGAAACCCCGTCCTGGTGCGGCCCCAAGCAGGCCACGCTGGCGCTGCTCGACGGCTATGGCGGCAACAGCTGGCGCCAGGTGACAACCGCATCCGGCAAGCAGACCGTCGAATTGTGCCCCAGCATCACCAAATATGAATATGCCGATGGCCAGGGCGATACCCAGAAGTCGATCTCGGACATCAAGAGCATGGCAGCCAAGGGTATCGACGCGCTCGTCGTATTCGGCGACGCCGGTCCGGCGGTTCTTCCGGCCATTACCAGCGTCTTCAAGTCCGGCAAGATCATCGTCCCCTACCGCGTGAACGTCGGCGGCAAGGAAGGCGAGAACTACTCGAAGTTCATCGGCTCGTCCTTCGTCAATGACGGCGAGACCTGGGGCAAATGGATCAAGAGCATCCTGCCGAAGGGCGGCAATATCCTGTTCCTCAGCGGACCGGCCGGCAACAGCCAGGGTCTCGACGAGCTCAAGGGCATGAAGAACATCCTTGGACCGGAATATGTCTTCATCAATCCGGAGCCCTTCGCGGTGACCAACTGGGACCCGGCGCTGACACAGAAGGTTCTGACCGCCGAAATCGCCAAGGACCAGAAGATCGATGTAATCGTCTCCGACTTCGGCCCTTCGCTGGTCGGCGCGCTGCCGCTTTTTGCCAAGCAGGGCAAGTCTATCCCGGCACTCGCCACCTCCGACGGCAATTCGCTCGGCTGCTTCTGGCAGGAAAACCAGGCCGCGAACCCGGACTTCAAGCTGTTCACGGTCGCGACCGGCAACGACAATGTCAGGCTCGCCGTCCAATGGGCGGTGGCACTCGCCACCGACGGCACGCCGCCGAGCGACGAAATCTTTAAGGCGCCCGCCTTCGAAGACTCTGTCTCGGGCAAGGTACAGTGCCGCAAGGACCTTCCGGGTGCCATCTACCTGTCCTCGGAGCTGCCTGCCGAAGATCAGGCCAAGGCCGTCGGCAATTGAACGGCATGGACACCATCAAGAAAAGCCCGGAGGAGGACATCCTCCGGGCAGATTTTCCGAAGGACGGACCAAGGGATATGGCAAGACCAGACGTTAGCGCGATCGAGACGAACACGAAGGGCGGTTGCCGCGTGACGATCGGTCTGGCTGGCATTTGCAAATATTTCTCGGGCGTCGCGGCACTGCGGGACGTCAGCGTCGAGTTCCATCCGGGCGAGGTGCATGCCATTCTCGGCGAGAACGGCGCCGGCAAGTCGACGCTGATGAACATCATCTCAGGCACGTATCAGGCGAGCGAAGGCGAAATCAGCTTCGAGGATAAGCCTATCGCGCAGATGACGCCCGACATCGCCAAGTCGCTGGGCATCGCCATCTGTTTCCAGCATCCCGCCATTCTCGAGGACCTCTCCGTCCTCGAAAATCTCCGCGTATCGCTACCGTCGGCCCTCTTCGCCGGCCGGCCCGCACAGGAGGTCGCCCAGGAAATGCTCGACACGGTCGGGCTGAAAGTGCCGCTGCGCATGCGCGCCGAAGGGCTGACCGTGGCGCAGAAGCATCTCCTCGAAATCGCCAAGGCGCTGGCGCTCAAGCCCAAGGTCCTCATTCTCGACGAACCGACCGCCTCGCTCGACCAGGAGGCGACCGACATGCTGTTCGGCCGTATCCGCCAGGTCGTGAAATCGGGCACCTCGGTCATCTACATCACCCATCGTCTTGCCGAGGTCCGCCAGATCGCGCATCGCGTGACCGTCTTGCGCGACGGGCGTGTTCGCGGCGCGTCGCTGGTCAGCGACATCAGCGATGCCGATCTCGTCGGCCTCATCGTCGGCCGCACGCTGGAGGCTGCCTTCCCGCCCAAATCCCAGAGCGCGGCGGGCGCGATCGGTTTCGCCGTCGCTGGCTTGACCGGCAAGGGCATCACCAATGTCAGTTTCGATGTGTCGCGCGGCCAGATCGTCGGCGTCGCCGGGGTCGCCGGTAATGGACAGTCGGAACTGATGCGCGTGCTGGCTGGGCTGCAGTCTGCCGAAGGCACGATCAGTCTCCAGGGCCGGGCGATCAGCCAGCGCGAGCTGCTCGATGAGGCCGCCTTCATGCCCTCTGACCGCCATCTCGAAGGCGTCGCGAGCGGTCTGACCGTGCGCGAAAACGCGACTTTCGCGTCGCTGGAAAAATTCGCCACCGGCGGCATCATGAGCCGGGCCAGGGAACTGGACAAGGTAAGCTCGATCTTCGGCGAACTGGCGGTCAAGGCGCCGGGCATGGAGGCGCCGATTCTGTCGCTGTCGGGCGGCAACCAGCAGAAGGTCGTGATGTCGCGCGCGCTACTCTCCGAACCCGGCCTGATCATCGCAGACGAGCCGACGCAGGGCGTCGATGTCGGCGCGCGCTTCGAGATCTACCGCATCCTGCGCGACGTCTCCGATGCCGGTACGCCCGTCATCGTCAATTCCTCTGATGCCGTCGAGCTCCAGGGGCTCTGCGACAAGGTCATCGTCCTGTCGCGGGGACACGTGGTCGAAACGCTTGTTGGCGACGACGTCACGGAAGAGAGGATCGTGGCCGCAGCCGTTCGCGCCGAGACCCATGGGGGCGATGGCGTCGCGAAGGCCGAGACGTCGCAGGCAAAGGGGCTGAGGCATTTCCTGCAATCCGACAATGCGCCTGCGGTTCCGCTGGCACTCGTCACCATCCTGCTCGGGCTCTATGTCTACGGCCAGAACGAAAATTTCCTGTCGGTCTACAATATCTACAACATACTGCTCCTTGCGACCGCACTTGGCTTCATCGCGCTCGGGCAGACGATTGCCCTCCTGATGGGCGGCATCGATCTCTCGGTCGGTCCGCTGGCGGGTTTCCTCGTCGTGGTCGCGTCCTTCTTCATCAACGACGACAAGTCGGGCGCTGTGATGCTGGTCGGATTTGTGCTGATCTTCGCCGGGGCATTGTTCATCGGCGCTGTTAACGGCTTCCTGATACGCTTTGCAAACTTCACGCCGATCGCTGCCACGCTCGCCATGTATATCGCGATCCAGGGCTTCAGCTTCCTGCTGCGTGACAATCCGGACGGCTATATCAGCTATCCCGTCACCGACTGGATCAACTGGCAGTGGGGCCCTTTCCCCGTCGCCTTCCTGGTTCTCGTCGTCATCGCGCTCTGCGCCGAATATGTCCTGCGACGGACGAAGGCCGGATGGCGCTTGCGCGCTGTCGGCTCGGACGAGGAAGCGGCCCGCAGGACGGGTGTACGCATCGATCTCACCTTCGTCCTCGGCTATGTCGCCTGCTCGCTGCTGACCGCGCTGGGCGCGATCATGCTGATGACGCAGATCGGCGTGGGCGATCCGCGCCAGGGCGTCAATTACACGCTGGCAAGCATCACCGCCGTCGTGCTCGGCGGCACCAGCCTCACCGGCGGACGCGGGACGTTCATTGGAACGGTGCTCGGCGCCGTCCTGCTCACCGAAGTCCTAAACGCCGTCACCTTCCTCGGGCTCACCCAGACGTACCAATATCTGTTCCAGGGCATCCTGATCGTCGTTTCCGCGCTGGCCTATTCGGCCTTGCGCCGGCGCGCGGCCCATTAGGGCAAGGATCAATATTTCAGGGCTTCAGACCCGCGTCGTAATGTGGAGGATCAAATGGCCGGCAAGGTCTTCGGCATGCACCATATCGGCATCACAGTGCCCAACATCGAAGAAGGCATCGCGTTCTTCAAAGCCGTGTTCGGCGTTGTCGAGGTTTTCCGGACCGGTCCCTTCGACGTCGATAGGGACTTCATGAAGAACAAGCTCGGAGCCTCGGCCGATTCCAGGATCCGTGATCTCGTCTTCCTGCGCGCCGGCGAGGGTCCGAGCGTCGAGCTCTTCGAATATAGCGGCGACGACGGTTCGGTGCCCAAGCGTTCATCCGAGGTGGGCGGCATGCATCTCTGCTTCGAGGTGGACGACGTCCATGCCTCCGCCGAACGGCTGCGCGCCCTGGGCGTAGACATGCTCGACGGACCCAATCTCGTGGAGGACGGCCCGCTCGCCGGCTTCAACTGGATCTATTTCCGAGCGCCCTGGGGCCTGATCCTGGAGGTCGCCAGCTTCGACAAGCTCGGCTATGAAAAGACGTCGCCGCATCGTCTGTGGCGCGCAAAGGACAGCGCGGCCTGATATCGGCGTCTGCCGACTAACCAGTCGCCCGCGAACTGTCCGAGAGGCCAAACGGTTGGATAAGGTCGAGTGCATAATTGCAGGTGCCGGGGCCATCGGCCTCGCGGTGGCGCGTGCATTCGCGTTCCGAGGCTATGACGTGCTCGTCGTCGAGCACAATCACGACTTCGGACTGGAAACAAGCGGCCGCAATTCCGAGGTCATCCATGCCGGCATCTACTATCCGCCCGACAGCCTGAAGGCGCGCTTGTGCCGCGGCGGACGGGAGATGTTGCTGGATTACCTCGCGGCCAATGACGTGCCGCACCGGATCTGCGGCAAGCTGATCGTCGCCACCGCGCCCGAGCAGCTGGGAAGGCTGGCCGATATCGAGGCCAATGCCCGCGCCAATGGCGTCACATCGCTCAGAACCCTCGGTCGAAGCGCCATTGTCGAAATGGAGCCGGAACTGGCCTGCGCCGGTGGCCTGTCATCGCCGGGCACCGGGATATTCGAGAGCCGGGCCTATATGCGCGCACTCATCGCGGATATCGAGGCGAGAGGCGGATCGATCGCCTATCAGACCGAAATCTCGTCCGTGCGGGCCGGACCGGGAGGCTATGTTGTTGAGACCTCCGATGCCCATGGTGAACGCTATCTGATGAACTGCTCGGCCTTCATCAATGCGGCCGGCCTGAGGGCCACCGAACTTGCCGGCCGGATCGATGCGCAAACCCACTGGCGGGCGCCTGAAACCCGCTTTGTCCGGGGCAGCTATTATCAGGCGAGCGGCAAGGCGGCCTTTCGCCATCTCGTCTATCCCCTGCCCGAGCCCGGCGGCCTCGGCATCCACCTGACGCTCGATATCGATGGCGCCATGCGCTTCGGGCCGGATGTCGAATGGGTCGACACGGTCGATTACAGCCTCAACGACCATCGGCGCGAATATTTCAAGCAGGCCATCAGCCACTATTGGCGTGGCGTGGCGGAGCGGGAACTCAATCCCGCCTATTGCGGCGTCCGGCCAAAGCTCGCGGCTCAGGGACAGCCCGACGCGGACTTTCTCATTGCCGGTCCCGAGATGCATGGAATGCCACGGCTGGTTCAGCTCTTCGGCATCGAAAGCCCGGGCCTTACGTCATCGCTGGCCATCGCCGAACATGTCTGCGGGATAGCGGGACTCTAGATTTTCGAGGCACCTGCAAGCGCGAAAAAATCCGCCTCGCCCAGACCGTCTGCATAGGCACGTTCGAAACACTGCCTGACGGCTGAATTGACCGGGACCGGAATATGATCGGCGCGGGCTGTGCCGAGCGCGAGATCGAGATCCTTCATGATCTGGCTGACTGAAAAGGCAGCCGGATACTCACCCTTGATCAGCAGGGCCTTCTTGTAGCTGAGCAGCGGGGTGGCGATCGCGCTCTGGGTCATGACCTCGAGCATGTCGGTCCGCGTCAGGCCGCCCGCTTCCCCGATCGCCAGCGCCTCGGCCACCAGCACCGCATTGGCGGCGAGGATCGAGTTGATCGCGAGCTTGAGATAGCGCGACTGTTCTTCCGTCCCGAGATAGATCTGCCTGGCGGAAAAGGCCGACATCAACGGCTGCAGCCGGTCGAACGCGGCGCGCAGCCCGGACGCCATGACCGTCAACTGGCCGGACGCGGCATGCGTCGTCGAGCCGGATACGGGCGCGCGGAGATAGTCTATCCCAGTGGGCACCAGTCTGCCGGCGACATCTGCGGAGGCCGACGGCGAGACGGTCGAGATATCGACGAAGACCTGGCTGGCCCGGAGCGACGCCAGAAAGCCCGGCGTCATGAGTCCCAGAAGGGCAGCGTCATCAGGCACGGCGGAAATGATGACATCGGCGGATCTGAGGTCCTCCAGGCTGCGGCAATGGGAAAAGCCTTGTGCCTCGGCCTTGGCCGCACTGGCATCGTTGCGCGCGAAACTCGTCAGTTCGAAGCCGGCCTCTGTCAGGCGACGGCAGATCGGCAAACCCATCTTGCCCAACCCGATCCATCCCACGCTGCGAACAGTGCTCGCGTCCATCTTCTTCCTCCCGCGATCTCCCATCAAGATTTAGATCATCCCTCGGCTGTTCGTCGCCGGAAGTTTCTCATTTTGAGAATCTCTCGTGCGCCGTTATAGTGGTGCTGGCCTAGGATGCGTTCCATCAAAGAAGGGAGGCTTTGATGATTGGAGTGCTTACATTCCTCCGGGTGCGGCCTGAACGGCTCGCTCAGACCATCGATGCTTTGCAGGGCTTCCTCGCTCCGAGTCTCGAAAGCCCCGGCTGCCTCGCCATGCATCTTCACGCCGACCCGATCGATGCCTGCTGCCTGATGCTCTACGAGCAATGGTCGAGCAAGACCGATTTCGACGTGAATGGCGCATTGCCGGAATTCCAGTGGTTCTGGCAGCATCGCGGGGAACTGCTTCAGGACGATATCGACGTCCGCTTCTTCGAACTGGTCGATGCCCCGACCGCGCCTGGTGCAACGGCCGGATGACCATTTTCAGTGCAACTCGGCCAAACGCCTCCGCGGCAGCGGCGCCAGCGGGATCGCGGTCGATGGCAGGGATTCCACTTCCGCCTTGCTTCCCCCGGTCAGGGTGACATCATGAAGCCCGGTTGGGAGGCCGGAATGAATGACGGAATATGAGCTCTTGCGGATCATCAGCTTCCTGGAGCGGATGCGCAAACCCTATGACCAGCTTCTGCCGATGGCCGAACCCGACCAGAACTGGAACATGATCATATTCTTGATGCGCAGCTATCTGCGCGGCCAACCCGTGACGATGTCGTCGCTCGCCCAATCCGCCGAGGTTCCCTTCGCCAGCGCCATGCGGCGCATTCACAAGTTGATCGAACAGGGTGAGGTGGAACAGCAGGAGCGCGGCCCGGGCTCGAAGACATTCTATGTTGTTCCCAGTTTGAAGATGATCGAGAATTTCAAGGAATATGCCCGCAAAGTGAAGGCGCTGCTGGCCGAGACATTCGGTTTGAAGTCAGGCAATGACGACGACGAGGACTACTATTTCGGGGGCTCCTACCTGGCGGGCCAGATCATTCCGCCCCTGGAGATTATGGAGTCCAGGCAGGACGCGGGGCAGGACCTGAAATTCCTCCTGCATGATGACAACTATTTCGCCTCGATGCGGGACATGTGGTCGGACTTCCGCGCCAAGCTTTCGTCGCGCAAGAATTTCACGCTTCTGCCACTACGGGCACTGCGCGACGAAGTCTTCGAAAACGCCCGCCGAAAAGCCAGTAAATATGACGTCATCGCCGTCAACATGCCCTGGCTCGGCGAGGCGGTGAAGCGGGACGTCGGTCAGCCGCTGACTCAGTTCCTGGAAAAGAGCGGCATCAATCCGCTCGACTTCCATCCGAACATCTGGGCGACCGGCTCCTGGAGCAAGATCCAGTATGGCGTCCCAATCTATTGCACGGTCGAGACACTCGCCATTCGCAAGGATCTCTGCGAGGCCTACAAATTGCCGGCGCCGCTGAGTTTCGACCGGGTCATCGAAGTCGGCAAGCAGTTGCACCAGCCGAACCGCGGCCTGCACGGCGTGGTCTGGAACGCGGCGCAGGGCATGCCCGTCGCCCATTCCTTCATGTTCTTCATGGCCTGCTGCGGCAGTGCCGTGATCAACCTGCCGACGACACGACTCTACATGGACTATTCGCTGTTGTGCGGCGAACAGATGCGCCCTCGCGTCGACAGCGATGCCGGTCGAAAGACGCTGGATTTCATGCACCGCCTGCTGTCGATCTCGCCGCCCGACATCATGACGATCGACTGGAACCGGGGGCTCGAATATTTCATGACCGGCCATGCCGCCATGGCCTATACTTGGACCATGCGGGCTGCCCGTTTCGAGTATGACATCCGCTCCGTGGTCAAGCGCAAGGTCGAATATCTCGCCCATCCTCATGGCCCGGGCGGCGCCAGCGTCAGCCCGATCGGCGGCTTCCTGCTGATGGTGCCGCAATCGCTGCCCCCAGAGCGCGCCAATCTCGCCTTCGACGCCATTTCCTGGATGGCTTCGCCCTCGGCGATGAAGGAATATGTCAAGAACGGTTTTCCGGTCGCGCCGCGCTTCTCGGTCAGCGCCGACCCGGAGGCCGCCGCCTCGACGCCGATCGTCCGGTTCGTCGACCGTCTGGCCAAGAAGAACAAGCTGCAGAACTGGCAGAGGCCACCAATCCCGGAATATCATCATATCGAGGAAATTCTCGGCGAGGAAATCTATGCCGCGCTGATGGGCGAGATCGACGACGCCACGGCACTCGGGCGCGCGCAGAACCGGATCGACAGGGCGATGCGTGAGGCGGGTTACTACTGATTTCGGTCGTCACCTCTGGTCGCGCAGGACGCGGGCTCTTTCGCGCGCCTTGAACGTCCGCGTGCTCATGCGGTCGAGCAGTTCGACGACATCGCGGAGACTGTCGCGCGCGATGCCCTGGGTGATGAACACGACCCTCGTCCGCTCGTCACCGTCCGGCCAGCGGTCGAGCCAGGTCATGGTATGCAGCAGGTGCTGGGCACCCTGAATGACAGCGGGGCGTCCGGGCTCCTCCGCGACGTTGACCAGCCCTTTCACCCTGAGCAGGCCGGGTCCGAGATTCTGCGAAATGCCATCGAGCAGGAACTGCAATTCGGCCCGCGACACCGGCTCCTCGCGCAGAAGCACGAAGGATTCGATCTCCCGGCCGTAAAGATGATGATTGTGGACTTCCGTCGCCTGGTAGCGCGACAGCGACAGCCACGGCCGTGGGTCGGCACGAGGATCGGCCGCATCGAAGCCGTCGGCCGTCAGCAGGGCGACGATGTCAGCCGTCTCCCAGCTCATCGCCCTTATATCGGCGGCGGGATTGAGATGGGCCAGTTCCGCCGGAAGATCATTGGCAATGCCGGCTCCGGCCAGGTCGAGCTTGGTGATCCGGATCGTGTCGGCGAGAGCCGCTTGCCGCGTGGCCTCGTCGTGATTCAGGCGCGTCTGCTGCCAATTCACGGCATCGACGAGGGTAAGGACGCCGGAGACGCGATAGAGGCCGTCGAGTGTCGGTTCGGACAGGAAGGCCTGCAGCACCGGACCGGGCTCCGCGAGCCCCGAGGTTTCGATCACGACATGGTCGAAGGCGGCGATGCGTCCAGCCAGGCGGGATTGGTAGAGTTCGTTGAGGGTGGTGACCAGATCGCTGCGCACGGTGCAGCACAGGCAGCCATTCTCGAGAACGATCACGGCGTCGTTGGAATTGGCCACCAGCGAATGGTCCAGGCCGACCTCGCCGAACTCATTGACTACGACAACCGTGTTGCTCAATTCCGGTGCCTTGAGCGCCGCATTGATCATCGTCGTCTTGCCGCTGCCGAGGAAGCCCGTGACCAGCGTCACGGGCAGCCGGACGGCAGCCCTGCCGGGGCCTTCCATCTAGCCTCTCCGCCGACGAGTCATCAGAAAACCTCGCAACCCGGCAAGCCGCAGGAGATCAGGCGGTCGGAGGGGAAGTTGGTGATGATCTCGCAACCGTCCTTGGTGACGACGACCTCTTCCTCGATGCGGGCGGCGCCGGAGCCGTCCTCGGCACCCTTCCAGGTTTCGAGCGCAAAGACCATGCCTTCCTTCAGCGATGTGTTCTGCCCGCGGAAGCGCTTGGAGAAGATCGGCCGTTCCCAGAGCGAGAGGCCGACGCCGTGGCCATATTGCAGGAGAAACGCCTCTTCCTCGTCGCGATAGCCGAATTCATGCGCATCCGGCCAGACGGCGGCGACCTCGTCAGGCGTGACGCCGGGCTTGATCATGTCGATCGAGGCGCTGATCCACTTCGACGCCGTCTCATAGGCATCGATCTGGTGCTTGTTCGGCTCGCCGCAGATGAAGGTGCGGTAGTAACAGGTCCGGTAGCCGTTGAAGGAATGCATGATGTCGAGGAACACCATGTCACCCGGCTGGATCATGCGGTCGGAGAAAGTATGCGAATGCGGCCGGCCCCGCCGGCCCGAGACCGAATTCACGCATTCGACCCGTTCCGAGCCCATGCGGAACAGCCGGTCATTGGCGATGGCGACCAGTTCGTTCTCCCTGGTGCCGGGGCGGATGGCGCGGGCGATGTCGACATAGGTCGCGTCAACCATGGCCGCGGCCATTTTCAGCAACTCGATTTCGTCGCCGGTCTTGATCTCGCGTGCATCGAGCAGCGCTTGCTGGCCATCGACGACCTCGATACCCTCGGCTTCCAGCGCCCGGATCATGCCGAGTTCCATGATGTCGATGCCGAGCGGCTCTTTGTCGATGCCGTAATGCACCAGCGACTTCTTGATCTGCCGGGCGAAGTCGCGCGCAACATTCATGCCGGGCGGGATCGCGCCCTGCATGGTCGTGATCGGGGCCGCGACATTGTCGGCGATCCAGGGCGACGAGATGCGCTTGGCCGGCGGCGCCGGGTCCCAGAGGAACGGCGAACCTTCGGCCGGGCAGAGCGCGTAGCGGAAAAACTTGTCGCGCGCCCATTCGCCGATATGGGTCGCCGTCACATAGCGGATATTGTCGAAGTTGAAGCAGAGCACGCCGCCGAGACCGGCAAACTTGATCGCTTCCTGCGCGCGGCGCAGGCGCTCCTTGGAGAGGCGGTGATAATCGATCCCCTGCTCCCAGTCCTTGGCCTGGGAACCGTAGGCAGCGGTCGAATATGGGCTATTGTACTTCACTGTTTCCTCCACTCCAAACTTGCCGCCGCGCCGCTCACGATCGACGAAACTGACGTCTCATGCGAATTCCTGATCCCAGGCCCGCGTCTCCAGCACCGCCTTCAGCCGGGACAGGAAGGCCGCTGAATAGGCGCCGTCGAAGGCGCGGTGATCGAAGCTCTGCCCGACCATGCCGAGCATCCTCGGCGCGATGAAAACGCCCGCCGGCGTCGAGACGATGCCGGGCCGAAGCCGGATCGCGTCGGTCGACAGAATGGCAACTTGGGGCGCATTGATGATCGGCGAGGTGAACTGGGTGCCGAAGGCACCATTATTGGTAATCGAATAGGTGCCGCCTCCCATGTCGTCGGCCCCGAGCTTGCCGCCCCTCGCCTTCTCGACCAGCCGGCCGATGCCCTTGGCAATGCCCGCCACAGTCAGCTCGTCCGCATACCTGAGCACCGGCACGACGAGGCCCTTGTGGTCGAGATCGACCGCGATGCCGATATTGACGTCCCTGCTTCTGACAAGACGCGTGCCGTCGGTGCGGGCATTGATGTCGGGGAATTCCTTGAGCACGATCGAGACCGCGCGTGTGATGAAGGGCAGGAAGGTCAGCGAAAGCCCGTGCTCGGACTTGAAGCCGTTCTTGCGCGCCTTGCGCACGGTATCGATCGCGGTGAAATCCACCTCCGTCGCCTGGAAGACATGCGGGATCGTCCGCCAGTTTTCGGCCAGCCGGTCGGCGGTCTTCTGGCGGATCGTGGAAAAGGCGATGACCTCGTCGCGCGGCCCGATGTTCAGGCTGATCGAGGGCGCGGATGCCCCAGCCGAGATTGCCTGAGGCTGCGGCACATCACGCGCAGCCGGCTGCCGGGCGGCATAGGCGCGGACCTCCTTCTCGGAAATCCGGCCGAGGCCGCTCATCTTGCCTTCGGCGACGATACCCTTGAGATCGATGCCCTGTTCGGCGGCCAGCCGGCGGGCCAAAGGCGTGACGCGGATGCCGTCCTGCACCGCCTTGCCGAACAGGCCACGCGCCGTTCGCACTTCCTCTAGCACGGAGAGAGCTGATACCGGTGTAGCAGCTTTCGCGGCCGGTACAGTCTCAACGACCGACGCGGCCGGCGCATTGGCTGCTGCACCACCAAGCACCGCGACCACCGCGCCCACCGGAGCAGTCGCACCGTCGCCGACCCGGATTTCAGTGAGCGTGCCGGCCTCGATGGCCTCGACGTCGATCGTGACCTTGTCGGTCTCGACCTCGAACAACCGGTCGCCGGCGTTCACGGAATCGCCGACCTTCTTGAACCAGCTCAAGATCTTGCCTTCGGCGACTGTCTCGCCGAGCTGCGGCATGATGATGTCCGCGCCCATCTCAGCCTCCGTTCATGACGCGGCTGACGCGTTCGACGATCCGGTCGACATTCGGAAGTGCCATGTCCTCGAGATGGTCGGCGGCGGGCAGCGGGATGTGCGGCGTCGTGATCCGCACGCAGGGACCATCGAGATCCCAGAACACCTCGTCGGCGACGATGGAGACAATCTCCGCCCCCCAGCCGCAAAGCCGGGGATTTTCCTCGACGGTGAACAGCCGCCCGGTCTTGACGACCGACCCCAGGATCGTCTGTGTATCGAGCGGAACGAGGCAGCGCACATCGATCACCTCAGCGTCGATGCCATGCTCGTCGGCCAGTCGTTGCGCAGCATCCATCGCTCGGTGCACCATCATAGCGAGCGCGATGATGGTGCAGTCCTTGCCGGGCCGCAGGACCTTGGCTGTGCCGAGCGTGTCGATGATCTCGCCGTCGGGCACTTCGCCCTTCACGGCATAAAGCGCCTTGTGCTCGTGGAAGATCACGGGATTGTTGTCGCGGACGGAGGCGGCCATCAGGCCGATCACGTCGATCGGCGACGACGGCGCTACGACCTTGAGGCCGGGGATCATCATCGACCAGTTCTCGATCGACTGCGAATGCTGCGCGCCGAAACGCACGCCGCCACCATTGCCGGTCCGCACCACCAGCGGCACGGAGAGCTGGCCATTGGTCATGTAGCGCGTCTTGGGGAATTCATTGGCAACATAGTCGAAACAGACGGCCATGAAATCCGAGAACATGATTTCGGCGATGGGACGAAGCCCGGTCATCGCCGCGCCCATCGCGGCGCCGAGGATGGCCTGCTCCGAGATCGGCGTGTCACGCACCCGGCGCGGCCCGAACTCCTCATAGAGTCCGACGGTAGCCTTGAACACGCCGCCGGCCTTGGCGATATCCTCTCCGAGGAAGACGACGCGCTCGTCGCGACGCATTTCCTGCGCGATGGCGCGCGCAACTGCGTCGCGATAGGTCAGTTCCGCCATGCCCAGCCTCCATCGTCATACACATCCGCCGTCAGCAATGTTTCAGGTGCCGGCGGCGAGGCTTTACAAAGGGCTGTCGCGTCTTCGACCTTCTGCCTGCTCCGGGCCTCGATCGCGGTAATCTCGTCGGGCGATATCCCGAAATCGAGCATTCTCTGGCGGTAGATCTTCACCGGATCGCGCTCCAGCCAGCGATCGAGCTCACCCTCCGGCCGGTACTTCGCCGGGTCAGCCCGGGAATGGCCGGAATGACGGTAGGTCAGGCATTCGATCAGCGAAGGACCATCACCGCGCCGCGCCTTCTCGAGAGCCTCGCGCGCGGTGCGATAGACCACGTCGGCGTCGTTGCCGTCGACGATGATCCGCTCCAGTCCGTAGGCCGAGGCGCGGTCGCCTGCGGGGTGCTCCACCGCCGTCACCTCGCCGATCGGCGTATACTCCATGTAGAGATTGTTCTCGCAGACGAAGACGATCGGCAGCTTCCAGATGACGGCGAAATTCAGGGCTTCATGGAAGGCGCCGATATTGGTCGTGCCGTCGCCGAAAAAGCAGACGGCGACCTCGGGATCGCCGAGATATTGTGCCCGCCAGGCCGAACCGCAGGCGATCGGCAGATGCGCGCCGATGATTGCATAGGAGCCCATCACGCCATGTTCGACGGAGGTCAGGTGCATGGAGCCGCCCTTGCCGCGCATCAGCCCGATATCGCGCAGCATCAGCTCACCGAGAATTTTCTCCATGCCGACGCCGCGGGCCAGCGTATGGGCATGGCCGCGATAGGTGCAGAAGGACTTGTCGCCCGGCTGCATCGCCGCGCCAAAAGCCGCCGCGATCGCCTCCTGCCCGAGTGACAGGTGGCTGGTCCCCTTAATCAGGTTCTGCAGGAAAAGGTCGTAGGCCCGTTTTTCGCAATCCCGGATCTCAACCTGTAGCCGGAACAGGTCGAGACGGATTTCAAGCCCTATGTCGTCATTGGACAGGGCTTCGCCCGATGGCGCGCCCGCTTTTGAATCTGCCATGATTGTCTCGATTCCTCCCACACCCTCTCCCGGGGGCGGTTCTGTCAGGCTTCAACTCTGCCAAACAAAACCGCGCTGCTCGGTCCTCAATTTTCCCAAAATGAGAATCTTTCAGCGAGCGTCGGATGGCACCTGAGGCCAGCCTGCTCGTGCAGGTCTCCGTGCAAACGAGACAATCGGACGGGAGAGAGGAGAGTTCGCCATGGCTTGGGAGAGAGAGGGAGGCCCGCGCATCGCGTTCCTCGGAACGGGCGCGCAGGGGGCATCCGTCGGCGCCGATTTCGCGCTGGCCGGCCTCGATGTCACATTCATCGAACAATGGCCCGATCATGTCGAAGCCATCCGGGAGCGGGGCATAACCGTCAATCTGCCTTCGGGGACGATAAGCGCCAAGGTGCCTGCGCTGCATCTCTGCCAGGTTGCCGAGATCCGGGAGCCTTTCGACTTGGTCGTGCTGGTGGTGAAAGCTTATGACACGAAGTGGGCGACCCAGCTGATCGAACCCTGTCTCGCAGCTGACGGCCTGATCGTTGGCTTGCAGAACGGCATGACCCATGAGGATATCGCATCCATCGTCGGCCGCGAGCGCACCATCGGCGCCGTTATCGAGATCGCGTCGAACATGTGGACGCCAGGCATCACCAACCGGCAGAACGACCGCGACACATCGTGGTTCGCGCTTGGCGCGCTTGATCCGGCCACGCAGCCCCGCGTAGAGGCAGTCGCCCGGCTGCTCCGGAATGCCGGCCGGGTCGAGGTCACCGACGACATCCGCTCGGCGAAATGGATGAAGCTCGTGGTCAATGCCGCCGAGCTGATCCCTTCGGCGATCCTCGATATGCCGCTCGGCGATGCCGCACGATGGCCAGGCATGCTCGAAGTCATGCGCGCGGCCGGCTACGAGGCGATGAATGCAGCTCTGGCCGACGGTGCCAAAATCGTCCCGATCATCGGCATGCCACCGATGACGGCGAACCACCACGAACGCTATGTCGACCAGATTTTCGAAGAGGTGCTGACGACATTCTCGCAGCCCGACACGCTGACGACCTCACTGCAGGATTGGCGGAAAGGCCGACGGGCCGAGGTTCGGGAAGTCAACGGCTGGGTCGTCGACAAGCTCAGGGAACATGGGCACGACGCGCCTGTGAACAAGCGTGTCGTGGAAGTGGCATTAGAGATCGAGAAAGGGAGGCTCAAAGCAAGCCCTCACAATGCCGCGCGTTTGATCGAGGCGTTTCGCTGTGCAGTGACAGAATGGTCGTGACCTTCCACCGACTTGCCGTGTGCTGCGATATATGACCGAGTGCAGCGGAAGGGAATTTGGGCAAACAAATCGCCAATATCTTCACGGTTTCAGGCCTCCC
Source organism: Rhizobium sp. SRI_017 (assembly GCF_057586295.1). Classification (NCBI taxonomy): domain Bacteria; kingdom Pseudomonadati; phylum Pseudomonadota; class Alphaproteobacteria; order Hyphomicrobiales; family Rhizobiaceae; genus Rhizobium; species Rhizobium sp. SRI_017. The sequence continues at coordinate 251,026 of NZ_JBYCZP010000005.1, read as the reverse complement.
ACAGCCAGCCGGCCCCAAACCATGATCCATTGCTTCAACGTGTTTTCCGGCCAGATCCAGTCGCAATCCATGCCCTGATCGCCTGCCCCAGGCTTCGGCCGCTTCCCAATGCTGCTTCGACCCGGTTGCCGAGGCACCAGTCGCCACAGGCCGCGAGGCCAGCGTCGGAATCGAACAGATATGGCTTCCCAACCGCCCAGTCGACATTGGCAAAACGCCAGCGGTGGAGATCCCTCCAGGGGGGCCGGAAAAGTCGTGAGGCGTGATGTCCGCGAGCGCTTTCAGCATCGTTGCCTTCACCCAATCGCGGTCCGCCTCTGAGAAAATATCTGTCCGGTCAGGTTTGCCGCTATCGACTGCAGTCCAGCTCAGAACGGGGTCCTCGACGCGGGCCGCCGCAATCGGCAGCCGATGAATATCTGCTCCCATCAAGACCCGAAATGGCCGTTTCTGGCGGATACTGTTGAATATCTTTCGTTCTCCCCGGCTTCCATTCTGCGTAGTCGCTCACGCGTCTGCGAAAGCCTCGTACAGGTTGCCCAGCATGGTCTCTATCTGTGCCATGTCGAGTTTGGACAGATCGATCTTATCCTGCTCGCGCCGCTGCCCGGAGCCGGTGACGTTAACTCGCGCAGGCCCCTGCATCGCAAAGTCTGCGACGAAATCTGTCGCTTGCCCCTTTTCAATCACCACCACTTTGCAGAGCAGCGGCGCATTGGGATCCTTCGGGTCAAAAGGACCGTCCTGCCAACGCAACTCGCCAGATCCCGGCTTGAGCCGTTGATTGACATGCGTGCAGACATCTCCGACCATGATCACGAGGCGGGACCATTGCTCACGCCCGATCCGCCAGTTCTCGGCCTTTCGTTGCTCTTCCTCGATAACCCTTTCCGCCGCCCGCTTCGCGGCCTGTTCCCTTTTCAGAACACGATCGGATAGTGCATCTATTCGCTCGGCAAACTTGTCGTCCATGAGACCTCCGGAGGGGCCGCTGAGGCTACCTGACCGAGACGAACCGCAATTTCATGCGGAGACTACTCCCAGGGCTTCAGCTTTGGTTGGCGATTGGATTGAGATGGGATTCACGCAATGCGGCGCGCGGTCGAGCAGGCGTCGAGGGTAGAAGGTCTCGGGGATTTACCCGCACGCTTGAGACCATAACCCAAAGTAGCTTCGATTGTTGAACTGCTTTCGGCAATGTGTTCACCAGAAGACCGCTTGGTCCTCGACTTCCTCAGGAACCTCCGTCGGACATCCAACCTTCGAAAATATCGCCTATCTGCAGCGCGTCAGCGCACAACGTCATACCCGCAAAAAAGAACCGGACCTCGACGGGGGCGAGATCCGGTTGCCAACGGGGCGAAAGGGTCAATTCAGAAATAGCGGTAGAAATAGAAGGAGGCGGGCACTTCGCCGCCGTCGCTGGTGAGAACAGGACGGGCGTCAGTCCGCTCTGTCTCGCCCCGTACGGATTCCCTGACGGACGGTGCCTTCGGCGGATTCGCCGCGATATGCTTGACCTGTTTGGGGAAGAAGAAACCCAGTGTGTATCCGCTCAGCATCATCATGATCGACACTCCCTTTAATCAATCATCAGGGCCACGGACGCATCAGGCGCCACGAGTTCGTATATTCTATAAAAAATATAGATATTAAAAGCAACAGATATTCATTCCTAATTTTTGCCCAAAGGGAGATTCCCCTTTCAGCGGCCTCGGCCCATCGCCGTCCGGTCGCCATGGCCCTAATCAAGGATCTGCAATACGCGCGGTCGTCTGATCCAATAGTCATCGCATATTGTCTATAAAAATTATTGACAATATGGATTTAACACCTATCGTCGATCAGCGAGACAACGATGCCGAGAAGGAATCCGGAAATGAACATTGCCCACGCCCTCCACTTGTCGGGCACCAACATCCCTGGAACGCACGCTGATGTCGCGACCGTCAAGCGTGCACTGCGCTCGCTGGGAGGCGGCGTGTCCGTCATCACCGCCGGGCGAGGCGAGGACAGGACCGGCGCGACAGTCACGTCGGCGACCGGGCTTTCGATGGATCCGCCGACGATGATCGTCAACATCAACAAGAGTTCGTCGACCTGGCCGGCGATCGAGCGCCATGGGCACTACTGCGTCAATATTCTTGCGGTCGGGCAACAGGAAATTGCCAATCGCTTTGCCGGCATCGGCGGCGTGAAGGGCTCGGCGCGGTACGAAGGCGCAGAATGGACGACGCTCGTCAGCGGGGCGCCGGTTCTCGCCAATGCGCTTGCAGCCATCGACTGTGAAGTCGAGGAGATCATCGAGCGCCACAGCCATGCGATCATTCTTGGCCGCGCGGTCGCGGTATTGAGTGGCGAGGGTGAATCGCTGGTCTATCACAATGGCGGCTATGGCCACGTGGCGCGGCTTTAGGGATACCAAGCTTTGCCCGCCGGGCACCGATCCAAAACAGAAGGCCGCGAAACGATCGCGGCCTTCTGTTCATTTACAGATATGCGGCGAGGCCGCGTTCAGGTCGCGACTTTGGGCAGATCCATGTCGAGATCGACATCGAGATCGGCGTAGCCACCGGAAACCAGCTGCTCGAGCGTCAACTTGTCGAGTATCTCCGACATTGCATCGCGCACCTGGGTCATCGCCTTGCGCACGAGACAGGTCGCGGGATCAGCGCAATCCTCGCATGCCTCATACGCCGTGCGGCTCGCACAGCGGATCGGCGCAAGCGGCCCATCGATCACGCGGATGGCATGGCCGATGCGCACTTCGGACGCCGGTCGCGACAAGGAATAGCCACCCGTCGGACCTTTGCGCGAGCGCACGATGCCGGCATTGCGAAGTTCGAGCAGGATCGTGTCGAGGAATTTCTTCGGGATCTGGTTGGCAAGCGCGATCTCACCACTGAATGCGGTCTCACCCGGAGGCAGACGCGCAAGCGCAATCAGGGCCTTGAGCCCGTATTTTCCTTTTTTTGTGAGCATGAAGCACCTGAGAAAGTCGGGATCGATCGCCTAAGCGAACTTTATAATCTTTATAGATATAATTTTCGCTTACTTTCTCAAGCCCATTAGACCCTAAGTCGCTGGAATTTTCTCAGCAATACGTCCCGCGACCTGTTTTGTCTGCACTCTTATATCAGGAACCGCGAAAATTTCGAAGAATTGACCCATCGTCATCGGTCCGAGGGCGTAGGCCGAGGCCACTGTCGACCCGTCTTCGCGCTCGATCTGCGAATCAGCATTGACCGCCAGACCAAGGCCGAGCGCATCGCCCGTGATCATGCCGCGTGCCGACATCTTCTTGAGCAGAGGCACTTTCGAGATCGAACATTTCTCCATCCCGGTGCAATTGACCACCCAATCGGCGCTCAACTGGCGAAGCGTTCCCGTGTGGCGGTCGCGATAGGCCACGCGCGCTCCGGCCTCGTTGGCATAGATCTCATGCAGCCAGCCGGCGCTGACCGTGACCTGACCGCTCTGCTGCATCTCATTGAAACGTGCATGAATATCCGGCGCCAGGCGATGGCGATGCACGTTCCACCAGGCATTGGCATGGCGCAGGAACCGGCGTCGCTCGTTATGGGTGAGATGCTGCCAGACCGCCTGCGTCACCGGGCGCACGCCATCGATGGCGCTCCGCCAATCCACAGCCGAGCGCGCCGCGGCGCGCAGTCGCCGCATCATCTCGCTGAGCGGAGCCGAGCCGGGCGTGACAGCGGGCGGCAGCGCATCGCTCCGCGGCACCTGATGCGGCTGCGGCACGAGGCCATGGCGGGAGATGACATGGATCCGGCCGCGATGGCCGCGGCGGCGAAGCGACATCACTTGGTCGACCATGGTCAGGCCGGAACCGAGCATGAAGATCGTATCGTCGGGCTGGGCCCGTTCCATCCACTTGTCGGCCCAGACGTTCAGACAGAGATGCTTGCGGGCTTCCGGTGCGATCCTATCCTCCGGCAGGGGCAGCCCCGCGGGTGTGCCGCCGATACAGAACACACTCGCCCGCGCCTCGAGCCGCTCACCGTTCGAGAGGTGGAAGACCTGCCTGTCGTCGCCAAGCACTTCGCAATCGATCGCTTCGGCATCCTGAAAATAGAGCCGCGCAAGATTGTCGGCGCGATGGATCTGCGCCTCCAGCGCGTCCTGCACGTAGGCGCCGAAGAGCGGCCGCGGGATGAAATCCTCAGGCCCGTGGCTGTGGCCGTTGCGTGTCAGCCAATTGCAGAGATGATCCGGCCTGTCGGGAAAAAGGCTCATGCGGCCGGCCGGCACGTTCAGGCGGTGGACATCGTCCGCCCGTCCATAGGCCGTGCCGAGTCCCAGGCTAGCCGTGCGTCCGACAACACCGATCGTCTGGTCGGGGTCCAGGACTTCCATGAGGTTGACGATCGTTGCCGCGGCCGAAAAGCCGCCACCGATCACGGCGACATCCACGTGGTTCATGCGAATTCCTTTGTCTATAAATTTTATAGACTACACCAATGCGCATTTGTCAACGCCGCTTGTTCGCGTTCGCGGCAACCATTTCCGACTTCACGCCGTCTGTTGCGCGCGCATCACGAGTTGCGCGACATGCTTCCAGACCGGCGTCATCGTCTCCGATATCATGCCATAGATCTCATATCGTTGGCGATAGAGCTCGGAGAGACAGGGATCGGGCTCATAGGTTCGCTCGGCTTTGACCATGCGTGCCGCGCCTTCGGCAAAATCGCCGAACAGGCTCACGCCCGTCCCGGCTGCGATGGCCGCGCCAAGAGCTCCGGTTTCCCGCGACCGCGTCACCGTGACCGGCAATCCAAGAATATCGGCGAAGATTTGCGGCCAGACACGGCTGCGCGAGCCGCCACCCGACAGCACCGCATCGGCGAAATGGACGCCGGCGGCCCGGAGCCGGTCGATATGCCAGCGATGGCCGAAGACGACGCCCTCCAGCACCGCGCGCATCATGTCCGCCTTGCCGTGCCAGCCGCCGACGCCATAGAAGCCGGCGCGGGCATTGCCGTCGGTCTGGGCACCATAAAGGAACGGGTGATAGAACGGCGCTGTTGCCGAGGCCTCGACACTCGCGGCCAGTTCGCAGGCAATGTCGAACGGCGAGACGCCTTCCGGGCAATCGTGGAAGAATTCCCGCACCATCCATTCGAGATTGGCGGCAGAGGTCGCGCTGTTCTCCATCGCCATGTAGCGCTTGCGGTCATAGGTCGACCACATGAAGACCGGACCGGCGAGTTGCGAGCCGTCTGTTATCACCTGGTTGATGCTCCAGGTGCCGGCGATGATCGAGGCCGCGCCGCTACGGGTAACACCGGAGCCGAGCGCCGAGGCGACGACGTCGAACAGGCCGCCCACGACGGGCGTTCCCTCGGCTAAACCCGTAAGCCTCGCCGCCTCGGCCGTCACTCGGCCGGCGATCTCGTCGCTCTCGACGAGACGCGGCAGCAGCTCCTTGCATCCGCCGAGACCGAACGCATCGAGCAGCCGCGAATCGTAGGTTCGCTCATCGAGATTGAGCAGCCCGCAACCGCTCATGTCCGAGACGTCGCTGACCCGATCGCCGGTCAGCCGATAGGTCACATAGTCCTTGGCCAGGAAGACCGTGCCGACCCGTGCAAAGAGCCCCGGTTGGTTGTTCTTGAGCCAGGCCATCAGCGTCGGCGTCTGGGCCGGCCAGGGCCGCTGGCGGCCTATGGCGATCGTGATGTCGCCGACGCCGGCTGCCTCCAGCTCCTCCGCCAGCGCACCGGCCCGCGTGTCGATCGACTGGATTCCGATCAGCGGCGTGCCGTCCCTGTCCAGCGCATAGAGCCCGTTGCCATGGCCAGCACAACCGATTGCCCGGATTTCTCTGGGATCGATGCCCGCACCGTTGATGCAGGCGCGGATCACTGCCTGGGCATTCTCCCAGAACTCCCCGAGATCGCGCTCGACATGGCCGGGTTTCGGCATACGGCTATGGCCTTCCCGCGCAGCATGCGCCAGTTCCCGCCCGTCGAGGTCGAAAATGACGGCCTTGATGACCGTGTTGCCGGCGTCGAGGCCGAGTAGGTAGTCTCCCATGGCGAACCCCTCCTCCGGGTCGTCAATTCATTCGGCCGTCAGCCCTGTTCGTAGAGGGCGTGAGCCGTTGCCGCGTCCGCGCCTTCGTGGATCATTGCCATCAGCCCGCGAACCACCGCGCTCGCATTGGCATGCTGATAGATATTGCGGCCATAGACCATGCCCATGGCGCCCTGCTTCATCAGCGCCGCCGATTTCTCGAACACGATCCGGAGATCCTCTCGCCCGCCGCCGCGCACCAGCACCGGGCAACGCGCCGCCTCGACCACCTTGTGAAAATCCTCCGCGTTGGTGGTCGGATCGGCCTTGATGATATCGGCCCCCATCTCGCGCGCAAGCCGCGTCAGCGTCACGATCTTCTCGCAGTCGCCATCGACCATGTAGCCGCCCGCCTCGGTCACCGGCTGCATAACCAAGGGTTCGATCATCAGCGGCATGCCATATTTGTCGCAATCGGCGCGGACGCGGGAGATGTTCTGGACACATTGCTTGAAGAGCTCGGGCTCGTCGGGCAGCATGAAGAGATTGACGACGACACAGGCCGCATCCATTTGAAGCGCCCCGATCAGCGGCTCGACCTCGTTCTGCAGCACCGCCCACATGTGGCGATGGCGGATGCGGTTATAGGGATTGCCCATGTCGATGCGCATCACCAGGGCCGGCTTGTCCTTGCCATCGATGGTCTGCAGCAGGTCGGCCTGGCCGAAATTCATCTGGATCGCATCCGGCCTTGCGGCCACCAGCGACGTCACCACGGCCCCGATATCCTCCAGCCCATTGAGGAAGGAGGGCTCATTGCAGACGCCGTGATCGATCGCGACGTCGAGGCATCGTCCCTTGCCGAAGAGCCGGTTCATCCTCACCTTGCCATTGCTGCGCATGGGGTACTCCTGTCTGTGTTTCTGGATTTGAGCGTCGCTTCAGTGACGCCATGGCGCTCCGCGAGAAGCGTAAGGAATCGATGACGTTCGGCTGCCTTGGCCGGCTCATCCCACCCACGTTCGGCGGCAAGCACATCCAGCGAAGCATCGACGGCATCTAGGGAAAGCCGGCCAGATACCGCAAGCGTCGTGCGCCGAAGCAGCAGGTCATCGAGATGTTCGACGGCTTCGCTGCGAATAAGTTGGATAAACTCGCGGGACGAATGGCCGCTATCCACAAGAGGCTCATCCGGGCCTGCGGCAATGAACTCCGCAAGATCCGAAGCGGCCGTCCCGTAGAGAGCGAACAGGTCAGCGATCCGCGATGCCGGCAGCCCTGTGCGGACCGCCAGCGCCCTCTTCCAGGGCAGCGTAACAGCGGGATAATCCCGGCCGCCACCGATGGCTCGGTCGGCCGTCGGCACGGCGGCACGGCCCCCCAGCCGTTCGAGTACCATGGTCGAAGCCAGTTCGCCGAACGACCGAAATGTCGTCCATTTCCCACCAATCATGCAGAGGACGGGCGGCGATCCCGCCTGCTCGACGAAGGTGCAAAAGTGGTCGCGCGGAATGCGTCCGGTAAAACTGTCCTCGCTCGCCGGCAGCGGCCGGACGCCCGCGAACTGGAAGACGATGTCTTCCGGCGCGATCCTGATCTCAGGCAACACGAAGGCCAGCGATTGCAGGATATAGTCCCGCTCATCCGCCTCGCAGCGCACGGTGCCGGGATCGTCGACGCGGATGTCCGTCGAGCCGACCAGCACCTTGCCGAGATAGGGAAAGAGGATGCAGATGCGGCCATCCTCATTCTCGTAATAGAGCATGTGCCCGCCCAGCGCTTCCAGAAGCGCGGGATTGTCGATCATGAGATGCGAGCCCTTGGTGCCACCCATGAGCGGTGCTGACCTATCCGTACCTGGCAGGATTTCGCGATTGGTCAGGTCGATCCAGCCGCCTGTCGCATTGACGATGATCCGTGGCTCGATCGCGAGGGAGCGACTCGAGATCTCGTCACGCAGAACGAGGCCGCCACCGTCTCGACGGACCTCGGCATAGTTCAACGCCCGCGCATGCTCGCCGGCCTCCAGTCCATCCTTCAGAAGCTCGATTCCAAGCCTTTCGGGATGGCTGATCTGGGCGTCGTAATAGGTCGCCGAGCCGATCAGATCGGGGTTCAGCGCCGGCCAAAGGCCAAAGGTGCGGCGCTTGCCGCGAAAGCTGTGCCCCGGCATCCGTGCCCGGCGCCGGGTGAGGAAGTCGTAGATCGAGAGCCCGAGCTTGACCACGACGGCGCCGCGCCGACTCGGCCGGCGGCTCAGGCCGAGGAAGCGCACGGCGCCATTCGCCACGCCCGAGAAGACGTCGAAGACCGGCACCGTCGTCATCAGCGGCGAGACATAATGCGGCGCATTGGCGAGCAGCCGGTCGCGCTCCTCGAGGGATTCTCTCACCAGCTTGAATTCGCCATTCTCCAGATATCGCAACCCGCCATGCACCATGCGCGACAGTGCCGCGCTGGCGCCGGAACAGTAGTCGTTCCGCTCGACCAGCAGCACATCGACGCCCTGCAGCGCCAGCTCGCGGAACACGGAGATCCCGTTGATGCCGCCGCCGATGACCAATACATCGGGGTTCGGGCGTCTCGCGAGCCCGTTGAAAATCTCTTCTCGGTTCATGTCTGGTCTCGTTATCCGTCCATGGCCGACAGCCATGCCGTGATCGCGCGGTCGATGGTGGAATGATCCTCGGGCGAGAGCCGGATCTCGCCGGCCCGCGCATTGTCGATGGCCTGCGCCGGATTGCGCGCGCCGCACAGCGCGAAGGTCACGCCCTGCTGCGCCAGCGTCCAGGCGATGACGATCTGGGCGATACTCGCGCGATGCTGATCGGCCACTGGCCTGATCGCCTCGGCAAAGCCCGCGACTTTCCTGCGGTTCTCGATCGAGAAGCGCGGATTGTCCTTGCGCTGATCGTCACCCGAAAATACCCGGTCCGGTCCGATCGCGCCCGACAACAGTCCGAGCGCAAGCGACGAATAGCTCAGCGTCGAAATCCCGTTCGCCGTCGTCAGCGGCAGCAGTTCTTTCTCGATCTCGCGATCGATCATACTGAACCGCTCCTGGATCGCATCCAACCCACCCGCGGCGATGTAAGCCTTCAGATCCCCGGCATCGACATTGCTCGCCCCGATCGCACGAATCTTGCCCGCCTTTTTGAGATCCTTGAGCGCATCCATCGTCTCGCCAACTTCGGTCGTCGGGTCCTGCCAATGGGTAATGTAGAGATCGATATGGTCGGTGCCGAGCCGCTTCAGGCTCTCCTCCACTTCGTGGAAGATGGCGTCGCGGCCCAAATAGCGATGAACCGGCTTGCCGTCCTGGTCGAAGAAATGCCGGCCGTTTTGGGTGTGCCAGACGAGCCCGCATTTGGTGGTGATGACGGCTTGGTCGCGACGCCCCTTGAGCGCCTTGCCAACGATCTCCTCCGACCGTCCGAGCCCATAGGCTGGCGCCGTATCGATCAGCGTCACGCCGGCATCGAGCGATGCCTGGATCGCCGCGATCGATTCCGCCTCGTCCGTCCCGCCCCACATCCAGCCGCCGATCGCCCAGGTGCCCAGGCCGACGGCCGAGGCCTTGACGCCGGAAGCGCCGATCTCGCGCATGATCTGATCCGCCATTACGCGCGCCCTCCTTCGGCCATATCGATGACCCGTGACGCCGTCGCCTCGTCGGTGACCAGCGTGTCGAGATGCCCGCCCTTCATGACCGACAGGATCGGCCCTGCCTTGTTTAGACCGGCGGCAACGCCGATCTTGAGTGGGATCTGGGAGAATTCATCGAGCGTCAGCGCCACCAGCGAGCGGTTGAGCGCATAGTCGCAAACCCGGCCTTCGCGATCGAGCAGATGGGCGAGCAACTCGCAATAGGCGCCGGATTTGCCGATCGCGTCGCGGTCAGTGCCGGAGGACGGATGCAGGTCGTAATAGCTCGAATCGTCGGACAGGATCGAGCCGATGCCGACCACCGCGATCCGTGCCGCGCGTGCTCTGGCGAAGACATCGGCCACCGCGCGCATCTTGAGCAGCATGCCGCGCTCGGCAGCATCATCGGCAAAGAGCGGCGCATGGATCTGGTAGGCCCGGCCGCCCAAGCCCTCGGCCATCAGCGCGCCGACATGATTGACGTCGGTATAGTGCTTGCCCTGGACGCAGCCGGTGACCGGCGCGACCTCGACGTCCAGGCCATGCGGCCCATGCAGTCCTGCGACCACGGCCGAAACGCCCTTGCCGCCGGTGATGCAGATCGTATCGCCGTCCGCAATCGTCTCAAGCAGCAGCCGCGCCGCCGCCTCGCCGACAGCCTGAAGCGCCGTCACCTTGTTCTCCGACACCGTGGGCACGACGACGGCGCGCGAAATGCCGCCCAACGCGACAAGCCGCTCCTCCATCTCGACCAGCGGCTCCATCGGCGACCTGATCTTGATCTCCACCAGCCCGAGCTGGCGGCCGCGCTTGATCAACCGGTTGACCGTGGCATGCGACACGCCGAGCCGGTCGGCGATCTGTGCCTGGGTCAGGCCTTCGAGGAAATGCATCACCAGGGCCTGGTGCATCTGCCGAGCGGTGGTCAGTTCCTCGCGCGGCATGGTGACGATTTTGGAGGGGGTCTTGGCGATCGCCATGGTCATGCCTTGCGCTTGTGCAGGAAGTGGTCGGCCGAGACGGCCGCGAGCAGAATGCATCCCTTTATCATGTCCTGCCAATAGACCGATATGTTGAGAAGCACGAGCGACGAGGTGACGACCGAGAGCAGCGCGATGCCGAGGATGGCGCCGAGGATCGTGCCCGAGCCACCATTGAGCGAGGCCCCGCCGATGACAGCCGCGGCGATGATGTTGAGCTCCATGCCGACGCCGAAGGTCGGCGTGGCTGAGCCGAAGCGGGCCATGTAGATCACCCCGGCAAAGCCAGCGAGCGTCGAGCACATCACCGTCACCCAGAACTTCACCTGGTTGGTGCGAATGCCGGAATAGAGCGCCGCCTTCTCATTCGAGCCGGTATAGAAGACCTTGCGGAAGGCGGTCGCCCGGCGGAGCAGGAAGTCGAAGATCACGATGACCGCGAGGAAGATCAGGATCACATAGGGAATGCCGTAGATCGAACCCTGCCCGACCGCCTTGAATTCCGGTGGTAGCGTGAAGAGCGAGATCGGCGTGCCCTTGGTAATAGCAAGGCAAAGGCCGCGCACGATCACCATCGCCGCAAGCGACGTTATGAAATGGTTGAGGCCGACGACCGTTACGAAGAAGCCCATCACGGCGCCGATCGCGGCGCTCATCAATATGCCGAGCAGTGACGCGGTCCAGGGATCGACCCCCATCACGAACATCGAACCGGCGAACACCATGGCAAAGCAGAGCACCGATCCGACCGCGAGATCGATACCGCCGACGATCAGCAGCACCGTCATCCCCACCACCACGATGCCCTCGATCGAGAAGGACATCAGCATCGCCCGGAAATTGCCGAGCGTGAGGAAATGCGGCGAGGCAAAGCTCATCATGATGCAGAGCCCGAGAATGATCGCAATCAGCCCCGCCTCGCGCATCGTCGCGAGCCGCTTCCATGTCGGCGCCCGCGCCTCCCGCGCCATCATCACCGTATCGACGGCCATCAGTCTTCCTCCCGTAGTCTTTTCCGTTTCAGGCGGCATGTCGCGCCTGCGTGTTTTTTCCGATGCCGGAAGCCAGCCGCATCACTGCCTCCTCCGACATCTCGTCCGCCCCGAGCTCGCCCGCGACCCGGCCCTCGCGTACCACCAGCACCCGGTCGCAGAGGCCGAGCAGTTCCGGCAATTCCGAGGAGATGACGACGATGCCAATCCCGGATGCGGCGAGTTCCCGCAGCAGCCGATGGATCTCCGACTTCGCGCCGACATCGATGCCGCGGGTGGGCTCATCCATGATGATCACGCGCGGCTCGACCGCGAGCTGCTTTGCGATTGCCACCTTCTGCTGGTTGCCGCCCGACAGCGACGAGACCGGATTGCCGATCCCACCCATGCGAATGGACAGCTGGCGCGCCAGCCTGTTCGCCTGCGACGCCTCGGCCTCGCGATCGACCAGGCCCATCCGCGTCACGCGATCGAGATCGAGCGCCGAGATATTGCCCGCGATCGAGAGATCGAGAAACAGACCAGAACCCTTGCGGTCCTCGGAGAGGTAGACGATGCCGGCCGCGACTGCATCGGAATAGCGCTTGATCTTCTGCCTCTTGCCCGCCAGCACGACCTCGCCGACCGTCACGGGTCGCAGCCCACAGACGCCCTCCGCGATCTCCGTGCGGCCCGAGCCGATCAGCCCGCCGATCCCGAGAATCTCACCCTTCTCCAGCTCGAAGCTGACATGCGCAAACCGCTCGCCGTCGCCGAGCCCGCGCACCGAGAGAATGGCCTCGCCTGTGCGGTCATCTTCGCGGAGCTTCGCCGGATAAAGCTGCTCGATCTCGCGGCCAACCATGCGCCGCACCACCTCATCCGGCGTCGTTTCGGCAATGGTCTCAGTGCAGACATAGCGCCCGTCACGAAACACGGTGACCCGGTCGCAAAGCGAGAAAATCTCGGCCATGCGGTGGCTGATATAGATGATGGAAATGCCGTGCGCCTTCAGGTCGCGGATGATGCCGAACAGGATCTGCGCCTCGGTCTCGGTCAGCGCCGCGGTCGGCTCGTCGAAGATCAGCACCCGGCAGTCGAGCGTCAGCGCCTTGGCAATCTCGACCAGCTGCTGCGTGGAAATCGGCAGATCCGCGACGCGCTGGCGGACATCGACCGACGCCAGCCGGTTCATCACCTTCTGCGCATCGCGCATCAGCGCGGCGTAATTCATGAAAAGCTTTCTGCTCGCGCCGGTCGCCGCCATGAACATGTTCTCGGCAACGGAAATGTCGGGGCAGAGCGCGATCTCCTGATGCACCAGCCCGATACCCAGCGCCTTGGCGGAGGCCGGTGAGGATATGCTGATCAGCTTGCCGTCGAGCCTAATCTCGCCGTCGTCCGGCTGCAGCACGCCTGCGATGATGTTCATCAGCGTCGACTTGCCCGCGCCATTCTCGCCGCAGAGCGCGTGGATCTCGCCCTTCTCGAGCGCGAAATCGACTTCGGTCAGCGCCCTGATCGCCCCGAAGCTTTTCGAGACCTGGCATATCTGAAGCACGGGGTCTGGCATGATTGTTTCCTTAGACGTCGAGGACATTGTTCTTGAGAGGCCTGCGATCCGCTCTCGCTTCTCCCCTTGGGGAGAAGGTGGCCGAAGGCCGGATGAGGGGTTCTCACAACGCCGAATGCGCCTTTGAGAACCCCTCATCGCCTCGCATTCGCTCGGCACTTCTCCCCAAGGGGAGAAGCGGGAGACTGCTTCACCGCCGTCATTTCCATCCGACGCGACAGCCTCCCGCGAGACCTATCCCCTTACTCCTCAATCCCCTTCGTCCCGCGACGCTTGAGATACTTGTCCCAATAGAAGTCGTCGGCATTGTCAGCCGTCACGATCGAAAGACCATTGTCGACGACAGGCACGCTCATCGGGTTGAAGCCCGAGCGCTTGGCGTCGTTCATCGGGTCGATCAGTTCCGGATGCTTGGCCAGGAACAGCAGCATGAAGCCCATGTAGCCCTGCATGCCCTGGTTCGGATTGATCGAGCCGAAGACCTCGCCGGCCTTGATCATGTCGAGGATGTTGGCGTTGACGTCGGCGCACATGACGAGCACCTTGCCGCCGCTTTCCTTGGCCGCCTGGGCCGCACCGATCGCCGAATTGGCTTCCGGCATGAAGACGGCGTTGAGATCGGGATTGGCCTGGATGATGCTCATCAGGCCCTGATAGGCCTTGGCCGGATCCTGGTTGGAGGCCGCGCGGCCCACCAGCTTCATGTCAGGATACTTTTCTTCCATCCGGGCGATGAAGGCCGCGATCCGCTTGTCGTGATTGTCCTGGCCCGGATTTTCCAGCACCGCATAGGTGCCCTTGCCGCCGAGCTTGTTGGCAATCGCGTCGGCCGCATAGGTGCCTTCGCGGGTATTGTCCGAGGTGATGAACGAGACGCGCTTGGACAGCGGCGAGTCGGCCGCGAAGGTGACGATGGCCGTGCCCTGGTCGATGGCGCGGTTGATCGGTTCAATGAAGGGATCTGAATTCATCGGATGGACGAGGATGCCGGCCGGGTTCTGGGCCAACGCCTGGTCGAAGGACGCGATCTGCTTGTTGACGTCATATTCCGGCGTGCCGGTATAGGCCGTCTCGCAGCCCAGCTGCTTGCCGGCCTGCTTGAACATCTCATAGACCGGGAACCAGTATTCGACGCCCGAGACCATGACGTTCATCACATATTTCTCGCCGGGCTTGCAGCGAAAGGCGACGTCGGTGTTGGCCAAAGCAGTGCCAGACATCAAGGTCGCGCCTGCCACCATGGCCAGTGCGGTCGTACTGAAAAATTTGCGCAAAGTTCCTCCTCCGGGCCCAAGCCCGCTCCAAATTGCCGGCGGCGCCCGTCGGGCGGCCTCTGATCAGGTGAATCCGGCGCTCCTCCTCGACCGCCGGCAAGGGGGAGATAAGCACAGCCAAAACAGCTTCGTCAATAAAATTCATCACGTGAAATATATTTCATAAGGCGCCGATCCAAGGCCGCGATTGAATTGTGACCCACCTTCGGTGAAGTATGGCCGACCGCACCCTCGTCCCATGACACTCATCCCGTGACCCGCAGCTTCGCCATCCTGATCTTTCCCGGCTTCCCGATGATGGCCTTTTCCTCGGTCATCGAGCCCTTGCGCGCCGCCAACAAGCTGTCGGGCGAGGAACTCTATCGCTGGTCGATCGTCGGCGGCGAGCGCGGCGTCATCCGCGCATCGAGCGGCATCGCCGTGACACCTGATTATTCGGCCTACAATGCCCCGACCGCCGACTATATCGTCGTCTGCTCGGGCGGTGATGCCGACCGGCTGCAGGCACCGCAGCCGCTCAACTGGATCCGCAAGAACCTGCGCAACGGCGCCAATATCGGCAGCGTCGCCGATGGCGCCTTCTATCTCGGCCGCGCCGGCCTGCTCGACGGTTTCTCCTGCACGCTGCACTGGCAGAGCCAGCCCGCCTTTGCCGAGGCCTTCCCTGAGGTGAAACTGGAGCGCGACATCTATGTCATCGACCGCTCGCGCTTCACCTCGGCGGGCGGCATCGGTGCCTTCGACATGATGCTCGATCTCATCGGTCGGCATCACGGCGAAGAACTCTGTCGTGGCGTCGCCGAATGGTTCGTGCATGACCGCATCCGTGCCTCGACCGACCGCGAGCGGCTGCAACTCCGCCTCCGCACCGGCATCCGCGACGACCTCGTGCTCGACGCCGTTGACCAACTCGAAGCCGGCGGCGAGGGACAGGTCGAGATTTCCAAGGTGGCGGCCCGTCTCGGCGTCACCATCGAGCGGCTCGAACGTGCCTTCCGCGCGGAGGTTGGCCTGCTGCCCGGCGAATATTACAAGCGCATGAAGCTCAAGCGCGCCCGGGATCTCCTCGAACATTCCGCCATGTCGGTGCGCGAGATCGGACTCGCCAGTGGCTACCAGAGTTTTTCGGCTTTCGTTCGCGCTTTCCGCACTGTCTACGGCAAGACGCCCGGCCAGGTCCGCCGCGTCGTCGGTGAGCGATAGCGGCACATAAGCTGCGGTTTCCTGCACAATCCTCGATGCTGCGATCGCTATAGTCGGCTGGCAATTGGAGAGGTGCCGGCATGTCCATCGTTGTTTTTGACCCTGATCGCGTCGATGATGTCGACTGGCAAGACCGGATGCGCCATCCGATGGCCGAGGACCCGTCCAACGGCATGTGGCTGTCAGATACCGAACCATCCGCCATCGACGCCTACCAGCTTCGCCAGGAGCGGCTGGCCAAGGTCCGCGCCTGGCTGAAAGCGTCGGCTTACGGCGGTGTTCTCCTGTTCGACCCCTATAACCAGCGCTATGCCACCGGCACCCGCAACATGTTCGGCTATTTCCTGCGCAATTCGACGCGCTACATCTTCATCCCCGCCGAAGGCCCGATCACGCTGTTCGACTATCCGCAGAGCTATCATGTCTCCACAGCGCTCGAGACGATCGACGAGGCGCGGCCGTCGAAGCTCGTCTGGTCCTCGGTATCGAACAAGGACGAATCCACCGCCGCACCCTTCGCCCGCGAGATTGCCGACCTGATGCGCAAGCAATCGCCCGGCAACAGGAAGATCGGCATGGACCGCTCGACCCATATTCAGGCGCTGGCGCTCGAAGCCGAGGGGCTCGAGGTGCGCGACATCCAGGGCGAAATCCTCGCCGTCCGCGCCGTCAAGACACCGCAGGAAGTCAAGTGCCTGCAGGTCTCGATGGCCGGTGCGGAGGCCGCCGTCTCTGCGGTCCGTGATGCCATCAAACCCGGCATCAGCGAGAACGAACTCTTCGCGGTCATGTATGGCGAGGTGATCCGCCAGGGCGGCGAATTCATCGAAACCCGGCTGTTGACCTCGGGCCAGCGCACCAATCCCTGGTTCAACGAGGCGAGCGGCCGCAAGCTGCGCCCCGGCGAACTCGTGGCGCTGGATACCGACACGATCGGCTGCTACGGCTATTATTCCGACTTCTCCCGCACCTTCCGCTGCGGGCCGGGCCGGCCGACCGAATACCAGAAGATGCTCTATCGCATGTCCTACGACCAGGTTCAGCACAACATCGATCTCATCAAGCCCGGCATCACCTTCCGCGAGATCGCCGACCAGGCCTGGAAGATCCCGGCGCGCTTCGTCGACCAGCGCTACACCTCGGTCATGCATGGCGTCGGCATGCACGGCGAGACGCCCTTCATCGCCCATGCGATAGATTTCGAGACCTACGGCCGCGAAGGCCATCTCGAGCCGGGCATGGTGGTCTCGGTCGAGAGCTATATCGGCGAGAAGGGCGGCCGCGAGGGCGTCAAGCTGGAAGAGGAGGTGCTGGTCACCGAGACCGGCGGCGCGCTGATCTCCCGCTTCCCCTTTGAAGATGACCTGCTTGGAAATCCCTGATGCATGCCGACCTGACGCTTGATCCCAAGAAGACCGCGCTGCTGCTCGTCGATCTGCAGGAAGACCAGCGCTCCGACCCGCTCTGCATCGCCGCCGA
This sequence comes from Rhizobium sp. SRI_017, assembly GCF_057586295.1. Lineage (NCBI taxonomy): Bacteria > Pseudomonadati > Pseudomonadota > Alphaproteobacteria > Hyphomicrobiales > Rhizobiaceae > Rhizobium > Rhizobium sp. SRI_017. Next base: position 233,865 of record NZ_JBYCZP010000005.1, on the reverse strand, counting down.
TCTCGACAAGGTGCTGGACCGATCCGCCCGCCTGCTGGCCGCCGCCCGTTCGAGCGGCGTGCACGTTTTCCACGCCGCCTTCGTCCGCGATTTCGACATCCGCCCACCGCGTCCCTTCGAGCCACTCGCCGAGGATGGCGGCCCCGCCTTCAGCCGCCGCGAGAGCCCGCTCGTTGCCATCTGCCACGAGGTCGCCCCAACCGACGGCGAGGTCGTGCTGCACAAGAACGACGCCTCCGCCTTCGAAGAAGGCTCGCTGCAGTCCAGACTGGAAGCGCTTGGCATCGAATGGCTGGTCATTGCCGGCGTCTGGACAGAGGCCTGCATCGCAGCCAGCGTCCGCGACGCCATGGCCGGCGGCTTCCGCGTCCTGATCGTCAAGGACGCCTGTGCCTCAGGCACCGAGGCGATGCACCAGACCGGTGTGCTCAATCTCGCCAACCGCCTCTACGGCGGCGCCATCGCCGACACGGCGCGGACAGAATCTCTGCTGCGGGGCGGCACGTCCAGGGCATGGTTCAACACCATGCCCGTCCCCTTCCGCTTCACGCTCGAGGATGCGCCAAGGCTCTATGCCAGCCTTTGATCCGGCTCTCCCTCAGTCTTCACCCCGAGACTGAACCCGGGCGTCCAGCCCCATCTCCGCCAGCCCTGTTTCACACGGGCTGGCGTTCTTGTTTCCATCGCAGCTTAAAACCATTCCTGACGATTGCTGCACATTTTTTGCCGAACCCTGCCCATTGATAGACCGCTCCCAGTCCTAGGATCACCGCGAGCAAAAACTGCCAGATGTCAAAAGGCAGGTTGCGGGGATCAATCGAAAACTGGAGAGCTGAGATGACCGACAATGAGCAGTCACGGGGGTTGGCGCGGCTGACGTCGCAGGCCATGTCCGGAAAGATCGACCGGCGTCAATTCATGCAGGGCGCGCTGAGCGTCGGCCTCGGCGTCACCGCCGCGTCCAGCCTCTTTGCGCGCGATGTCGCCGCCCAGACGCCGAAGTCGGGCGGCTCCTTCCGCGTCGGCCTCGATGACGGCAACACCGCCGACAGCCTCGATCCCGCCACCTACAATTCGCGCTTTATGATCACCATGGCGCATACCAAGAACAACTTCCTCACCGAGATCGCGCCCGACAATACGGTGACCGGCGAACTCGCCGAAAGTTTCGAGGCCTCCAAGGACGCCAGGACCTGGACCTTTCGCATCCGCAAGGGCGTCGAATTCCACAACAGCAAGACTTTTGACGCCAATGACGCCGTCGCCTCGCTCAACTATCACCGCGACGAGGCCTCGAAGTCCGCCGCCAAAGCGCTGCTCGATGGCATCGAGGAGATCAAGGCAGACGACGCCAACACCGTCACGATCAAGCTCAAGAGCGGCAATGCCGACCTGCCCTATGCCCTGACCGACTATCATCTCATCATGATGGCCTCGAAAGACGGCAAGGTCGATCCGCAGGAATCGTCAGGCACCGGTGCCTACAAGCTCGAGGAATTCGAGGCAGGCATCCGCGCCGCGTTCAGCAAGCATCCGAATTACTGGAAGAAGGACCGCGGCCATTTCGCCGATGTCACCTTCACCGCCGTCAACGACGTCGTCGCTCGCCAGTCGGCGCTGGCCTCCGACAGCTTCGATGCCGTTATCGAATGCGACTACAACACGTCTGACATGATTGCCGCGAACCCGGATCTCCGCCTCGACGAAGTCCCCTCCGGCACCCATGTCGGCATGCCGATGTTCTGCGACGCCGAGCCGTTCAGGAACAAGGACCTGCGTATGGCGCTCAAGCTCGCCTGTAACAGGCAGGTTCTGATCGACCGCATGCTCAAGGGCCACGGCTCTATCGGCAACGACCATCCCATCGCCCCGATCATGCCCTTCTTCGACGCCTCCCAGCCGCAGCGCGAATATGATCCCGACAAGGCCAAGGCGCTGATCAAGAAGGCCGGACTCGAAGGGCTGAAGATCGACCTTTCCGCGGCCGATACGGTGATTACCGGCGCGGTCGACATGGCGACGCTCTATGCCGAAATGGCCAAGCAGATCGGCGTCGAGATCGCGGTGAAGCGCGAACCGAACGACAGCTACTGGAGCGATGTCTGGCTGAAGAAGCCATTTTGCATGGCCGGCTGGGGCCAGCGCCCGACGCCCGATATCATCTTCTCGCTCGGCTATGCCAAGGGCGCGGACTGGAACGAGTCGCATTTCGAAAACGAACGCTTCAACGTGCTGCTCAATGAGGCGCGGGCCGAGATCGACGCCAAGAAGCGCACGGAGATGTATGGCGAAATGCAGCGGCTGGTCAGCGATGATGGCGGCACGATCATCCCCTTTTTCCGCAACTGGCTCTATGCGCGCCGCGCCACCGTCGCCCATTCCGGCCAGCTCTCGGCTAACTGGCCGCTCGATGGCGCGCGCGGCGCTGAACGTTGGTGGTTCGCCTGACGGAGGAGAGCGCCACGCACTTCGACTGGCTGAATGGCGATATCGGGACGCTGCGTGAGGACTATGCGCGCGCCCGGGCAAAGCCGGTTCCTCCGGATGCCGTCTGGTATCGCATTGGAGCAAACACCCATGCCGTCGGCGTGCTTTGCTTCCCCGGCGACGGGGAGGCGAAGACGGCCATCGTCTATTTCCACGGCGGCGGATTTATCGTCGGCTCGCCGGTCACACATGCCGACATCGCCGCCCGCCTTGCCCGTCACACCGGGCTCCCGGTCCATTCCATTGACTACCGCCTGGCCCCGGACCACCAGGCGCCGGCGCCCGCCGAGGATGGCATGGCAGTGATCCGCCACCTGATCGAAACCGGCATCGACAATCTCGTCATCTGCGGCGACTCCGCAGGTGGCGCCATCGCGCTCGCCACGGAAACAAGCCTCCCGGACAATCTTCGCAACCACATCATAGGCGTGGCGAGCTTCTATGGCGCCCACGGCCTGCTGGATACGGAGTCCATCCGCACGCGCGGCAATCGCGCCGACGGTACCGATCGCGACTGCGTCAAGCGCTATTTCGACCTCGCCGGGCGTGACGCCTATTCGATCGAGACGCTGGTCAAACCCTCCCCGGTCCCGGTCTATCTGATTGCCGCCGAGGATGACGCGCTTCGCGACGACACCCTTGCCCTCGCCCAGGCACTAACCTCACAGGGCCGCGACGTCTCGCTCGATCGCGTCCCCGGCGTCGATCATGGCTTCCTTCACGGCGGCGAAGGAAGCGCCGCCGCTAAGGCTGCCCTCACCCGCTTCGCTGCCTGGCTCGCAGCAATGCAAACTCAATAAGTCGCCCGACCACCCGAAAGATCGAAAACCGACGCCGTCGTAAAGCTGTTCTCGGCCGACACCAGCCACGCCACCATCGACGCCGCCTCCTCCACTTCGAGGAACCGCCCGCGCGGAATGCGCACCCGCATATATTCGATGAACTCCGGCGTGAGCTGTTCGAGGATCCGCGTCTGCGCCGTCGCCGGCGTGATGCAGTTGACCGCGATGTTGAAGCCCGCCAGTTCCTTGCCCAACGATTTGGTGAGCCCGATAACGCCCGCCTTCGAAGCCGAATAGGCCGAGGCATTGGGATTGCCCTCCTTGCCGGCGATCGAGGCGATGTTGACGATGCGGCCATAGTTCTGCGCCTTCATGTCGGGCACGAAGGCGCGGTTGACCAGGAACGTGCCGGTCAGATTGATGTCGATGATCCGCCGCCACATGGCGATGTCGTAATTTTCGAGCGGCGCGGCAGGTCCGGCAATGCCTGCGGAGTTGACGATGATGTCGACCTGTCCACGGGCCAGCGTCGCCGCGTGCGCCCGCTCCACCTGCTCCCAGTCCGATACGTCGACGACCTCGCCCGCCGCCGCGGCTCCGAGCGCCTCGACCGCCGTGTCGAGAACGTCGCCGTCCATGTCCCACAATGTGACCCTGGCGCCAGACTCGATCATCCGCTTGGCCATGGCAAAACCCAGCCCCTGCCCACCGCCTGATATCACGGCGTGCCGTCCGTCGAGGTCGATCCTGTTCATGCATCCTCCCGCATCAAGGGTATGACGCTACTCCATATAGAAAACACGGGTCAGCGGCACCTGCACAGGTGTGTTATCCCCTTCTACCGCCATCACGTCGGCCATGTAGTCCCACCACTTCCGCATCACCGCCTCCTTGGGAAGCGCGTCCAGGCCATGGTTTTCAGGGCGTTTGAGGATGCCGAACAGATGGTTGGTCTCCTCGTCGAGCCAGATCGAATAATCCGACACGCCAGCCGATTTCAGCAGGGCCACGAGCTCGGGCCAGATCTCGTCATGGCGCCGCTCATATTCCGCCTTCTGCCCAGGGTTGAGCACCATGCGAAAGGCGATGGTCTCCATATGAGCTTCTCCTAACATGCTGATATTGCCTGACAACAGGCAACTTCACTGATCACATTATAGATTTGTTTAGGCTCTCTCGGCAAAGCATTTGACGGAGCTCGGCTTCCGTCATTTTTATCCGCCGCGCCCGGGATGAACCGGGGCCGGAGAAGCCATGATGACACCATCCGCGACTGCACTTGCCGATTTGCTCGAACTCATCGCCCGCATGCTGCATGCACGCGGTTACCAGCATGACATGTTTCCAGCGCAATGGGTGGCGCTTAGATACTTTTCCAAAGCCCGACGCGATCTCTGTACCGCAAGCGAACTTGCCCGTTTCCAGGGCATGGCAAACGGCCCGGTGAGCCGGACCGTGCGGACGCTTCTGCACAAGGGGTTGCTGGCGAAATCGAAGGATCAGCCGCGCGGTAAGGCGGAAATCCTTGAAGTCACGACATCCGGGCGAGCGCTCCTGAAGCTCGATCCGAGCCGGGAGATTGAGTCGATCCTGTCGGGCCTCAGCGATGAGGCCCGGGTCCTGCTCAGTGACACGCTTGAGCTCTTGATCCGCAGGCTGTCGCTGCCACTGGCCAAGATCGCTTGATCAGCGCATGCGCGGCGGGATCGCTGAAATGGGATCGCGCATGCGTTCCTCCGTCGCCCGCCGCGCTGCCTCGGCAAAATCCTCCGCGACGCCGTTCGAACGCGGTTCCTTCCAGAGGAGATCGGTGAAAAGGCCCGCCGTGTACATGACCGCCAGTTGTTCGGAGAGCTTGTCGAGCGCGCTCGTCCAACCCCAGCGATGGTCTTCGCAATCCTCGAAACTGCCGAATTCCTCTTGGCGGAAGCGCATTTTGGTGCGGCCATCGCCGAGATCGTCGAAATGAATGGTCACCAGCGTCTCGTAGCGATGCCAATGCATGGACGAGGAAAAGACCAGCTTTGAAGGCTCCTGGATGTCATGATAGGTGCCCCAGACCCAGGTCTCCTGCGTGCCCTGATCCATGCAGAAGCGCCAGCCGCCGCCCACGCGAAAATCGACCTCGCAGGTTGTGACGCTATGGCCGCGCGGTCCGTACCAGCGGATCAGGTGCTTGGGATGCGTCCACATCGCAAAGACAATTTCGCGCGGCGCGTCGAAGACCCTTTCGAAGGCGAGTACCCGGTCCGACTTGCTCATCACATTCATTTCTTTTCCTCCATGATCTCTTCGAGATAGTCGTCCATCCGGTCGAAGCTATCGTCCCAAAACCGACGCATCCGCTTCGTCCAATCCTTGATTTCCTCGAGCTTCTCGCGCTCCAGCCGGCACGGCCGAAGCTGTGCATCGCGACGGCGGCTGATGAGCCCGGCCTGTTCCAGCACCTTGAGATGCCGCGAGATCGCCGGGCCGCTGATGTCGAAGGGCTCGGCCAGTTCCTGCACCGAGGCCTCGCCGTCAGCGAGGCGCTGGATGATGGCGAGCCGCGTCGGATCTCCGAGCGCCGCAAAGACGAGTGACAGATCGCGTTGCATATCTAACATTTCTGTTAATTAACTTTTTTGTTAAATACAGCGCCGATCGATGGGAGTCAAGGCGCCAACCTGTGGCTCCTACGTCGATTAACGGTTGCTTTCCGAGTTTGCAGCGCACAAGATCGATAAATAAAAGCAGGGGAACAAGGCAGCTTATGTCGATCAAGGCCAGTATCTATCACCTGACGCATTACAAGTACGACAAGCCGGTCATCCTCTCGCCCCAGGTCATCCGCCTCCGGCCCGCGCCGCATTCCAAGACCAAGGTGCTGAGCCATTCGCTGCGCGTCTCGCCCGAAGGCCATTTCGTCAATTTCCAGCAGGATCCCTACGGCAACTATCTCGCCCGCTTCGTCTTTCCCGAGCCGGTCACCGAACTGAAGGTCGAGGTCGACCTCGTCGCCGACATGACGGTCTACAATCCCTTCGACTTCTTCGTCGAGGAAAGCGCGGAGATGTGGCCGTTCGCCTATCCCGAGGACCTCAAGGAAGATCTTTCCATCTACATGAAGCCGGAGCCTCCCGGCCCGCATCTGCAGGCGTTCCTCGACACGCTCGACCGCTCGAAGCAGAAGACGGTCGACATGATCGTCGCCCTGAACGCGCGCCTGCAGAACCAGATCGGCTACGTCATCCGCATGGAACCCGGCGTGCAAAGCACCGAGGAAACGCTCAGTTTCGCGCTCGGCTCCTGCCGCGACACGGGCTGGCTGCTCGTCGAAACGCTCCGGCATCTCGGCCTCGCCGCCCGTTTCGTCTCCGGCTACCTGATCCAGCTCGCGCCCGACATCAAGGCGCTCGACGGTCCGTCGGGCACCGAGGTCGATTTCACCGACCTGCATGCCTGGTGCGAAGTCTATATCCCCGGCGCTGGCTGGATCGGCCTCGATCCGACCTCGGGCCTGCTGACCGGCGAGAGTCACATCCCGCTCGCAGCCACGCCGCACTTCAAGAACGCCGCGCCGATCACCGGCGGCTATTTCGGCCAGGCCGAAACCGAATTCGCCTTCGACATGAAGGTGATGCGCGTCTCCGAACATCCCCGCATCACCAAGCCTTTCCCGCAGGACAGTTGGGAACATCTCGATGCGCTGGGCGAGCAGGTCGACGCCCTCCTCAAGGCCGAGGACGTCCGCCTCACCATGGGTGGCGAGCCGACCTTCGTGTCGATCGACGACTTCCAGTCCGACGAATGGAACACCGGCGCTGTCGGTCCGCAGAAACGCGGCCTTGCTGACGCCCTGATCCGCCGCCTGCGCGAGCGCTTCGCACCCGGCGGCTTCCTGCATTATGGCCAGGGCAAGTGGTATCCGGGCGAAAGCCTGCCGCGCTGGACCTTCTCGCTCTACTGGCGCAAAGACGGCCTGCCGATCTGGCGTGACGAACAGCTCGTGGCGATCGAGCGCGACGACTACAAAGCGACGATCGAGGATGCCGGCAAGCTGCTCGCGGCGATCGCCGTGGAACTCGACCTGACGCCCGAAAATGTCCAGCCCGCCTTCGAGGATCCCGCCGAATGGATCGTCAAGGAAGCCAACCTCCCTGAAAATGTCGATCCGGCCAATTCGAAGATCAAGGATCCCGAGGAACGCAACCGCATTGCCCGCGTCTTCTCGCGCGGCCTCGACACGCCGTCGGGCTTCGTGCTGCCGGTACAGGCCTGGAATGCGCGTGCTTCGGGCCGTGTCTGGGTCAGCGAGAAATGGAACACGCGGCGCGGCCGCATCTTCCTGGTGCCCGGCGATTCCCCCGTGGGTTTCCGGCTGCCGCTCAATTCGCTCCCCTATATCGCACCCTCCTGGTATCCCTATATCAACCCCGCGGACCCCACCGTCCCGAGGCCGAATCTGCCGGATTTCTCCGTGGAGAAGGGCAGGCTGATGCCGGAGCATTCGCTCAGGCCCGACATCCCGCAGCAGCCTCAGATCGGACAGTCCTATGAGGAAATCGGCGGTCGCGTCCGCACGGCGATCTCGATCGAACCGCGCGACGGCAGGCTTTGCATTTTCATGCCGCCGACGGAGCAACTCGAGGACTATCTCGACCTGATCGCCTCGGCCGAACGCGCCGCCGCCGCCCTCGGCCTGCCCGTCCATATCGAGGGCTACACCCCGCCGCAGGACGAGCGCATCAACGTCATCCGTGTCGCGCCCGATCCTGGTGTCATCGAGGTCAACATCCATCCGGCTTCGAACTGGCGCGAATGCGTCGACATCACCACCACGATCTACGAGGAAGCCCGCCAGTGCCGCCTCGGCGCGGAAAAATTCATGATCGACGGCCGCCATACCGGCACCGGCGGCGGCAACCATGTCGTGGTCGGCGGCGCCAATCCCAACGACAGCCCGTTCCTGCGCCGCCCGGACCTGCTCAAGAGCATCGTGCTCTACTGGCAGCGCCATCCGTCGCTGTCCTATCTCTTCTCCGGCCTGTTCATCGGCCCGACCAGCCAGGCGCCGCGCATCGACGAAGCCCGCCACGACGGCCTCTACGAACTCGAAATCGCGCTCGCCCAGGTCCCGGCACCCGGCAAGGGCGTCCCGCCGCTGCCCTGGCTCGTCGACCGCCTGTTCCGCAATCTGCTCGTCGACTCCACCGGCAATACCCACCGTGCCGAAGTCTGCATCGACAAGCTGTTCTCGCCTGATGGCCCGACGGGCCGCCTCGGCCTTGTCGAATTCCGCGGCTTCGAAATGCCGCCGGATTCGCGGATGAGCCTTGCGCAGCAGCTCCTCGTCCGCGCGCTGATCGCCCGCTTCTGGAAATCGCCGGTCGAAGGAAAGTTCACCCGCTGGGGCACGACACTGCATGACCGTTTCATGCTGCCGCATTACGTCTGGGCCGACTTCATCGATGTCCTTGAGGACCTCAAGATCCACGGCTTCGCTTTCCGGCCGGAATGGTTCGAGGCCCAGCTCGAATTCCGCTTCCCCTTCTATGGCGAGGTCGATTTCGAGGGTACCAAGCTCGAACTCCGCCAGGCGCTCGAACCCTGGCACGTCACCGGCGAGACCGGTGCCATCGGCGGCACGGCCCGCTTCGTCGATTCCTCGGTCGAACGGCTGCAGGTCAAGCTCGAGACCACCAATCCCGAGCGCTTCTCGGTCGCCTGCAACGGGCGTCCGGTTCCACTTACCAACACCCAGACGCGCGGCATCGCCGTCGCCGGCGTGCGCTACAAGGCCTGGCATCCGCCGTCGGGATTCCACCCGGTTCTGCCGGTAAACACACCGCTTACCTTCGATATCTATGATAACTGGTCGGGGAAAGCCGTGGGTGGCTGCATCTATCACGTTGCGCATCCCGGCGGCCGGAACTACGAGACCTTTCCGGTCAATGGCTATGAAGCTCAGGCAAGGCGCCTCGCCCGCTTCGAGCCATGGGGTCACACGGCCGGGCGCTACCAGCTATTGCGGGAAGCGCCGCATCCGGATTTCCCGCTGACGCTGGATCTGAGAAGGCCCGCCGGGATATGAAGAACGGGCATGTGAAAGACAGAGTGTAGATGACCGCAACCGGGGCACAGGCGAAAGCCGGAGCGAAAAAGAAGCTGGACTACCGGCCGCTGGCAGGCGCTCCCGATGAAATGCTGGGACCCGATGGCCAGGTGCGCCCGGTCTGGCAGCATTTTCTAGAACGGCTATCGGGCATGGACGAGTCCGAACTCGATCGCCGCATCGACAGGGCCGATCGCTATTTGCGGGACGCCGGCGTCTTCTATCGTGTCTATGGAGGCGCGCCCAATGCCGAACGCTCCTGGCCGCTCAGCCACGTCCCCGTCCTGATCAGCGACAAGGAGTGGCTCGCGCTTTCCGAGGGCCTGGTGCAGCGCGCCGAACTTCTCGAACGCATCGCCGCCGACATCTATTCCGACAATCGCCTGGTCCAGGAAGGCGTTCTGCCACCGGCGCTGATTGCCGGCAACCCGGAATTCCTGCGTCCCCTCGTGGGCCTCAAGCCCGCCGGCGGCCACTATCTGCACTTCGTCGCCTTCGAGATCGGTCGCGGGCCCGATGGTGACTGGTGGGTCCTTGCCGACCGGACACAGGCACCGTCAGGTGCGGGCTTTGCGCTCGAAAACCGCGTGGCCACAACCCGCGCCTTCTCGGACGTCTATGCCGAAACCCATGTCCACCGCCTCGCTTCCTTCTTCGGCGCCTTTCGCGATGCGCTGCAGGCCTACAAACGAAACCCGGAAGACCGGATCGCGGTCTTGTCCCCCGGCCCGGCCAACGAGACCTATTTCGAGCATTCCTACATTGCCCGCTATCTCGGCTTCATGCTGCTCGAGGGCGAAGATCTCACCGTCGTCAACGGCCAGGTCATGGTTCGCACCGTCGCCGGCCTGAAGCCGGTGAGCGTGCTGTGGCGACGTCTCGACGCCACCTATGCAGACCCGCTGGAACTCGACCAGAAATCCCAGATCGGCACGCCTGGTCTCGTCCAGGCGCTCCGCTCCGAAAGCGTCACCATCGTCAATTCACTGGGTTCCGGCCTCTTGGAAACCCGTGCCTTTCTTGCCTTCATGCCGGCCATCTGTCGCCGGCTGCTCGACGAGGAACTGAGGCTGCCCTCCGTGGCGACATGGTGGTGCGGCCAGAAGAACGAGCGCGAGCACGTCATTCGCAATCTCGACCGGATGGTGATCGGTCCGGCCTATTCCCGGCTGCCCTTCTTCGACGACGGCAACGAGTCTCTGCCCGGCGGAAGTTCCAAGGAAAAGAACGCCGCGCTTCTCGAGCGGTTGAAGGAGCAAGGTCATCGCCTCGTCGGACAAGAGGTCGTCAAGCTTTCGACCACGCCGGCCTTCGTCAACGGCAAGCTCTCGCCGCGGCCGATGAGTCTGCGCGTCTTCGCCGCCCGCACCCGCGACGGATGGCAGATCATGCCCGGCGGCTTCGCCCGGATCGGCGCCAGCGACGATGTCTCGGCCATCGCCATGCAGAAGGGCGGATCCGTCGCCGATGTCTGGATCGTATCCGACGCGCCGGTCAAATGGTCCACGCTGCTGCCGTCGGAGGAGACCTTCACCCGCAACATGCCGGGCAGCCTGCCGTCGCGCGCCGCCGACAACCTGTTGTGGCTCGGCCGGTATATCGAACGGGCGGAAGGCGCGCTGCGCATTCTGCGCGCCTGGCACGGCCGCTTCGCCGAATATGCCGACCGGAAACAGCCGCTGCTGGCCAATGTATCCGACTATCTCGACGCGCTCGATATCGACACCGCAGAGGTCGTGCCCGAAAGTCTCGTCATGAACATATCGAGCGCGCTCTATTCCGCCTCGAATATCCGCGACCGGTTCTCTCCCGACGGCTGGCTGGCACTCAACGACCTCGCCAAGACCGCGCGCGACTTCCGCGACAAGGTGCAGCCCGGCGACGACGCCACCCGCGCCATGACCATCCTGCTGCGTAAGCTCGCGGGCTTCGCGGGTCTCGTGCATGAGAACATGTATCGCTTCACTGGCTGGCGCTTCCTGTCGATCGGCCGCCACCTCGAACGTGCACTGCATATGGCGCGCCTTCTCGGTCATTTCTCAGGCGCAGAAGCACCCGATGGCTCGCTCGACATGCTGATCGAGATCGGCGACAGCGTGATGACCCATCGCCGCCGCTACAATGTCGCCACGGCACGCCTGACGGTGACCGACCTGCTGGCGCTGGACCAGCTCAATCCGCGCTCGATCTTCTACCAGTTGAATGAGATCAAGACGGAAGTGGAACTGCTGCCCAACGCAACGGTGAACGGGCAATATTCGCCCTTCTACCGGGAGGTTCTCCGCATCTACAACACACTTTCGCTAATGACGCCGGAGGCTATGACCGAAGAGGTCTATTCGCAGCTCGAATCGGATATGGAGAAGCTGTCCGATCTTCTGGCGAAGACCTACATATCCATCTGAAAGCGGTCATGCTCTACGACATCTCGATGAAGATCACCTACGAATACGAGGTCGGCCCGAGCGGTGCCCGCCACGTGCTTCGCGTGCTGCCGCTGACCCTTTCACCCATCCAGCGCCTCATCGTCGGCACGGTCAGCGTCGATCCGGTCCCTGAAGAGCGTTCGGACTTCATCGACTTCTTCGGCAATCCCGCTTCCTCGATCAGCTTCCGCAACCCGCATCAGGATCTTGAGATCCGCATGCAGGCCCGCGTTCAGGTCGATACCCTGCCGGCGATCGCCGATTTCTCACCACTGGTTTCGAAAGTCACCGACGAGACATTCGAATGCTGGACGCTCCAGCCTGACTCGCCCCACCATTTCCTGTCCGCGAGCCCGCGGCTGCCGCCGAATGCCGAGATCGCCAAATGGGCGCGCGCCCTGGTGAAGCCCTCGATGAGCATCCGCGAGGCCGCCGATGCCCTTTGCCGTGCCATCCACACTGAGTTCACCTATGTACCGGGCGCCACCAAGGTCGACACGCCGGCCGGCAAGGCTTTCGAGCTGAAAAAGGGCGTCTGCCAGGATTTCACCCATGTGATGATCGTGGCGCTACGCTCGCTCGATATCCCGGCGGGCTATGTCTCCGGCTTCCTGCGCACCATTCCGCCGGCCGGCAAGGAACGGCTCGAAGGTGCCGACGCCATGCATGCCTGGGTTCGCGTCTGGTGCGGTCGCGCCACGGGCTGGATGGAGTGGGATCCCACCAACGATATGATGGCTGGCACCGACCACATAAGGGTAGCCTACGGAAGGGACTATTCCGACGTCGCCCCGATGATCGGAATCCTGCGCATCTACGGAGGTCACACAACTGACCAAGCCGTAGACGTCATTCCGGTAAAAGCTTGATTTCGTGTTGCGATTTCGATTCCATCTTTAATAAATTCACAACATATTCAGAAACTCGAATACAATAAATCGCTGTTAACTTTTAGCTTCATCGAAACCCCAACTCTCGAGAAGCGCCATGCCTTTGAACTTTTCGCATATTCGTCGCGAATTTCTGAAAGACAGGAAAGGCAATCTCTCCATTATCGCGGCGATCGTGTTGCCGGTCGGCCTAGCGGCCGCGGGCATGGCGATCGACATGTCGAAGATGGTTGCGTCGAAGGCCGCGCTTCAAAACGCGGCCGATGCAGCAGCACTGGCGGCCGCTTCGTCGCTCGCCAACGAGGAGATCACCACGACCCAGGCCGAGACGCTCGCCGCCGACTTCGTCCGGGGCCAGATGGCCAATCACATCGATGCGCCCGATACGGAAGAAGATCCCTTCGATTTCGCGACTTGCACCAATGTCGACGTCCAGCAGCTGACCACCACGGGCACGGCGAAGAAATACACGGTCAAGGTTTCCACCTGCTACGACGTCAAGTACTCGACGCTATCGGCTTTCATGGGTCGCTCCAGCGGGCGTGTCGCCGTGTCGAGCACCACGCAGTCGACCACGGAGAGCAAGAACGCGCTCTCCATGTATCTCGTCCTCGACCGCTCCGGTTCGATGGCGGAATATACCAACACGGTGTCGGGCAGCTACCAATGCCGCTACGGCCGCCGGACGACGACCTGCTACACCTACTATGACAAGATCACCGCGCTGCGCATCGCCGCCACCAACCTGATGGACCAGCTTAAGGCGGCTGACCCGGACAATATGTTCGTACGCACTGCGTCCGTCTCCTACAACAGCGCCATGCAGACGCCGGTCAATCTTGCCTGGAGCGTCGAGCATGCCAAGACCTACATCTCGCAGCTGACGGCCAACGGCGGCACCGATTCAGGCCTGGCCTTCAAGACAGCTTACAATGCCGTGAGCGCGTCCAGCGAGGATACGCTGCACATGCAGAAGAATGGCCAGGTGCCGTCGAAATACATCGTCTTCATGACCGACGGCGACAACAATTACACTTCGGCAGATACCGAGACCAAGAAGTGGTGCGACGCTGCACGGCAGGCAGGCATCGAGGTCTATTCCGTCGCCTTCATGGCGCCTGACCGTGGCCAGGCACTGCTCAGCTACTGCGCCACGACTTCGGCCCACTACTTCAAGGCCGAGGACGCCGAGGACCTGAATGCGGCTTTCCAATATATCGGAGAGCGCGCCACCGCGACGGCCACACGCCTCACCCAATGAGGTCCAGGGCCTTCCGTCGCCAGGCGGAAGGCTCCGTCCAGTCGGGTGTAAACCGCCGGCCCGCCCCAGCCGGCGGTTTTTCTACGCCCTTTGGCTTGCATCTAAATCGATTTAACGGCTATATCTGTCTGGCTTCAAATAAACCGTTGCATGCGGTTTTGAAGGATGCAAACTTGGTTGCGCCGCCGGGTATTCTCGCTCCCAGGGAATGCTTTCAGGCGTACCACCGAAGACGGACAGGCCATGAACGAAAGCTCCGCTATCCGGGACATTCCGGTTCCCGCTCCCCGCAAATCCGACCCTTCCGTTCTGGCGGCCGATATTGTCGAACGCCTGATCTACCGCATCGGCAAGGATGCCAAGGTCGCCAAGCCGCATGACTGGCTGATCGCAGCGATCCTGGTCGTCCGCGACCGGATCATCGATCGCTGGATGGAGTCGACTCGCAAGACATACGAGACCGGTGCGAAGCGCGTTTATTACTTGTCCCTGGAATTCCTGATCGGCCGCCTGACGCGCGACGCGGTGTCCAATCTCGGCATGATGGACGACCTGCGGGAAGCGCTCAAGTCGCTCGGCGTCGATCTCGACGTTATCGCAGCGCTCGAGCCGGACGCGGCGCTCGGCAATGGCGGCCTCGGCCGTCTCGCGGCCTGCTTCATGGAATCGATGGCCACGACCGATATCCCGGCCTATGGCTACGGCATCCGCTATGTCCACGGCCTCTTTCGTCAGCAGATCGCTGATGGCTGGCAGGTCGAGCTGCCGGAAACCTGGCTCGCCCACGGCAATCCCTGGGAATTCGAACGCCGCGAGAGCGCTTATGAGGTCGGATTTGGCGGCTCTGTTGAGTCGGTGCTCGCGGCCGATGGCGACCCTCGCTATGTCTGGAAGCCGGCTGAACGCGTCATCGCGGTTGCCTATGATACGCCGATCGTCGGCTGGCGCGCCAACCGCGTCAATACGCTCCGCCTCTGGACCGCCCAGCCGATCGACCCGATCCTGCTTGATGCCTTCAATGCAGGCGACCATATCGGCGCGCTGAAGGAGAGCAACAAGGCCGAGTCGCTGGCCCGCGTGCTCTATCCGGCCGATGCGACGCCGGCCGGCCAGGAACTGCGCCTGAGACAGGAATATTTCTTCTCGGCCGCCTCGCTGCAGGACATCATCCGCCGCCATCTCCAGCAGTATAATACGCTCGAGAACCTGCCGGATAAGGTATCGATCCAGCTCAACGACACCCATCCGGCGGTTTCGGTCGCCGAACTGATGCGGCTGCTTTGCGATGTGCACGGCTTCGATTTCGAGACCGCCTGGGACATGACCCAGCGGACTGTATCCTACACCAATCACACCCTTCTGCCCGAGGCGCTTGAAACCTGGCCGGTGCCGCTCTTCGAACGCCTGCTGCCGCGCCATATGCAGATCATCTACGGCATCAATGCCAAGCTGCTGATCGAAGCGCGCAAGGTGAAGAAGTTCAACGACGCCCAGATCGGCGCGATCTCTCTGATCGACGAGGCCGGCGGCCGGCGCGTGCGCATGGGCAACCTCGCCTTCACCGGCTCACACTCGATCAACGGCGTCTCGGCACTGCATACCGAGCTTATGAAGGTCACGGTCTTCGCCGATCTCCACAAGCTGTATCCGGATCGCATCAACAACAAGACCAACGGCATCACGCCACGCCGCTGGCTGATGCAGTGCAACGCGCCCCTGACATCTCTGATCCGCGAGGCGATCGGCGACAAGTTCCTTGACGATACCGATGAGCTGAAATCGCTCGACACGTTCGCCGACGATGGCGAGTTCCAGAAGAAGTTCGCCGCCGTCAAGCGCGGCAACAAGGTCAAGCTCGCCCAGCTGATCCAGAGCCGGATGGGGCTCAAGCTCGACCCGTCGGCGATGTTCGATATCCACGTCAAGCGTATCCACGAATACAAGCGCCAGCTCCTCAACATCATCGAGGCGGTCGCGCTGTTCGACCAGATCCGTTCGCACCCGGAACGCGACTGGGTGCCGCGCGTCAAGATCTTCGCCGGCAAGGCGGCGCCGAGTTATCACAACGCCAAGCTGATCATCAAACTGGCCAATGACGTCGCCCGCGTGATCAATTCGGACCCGTCCGTCCGCGGCCTGCTCAAGGTCGTCTTCGTGCCCAACTACAACGTCTCGCTTGCCGAGATGCTGGTGCCGGCCGCCGACCTCTCCGAGCAGATCTCGACCGCCGGCATGGAAGCATCCGGCACCGGCAACATGAAGTTCGCGCTCAACGGTGCGCTGACCATCGGCACGCTCGACGGCGCCAATGTCGAGATGCTGGAAAATGTCGGCGCCGAGAATATCAAGATCTTCGGCATGACCACCGAGGAAGTTGCCAAGGCCCGCGCCGAGGGCCACAATCCACGCGCGATCATCGAGAGTTCGCGGGAATTGCAGCAGGCGCTGCATGCGATCGGCACGGGCGTCTTCTCGCCGGATGATCCGCATCGCTTCCAGAGCCTTGTCGACGGCCTTTATTCGCATGACTGGTTCATGGTGGCCGGCGATTTCGATGCCTATGCGATTGCCCAGCGAGAAATCGACCAGATCTGGACCGACGAAGCGAGCTGGAATGCGAAGGCGGTTCGCAACACCGCTCGCATGGGCTGGTTCTCTTCGGATCGCACGATCCGGCAATATGCATCCGAAATCTGGAAGGCAGGCTGAACCTGGGGGAGCACTGGGACGTTTAGGCCGAGCACCTCAGATATCGAAGCTCAAATAAAAGCCTGACGGGAGGGGACGCGATGGACAAGCCGGCAAAGAAGAAGGACGAGGCAAAAGCCTCCGAGGCTGAGAAGTCGGCGAAGACCGGCGAGGCCGAAGCCAAGCGCGACAAGAAGTCGAAGGAGGCACCCGACTTCCGCATCTTCAACGAGGAGATCGCGGCTGTTGTCGCCGGCGTCCACGCCAATCCCTTTGCCGTGCTCGGCATGCACGAATTCGGCAAGCAGTTCGTCGCCCGCACCTTCATTCCCGATGCCGAGCAGGTGACCGCTTATACGCTTTCGGGCGAGGACGTCGGCTCGCTGCCGCGTCGCCATGATGCCGGCTTCTTCGAGGGCGAGGTCTCCGTCAAGAAGCGCCAGCCGCTCAAGTACAAGGCGCGCAATGCGGGCGGTGAATGGGAAATCGTCGATCCCTATTCCTTCGGCCCGGTCCTCGGTCCGATGGACGATTACTATCTTCGCGAAGGTTCGCATCTTCGCATGTTCGACAGGATGGGCGCCCATCCCCTCCATCACGAGGGCGCTGACGGCTTCCACTTCGCCGTCTGGGCCCCGAATGCCGCCCGCGTTTCCATTGTCGGCGGTTTCAACAACTGGGACGGCCGCCGCCATGTGATGCGGCTCCGGTCCGACACTGGCGTCTGGGAAATCTTCCTGCCCGGCATCCATGGCGGCGAGCCCTACAAATACGAGATCCTGTCCCGCGACGGCACGCTGCAGCCGTTGAAGGCCGACCCCTTCGCCCGGCGCTCCGAACTGAGGCCCAAGACGGCCTCGATGACGACGCCGGAGATCGATCAGGTCTGGGACGACAAGGCCCACCGCGACTGGTGGTGCAATGTCGATGCCCGCCGCGTGCCGATCTCGATCTACGAGGTTCACCCCGGATCCTGGATGCGCGGAGAGGGCAATGAGATGCTCTCGTGGGATGAAATGGGCGACCGGCTGATCCCCTATGCCGTCGAGATGGGCTTCACCCATATCGAATTCATGCCGATCACCGAGCATCCCTACGACCCGTCCTGGGGCTACCAGACCACGGGCCTCTTTGCGCCGACTGCCCGATTTGGCGAACCGGAAGCCTTTTCCCGCTTCGTCAACGGCGCCCACAAGGCCGGTATCTCGATCCTGCTCGACTGGGTGCCCGCGCATTTCCCGACCGACGAGCATGGTCTCCGCCGTTTCGACGGCACCTCGCTCTACGAACACGCGGATCCGCGCCAGGGCTTCCATCCCGACTGGAACACCGCGATCTACAATTTCGGCCGCAGCGAGGTCAAAAGCTTCATCATCAATTCGGCCCTCTACTGGGCGGAGAAATTCCACTGCGACGGCATCAGGGTCGACGCCGTCGCCTCGATGCTCTACCTCGACTATTCCCGCAAGGAAGGCGAGTGGATCCCCAACAAATATGGTGGCCGCGAGAATCTCGAGGCGATCGAGTTCCTGCAGGACATGAACCGCCATCTCTATGGTTCGCATCCCGGCATCATGACCATCGCCGAGGAATCCACCTCCTGGCCCAAGGTCTCGGCACCCGTCCACGACGGCGGCCTGGGCTTCGGCTTCAAGTGGAACATGGGCTTCATGCACGATACGCTGCAGTATTTCGCGCGCGAGCCGATCCACCGCAAGCACCATCACAACGACCTGACCTTCGGCCTGCTCTACGCCTTCTCGGAAAATTTCGTCCTGCCGCTGAGCCATGACGAGGTGGTCCACGGCAAGGGCTCGCTGATCGCCAAGATGGCCGGTGACGACTGGCAGAAGTTTGCCAATCTCCGGGCCTACTATGCCTTCATGTGGGGCTACCCCGGCAAGAAGCTGCTGTTCATGGGCCAGGAATTCGCCCAATGGGCCGAATGGTCGGAGGCGCGCTCGCTCGACTGGCACCTGCTCGACTTTCCCAATCACGCCGGCATGAAGTCGCTTGTGCGGGACCTCAACCATCTCTATCGCGACAAGCCCGCACTGCACGCGCGCGACTGCGAGGGCGAGGGCTTCGAATGGCTGATCGCCGATGACCACCAGAATTCGGTCTATGCCTGGCTGCGCAAGGCGCCGGGCGAGAGGCCGGTCGCCGTCATCTGCAATTTCACGCCTGTCCCGCGCGAACACTATTCCGTGCCGATGCCATCGGAGGGCCGTTGGCGCGAAATCATGAATACCGATGCGAGCCACTATGGAGGATCCGGCAAGGGGAACGCCGGGGAGGTAAGCGCGCATCGGGAAGCAAGCGGCCGGATCTCGGCCGTCGTGCAACTTCCGCCACTGGCAACCATCTGGCTCGAGTTGGCGGACTAACTTGTAACCGGTATCACTGGGAGGACTAGACATGACAGAAAAGAGAATCCAGCCACTGGCCCGTGACGCCATGGCCTATGTTCTCGCCGGGGGCCGCGGCAGCCGGCTCAAGGAACTGACCGACCGGCGCGCCAAGCCTGCGGTCTATTTTGGCGGCAAGACACGCATCATCGATTTCGCTCTGTCCAACGCGCTCAATTCCGGTATCCGCCGCATCGGCGTCGCCACGCAATACAAGGCGCACTCCCTGATCCGCCACCTCCAGCGCGGCTGGGACTTCTTCCGCCCCGAGCGCAACGAGAGCTTCGATATCCTGCCCGCCTCCCAGCGCGTCTCCGAAACCCAATGGTATGAAGGCACCGCCGACGCTGTCTATCAGAACATCGACATCATCGAGCCCTATAACCCGCAATACATGGTCATCCTAGCCGGCGACCACATCTACAAGATGGACTACGAACTGATGCTGCGCCAGCACGTCAATTCCGGCGCCGATGTCACTATCGGCTGCCTGGAAGTGCCGCGCATGGAGGCCGTCGGCTTCGGCGTCATGCATGTCGACAAGACCGACACCATCATCGATTTCGTAGAGAAGCCTGCCGATCCGCCCGGCATCCCCGGCAACGAATCCATGGCGCTTGCCTCCATGGGTATCTATGTCTTCCACACCAAGTTCCTGCTCGACCTGCTGAAAGCCGATGCGGCCGATCCGAACTCGTCCAAGGATTTCGGCAAGGACCTGATTCCGCACATCGTCAAGAATGGCAAGGCCGTCGCTCACCGCTTCAACGAGAGCTGCGTTCGCGCCGAGATGG
This sequence comes from Rhizobium sp. SRI_017, assembly GCF_057586295.1. NCBI lineage: Bacteria > Pseudomonadati > Pseudomonadota > Alphaproteobacteria > Hyphomicrobiales > Rhizobiaceae > Rhizobium > Rhizobium sp. SRI_017. The sequence continues at coordinate 214,035 of NZ_JBYCZP010000005.1, read as the reverse complement.
AAACCCAGGCCTATTGGCGCGACGTCGGAACCGTCGACGCCTATTGGCAGGCCAATATCGACCTGACCGACATCGTCCCGGAGCTCGACCTCTACGACAGCGAATGGCCGATCTGGACCTATTCGGAACTGACCCCGCCAGCCAAGTTCGTTCATGACGAGCCCGGTCGCCGCGGCTCGGCCGTGTCCTCGCTGGTCTCGGGCAATTGCATTGTCTCTGGCGCCGCGCTCAACCGGACGCTGCTGTTCACCGGCTGCCGGGTCAATTCCTACTCGCATCTCGATCATGCCGTCGTTCTGCCGGAGGTGACGGTCCACCGTCGCGCGCGGCTCAAGAATGTCGTCGTCGATCGCGGCGTCATCATTCCGGAAGGGCTCGTCGTCGGCGAGGATCCGGAACTCGACGCTAAGCGCTTCCGCCGCACCGAAAGCGGGATTTGCCTGATCACCCAGACGATGATCGACAAACTGGGCATGTGAGCGGAGCATCGTGCCATGAAGATCCTTTCCGTCGCGTCGGAAGTCTTTCCGTTGATCAAGACCGGCGGCCTGGCCGACGTGGCCGGCGCACTGCCGCTCGCGCTCGCCCCGCTCGGGATCTCCATGCGCACGATCATGCCGGGCTATCCGGTCGTGCTCAAGAAGGTCGGAAAGACCAAGGCGATTGCCGATTTTCCAGATCTGCTCGGCAAGCCGGCCCGGCTGCTCTATGCCGAACATGCCGGCCTCGAGCTCTATATCCTCGACAGCCCCGAGCTCTATGATCGCGAAGGCGGCCCCTATGTCGACACGGAAGGCAAGGACTATATCGACAACTGGCAGCGCTTTGCGGCGCTGTCGCGCGCCGCGGTCGACATCGCCAATGGCATAGACCCCGGCTGGGCGCCTGACATCGTCCACGGCCACGACTGGCAGGCTGGCCTTGTGCCGCTCTATCTCAAATATTCCGAGGTCGGCCCGCATACGCCCTCGGTGCTGACCATCCACAACATCGCCTTCCAGGGCCAGTTCTCGGCGCAGATTTTTCCCGCGCTCGACCTGCCGCTCGCGGCCTACACCGTCGATGGCGCCGAATATTACGGTGATGTCGGCTTTCTCAAGGGCGGGCTCCGCACCGCATGGGCGATCACGACCGTCAGCCCGACCTATGCCGAGGAAATTCTCGAGCCCCAGTTCGGCATGGGTCTCGAAGGCCTGATCGGCGAGCGCGTCCATGATCTCATCGGCATCGTCAACGGCATCGACGACGACGTCTGGAACCCGGAGAAGGACAAGCATATCGCCGCCAACTATAACGGCGTCAACCTCGGCCGCCGCGCCGAGAACCGGGCGGCACTGGAGAAGCGTTTTGGCCTCGCCGCCACGGACGGCCCGATCTTCTGCGTCGTTTCGCGGCTGACCTGGCAGAAAGGCATCGATCTGGTCATCGAGGCCGCAGACGAGATCGTCGCCCACGGCGGCAAACTCGTCGTGCTCGGCTCCGGCGATCCCGTATTGGAGGAAGGCATGCGGGCAGCGACGGCGAAGCATCCCGGCCGCGTTGCCGTGGCGTTCGGTTACGACGAACCGCTCTCGCATCTCATGCAGGCAGGCGCCGATGCCATCCTCATCCCCTCGCGCTTCGAGCCCTGCGGTCTGACCCAGCTCTATGGCCTGCGCTATGGCTGTGTCCCGATCGTCGGCCGCACCGGTGGCCTGTCGGATACCATCATCGATGCCAACGGCGCAGCGCTCGCTGCCAAGGTCGCGACCGGTATCCAGTTTTCGCCGATTGACAAGCACGGCTTCGGCCAGGCGTTGCGTCGCGCCTTCCGCCTTTTTGAGGACAAGCCCACTTGGCAATCGCTGCAGAAGGCGGCAATGAAGTCCGACGTCTCCTGGCAATCCAGCGCCAGTCAGTATGCGTCGCTCTACAAGACACTCATCAACAGGGTAGCCGTGCCATGATCAACACCGTCCCGACCACCCCCTATTCCGACCAGAAGCCGGGCACATCGGGCCTGCGTAAGAAAGTCCCGCATTTCCAGCAGAAGAACTATGCAGAGAACTTCATCCAGTCGATCTTCGATTCCCTCGAAGGCTTCGTCGGCCAGACCCTGGTGATCGGCGGCGACGGCCGCTACTACAATCGCGAGGTCATCCAGATCGCGATCAAGATGGCGGCGGCAAACGGTTTCGGCAAGGTCATGGTCGGCCGCGGCGGCATCCTGTCGACGCCGGCCGCTTCCAACATCATCCGTAAATACAAGGCTTTCGGCGGCATCGTGCTGTCGGCGTCGCACAATCCCGGCGGCCCGACCGAGGATTTCGGCATCAAGTACAATGCCTCGAACGGCGGTCCAGCACCGGAGAAGATCACCGACGCAATCTTCGCCCGCTCCAAGGTCATCGACAAATACCTGATCTCGGACGCGGCCGATATCGATCTCGACGTGCCCGGCCTCAAGCAGGTCGAAAACATGGAGGTCAATGTCATCGACCCCGTCGAGGACTATGCGGCTTTGATGGAAACGCTCTTCGATTTCCCGGCGATCCGCGCCAAGATCCAGGGCGGCTTCCGCGTCGTCTTCGACGCGATGAGCGCAGTGACCGGCCCCTATGCCAAGGAGATTCTCGAAAACCGCCTCGGCGCGCCCAAGGGTTCGGTCCTCAATTTCATCCCGCTGCCCGATTTCGGCGGCCACCATCCGGACCCGAACCTCGTCCATGCCAAGGACCTGTACGATCTGATGATGTCAGGCGATGGCGCCCCCGATTTCGGCGCCGCCTCCGACGGAGACGGCGACCGCAACCTGATCATCGGCAAGGGCATCTTCGTCACGCCGTCCGACAGTGTCGCCATGCTCGCCGCCAATGCCCATCTCGCGCCGGGCTATGCCAGTGGCCTCGCCGGCATCGCCCGATCCATGCCGACCTCCGGCGCCGCAGACCGCGTCGCCGAAAAGCTCGGCATCGGCATCTACGAAACGCCGACCGGCTGGAAGTTCTTCGGCAACCTGCTCGACGAGGGCATGGCGACGATCTGCGGCGAGGAAAGCGCCGGCACCGGCTCCAACCACGTCCGCGAGAAGGACGGCCTGTGGGCGGTCCTGCTCTGGCTCAACATCCTCGCCGTCCGCAACGAGAGCGTGAAGGACATCGTCACCAAGCACTGGGCCGCCTTCGGCCGCAATTACTATTCCCGCCACGACTATGAGGAGGTCGCGACCGACGCCGCCAATGGCTTGGTCGACAACCTCCGCGCCCAGCTCGCCACCCTCCCCGGCAAGAGCTTCGGTGCGCTGAAGGTCCGCGAGGCCGACGACTTCGCCTATCACGACCCGGTCGACGGCTCGATCTCGAAGAACCAGGGCATCCGCATTCTCTTCGAAGGCGGCTCCCGTGTCGTCTTCCGCCTCTCCGGCACCGGCACGTCGGGCGCCACGCTGCGCGTTTATATCGAGCGCTACGAGCCCGACGCCTCACGCCATGACATGGAGACGCAGGAAGCATTGGCCGATCTGATCGCGGTGGCGGATGAGATCGCGGGGATCAAGAGCCGGACGGGACGCAACGAGCCAAGCGTGATCACCTGACTGCGGTTTTCGGCCCTTTCTTTCCGGCCGAAGCGATGGACGGCCGATATCGCTCACGCAGGCTCGTCCGAATTTCTCGGCCCATGCGAGAACTATCCGACGCGCGCAAAGGTCACGACACGTCGTGTAGCATCACAGGACGGCCGGAGGTACCAGCCGCCCCCGGCCTGAGCCCTGAACGTCGCTTAGCGGAAGAGCTGGAGGACGTTTTCGGAATTCGAGTTTGCGATCGACAGCGATTGGATGCCGAGCTGCTGCTGTGTCTGCAGAGCCTTGAGCTTGGTCGACTCCTCGTTCATGTCGGCATCGACGAGGCGGCCAACGCCCTTGTCGATCACGTCCATGAGGTCGGCAACGAAATCGTTCTGCAAATCGAGGCGCATATTGGTCGAGCCGAGCGTCGCCGCAGTGTCGGTCAGGGTGCTCAGCATGGATTCGATGGCCGAGATCATGCCATCGACGTCGGTGTTGGTCGTCGCCGCAGAGAGCGCGATTTCCGTGCCGGAAGCGCTGGTGGTTGAGCTTGCATCCACCAGGAAGTAGGTGGCGGTGGTCGTGCCGGTGCCGACGGGAACTGTGACGGCTACGTCCTGGGTCAGCTTGCCGTTGGCCGCGTTATTGGTGTCGACGAGCGTCGAACTCGACGTGTCGAAAGTCAGCAGGCCGACCGACACCGTGTTGTCGGAGGCACGGTTGAAAGAACCGACCATTTCGACGTTGCCATTGGCCGTCGAGTCGTCATTGTAGAGCCAGTTCTGGCCGGAGAACGAAGCCGACTCGGAGATCGAGACCAGCTGGCTCTTGAGTTCGGTCAGCTCCGAATTGATTTTGAGCTTGTCGACACCCGGTTCGCGGGCGGCAACCAGCTTGGCCTTGATTTCGGTGACGACGTCGATCGCCGAATTCAGGCCGGTATAGGCGGTGTCCGTCTTGGCGGCACCGAAAGCCAGTGCATCCTGAACGGTCGAGAGCGCCTTGTTGTCCGAACGCATGGTGGTCGCTATCGACCAGTAAGCGGCGTTGTCAGAGGCCGTTTCGACGCGGTAGCCCGAAGACACGTGGCTCTGTGTTTCCTCCATGTTCGAATTGATCGAACGGAGGGTGTCGAGAGCCGCCATTGCGGCGGCATTGGTGATGATACTCGTCATTTGCAGACACCTCTCAGCATGAATCAGAGCGATGGACTGCAGATTTCTGCACCGTCACCGGAAATTCATGCACCAAATTGAAAATTTTCCGTCTTCCTGACGGTTCCTCCCATCATTACGCGCGTCTTGGTTAACAAATCTCGAAGAGCCGCTAAATTTCGCCCTAGGTTGTATACCGGGCGTTAATAAACCAAGCCGCGCATGATTGAATCTGCCTGAAAACAGGCACGCGCCATGGGCTCTCGAAGCCCGCTCGACCTCATACCTCCGGCGAATGGCGCTCACCGCCCGGGATTGCTAGAGTAGGTCAAGGAGGAACCCCCGAACCGTGCTGATCGCCATCCTTTCCGACATCCATGCCAACCGCGAGGCCTTCGAGACCTGCCTCGATGCCGTGGCCGGCCATGGCGCCGACCGTCTCGTCCTGCTCGGCGACATCGTCGGCTACGGCGCCGATCCCGAATGGTGCCTCGACAAGGCCCGCCGCCTGATCGAGGACGGCGCGATCGCGGTTCGGGGCAACCATGACGACGCCGCAGCCAAGTCGACGCAGTCGATGACGTCAAATGCCCGTATCGCCATCGAATGGACCCGCAACCGCCTCGACGCTGACGCCCGCGCCTTCCTGGGCGCGCTTCCGATGCGCGTCGACGACGAAGACCGGCTCTATGTCCATGCCGAAGCCAGCGCACCTTCCGACTGGCGCTATGTGCTCGACACCGATGATGCCAAGCGCCATCTCTCCGCGTGCGATGCCCGGGTCAGCTTCTGCGGTCACACCCACCGTCCGGCGCTCCATTGTCTTTCGACGTTGGCCCGCGTCACCTCCTTCACACCGAATGGATCGGATACGATACCCCTCGTTGCCCAGCGCCAATGGCTCGCCGTGATGGGCGCCGTCGGCCAGCCGCGCGATGGCAATCCAGCTGCAGCCTATGGACTTTACGACACCGAAAGCCGCGAAATCCGCTTCTGCCGCATCGCCTACGATGTCGATACGGCCGCGCGGAAGGTGGTCGCCGCCGGCCTGCCCGAAGCGCTCGCCACGCGCCTTTACCGAGGACACTGAATGGCCAGATCGTCGCTCAAGACGGGGAATGTGATCGACGGCTTCGTCATCGGCGACCTCATGCACAATGGCGGCATGGCCCGCCTCTGGAGCGTTACCAGGGCCCCCATCGATTTTCCGCTCCTCATGAAAGTGCCGCTTATCGGTGAGGGCGACGACCCCGCCGCGATCGTTTCCTTCGAGATGGAGCAGATGATCCTGCCGAAGCTCTCCGGTCCGCATGTGCCGCGCTTCGTCGCCAATGGCGATTTCGCCACCCAGCCCTATATCGTCATGGAACGCATCGATGGCGCCTCGCTCTATCCCTGGCTCGACACCCTGCCGCGCACCGACGCGGACGTCGCCACGCTCGGCAGCAAGATCGCCGATGCGCTCGACGCGATCCACCGCCAGAGCGTCGTCCATCTCGACCTGAAACCCTCCAACATCATGTTCCGGCCGACGGGCGAGGCAGTGCTGATCGATTATGGCCTCGCCTGCCACATCCACCTGCCGGACCTGATGGCCGAGGAATTCCGCCTGCCCTATGGCACGGCCCCCTATATGGCGCCCGAACAGGTCATCGGCCGCCGCACCGATTTCCGCAGCGATCTCTTCGCGCTCGGCGTGCTGATGTATTTCTTCGCCACCGGCACCCGCCCCTTTGGCGATCCGCAGCGGCTGAGCGGCTTGCGCAAGCGCCTGTGGCGTGATCCCTGGCCGCCCCGCGCGCTGCGCCCCGACATGTCTCCGGCGCTGCAGGAGGTCATCCTTCGCTGCCTGGAGGTCAAGCCCGACTGGCGCTACCAGACCGCGGCGCAAATCGCCAACGACCTCCGCGATCTCTCCCAGGTCAAACTCACCGCCCGTTCGGAGCGTCTCAAGCGTGATCCCTGGACCGAGGTCATCCGTCGCCGCTTCAATCCCGAACCGCTCGGCGTCCACAAGCCTGCCGTCGTTTCCGGCCAATATGCCGAAGCGCCGATCGTCCTCGTCGCGATCGACCTCGACCAGATCACACCGGAGCTCGCGACAGCCCTTCGCCTCACCACCCAGCGTATCGTCGAGACATCGGCACAGGCCCGCATTGCCTGCCTCAATATCCAGAGGATCAACCGCATCAATCTCGACACCTCGCTCGATGAGCAAGGCCACAACAAGCATGTCGCCCGCCTCGTCCAGCTCAAGGGCTGGGCGCAGCCGATCGGCGGTGCCGAAGGCGCCATCACCTACCATGTCGTCGAGGCCGTCGACCCTGCCGATGCGATCCTCGAATTCGCCCGCGCCAACAAGGTCGATCATATCGTCATGGGCGCGCGCCAATCCTCGGCCATCCGCTCGCTGATCGGCAGCGTCGCGGGTGAAGTTGCCGCCCACGCTCCCTGCACGGTCACGGTCGTGCGCAAACGCTACACGGCACCGCCGCCAGGTTCGGTCTAAATCGGCAAATCAAAGTTAAGCGGACAATTGATCTGAAGATGGCGCATGGATTTATGAATTGTTAGAGCTATCATTATATTGATCGACTGACCAACGAGCAGGATCGACCATGCCGAGACCCGCGCGCCGACTGTCGAAGCCCGCATTTCCCTCTATTGAGACACCGCAAGATACAGGCGGTGAAGTCGTCTTTGACACCGCCGTCGTCGTGCGCGCACTTGACCGGTTGATCACGGGTCGCCTTCAGGATCTTGAGACCCTGCACCACATCGCCACTAAGATGAACACGCCGGAAAATACGGCCCTTCATAACCAATTGCTGGCGCTGGCCCGCTCAGCCCGCACAGCCTTCGACGATCTTCAGCAGAGCCGCGCAACACTCGTCGGGCTGCACAAGCAGGCCTCCGGCGGCGAGGTCGTGGCCTCGGTCGATGCTCGGACGAACCTGCCCAACGGGAGGGCGTTCTCCACTCGCCTGTCGGAATCACTCAGGCGTCTCGAACCCGCTCATACCCTGTCGCTGGTCCTGATCGAGGTCGGCGCCCTGCAACTCCTCGCCAATGAAGTCGGCGGAGCCGTCGCCAACCGCGTCGTCAGGCGCCTGGCAACGATCCTTCGGCGCACCGTCAAGCGCAGCGATTTCATCGCCCGCATCGGCCCGCAGCATTTCGCGCTGATCTTCGAGGATATCCTGCCCGACAAGGCCGTGAATATCGCGCTTCGCCTCCACGGCGCCATCGAAACAAAACTGTCGCCGAAAGGCGATCCATTGGCCGGGCTGCTCTCGGTCAATATGGGCATTGCCGGCGCTGCCGGCCCCGGCCTGTCGGCCGACGACCTGCTGCAACGGGCCCACGACGCCGTCATCGAGGCGCGCAAGGAAGGCCGTCCGGCAATCTACGTGGCTTGAGCGCCAACCACCGCTCCAACGTCCAACCCGATCATGACTGTGATTGAATCGTAGCCACGACTCGCGGCCGATGACGGCCGTGTGGCAACACGTCCTTAACCGCATCAGAATTGTGATTGAACAGTTCATCAGCAATTCTGAATTGCAGGATCTCCCAGATAATCCTGCAAAATATCAAGTATATTATACTTAACTAATCCTCAATAATAGGCGAATAAACTTATCATCCGGAATGCGTAAGACGCCTAATGTAGATAGTGTGCGGCCTCAAAGCATACATCTGTATTAAGCCATTATGTATTGTGCAAAGGCCGCATGCTTATGCGCGGCTGCAAGACGAGAACTATCGCTCTCTCCGGAAGAGTCCGGAGAAGCTGTCCATCTCTGATTGTACCAAGTGTGTGTCGCACGACTGCAGGAAGTGAATGCCTCTTGCCAGTCGGCAACGGTGCTCGTCGGAGACCAAGATCGACAGGAGGTTTGAAGACCACGGTTACAAAGGAACAATATCAATGACTATGCCATCTTTCCTGTCCCGCGACAGCGATGCGATCCTTGCGGCGATGGACAAATCTCAGGCCATCATCGAATTCTCGCTCGACGGAAAAGTCTTGAAGGCGAATGATAACTTCTGTGCCGCCCTCGGCTATGAGCGGAAGGAGATCGTTGGTCAGCATCACAGGATGTTCGTGGACCCAACCGAGGCCGCATCGCCGGCCTATGCCGAATTCTGGCGAAACCTCGCTGCAGGCAAGTTCGACCAGCGCCAGTATAAGCGAATCGCCAAGGGCGGCCGCGAAGTCTGGATCGAGGCGTCCTACAACCCCATTTTCAGGGGCGGCAAGCCATACAAGGTGGTCAAATTCGCGACCGATGTCACCGCCACAAAACTCCGCGCCGCCGAAGATGCCGGTAAGCTCGAGGCCCTCTCGCGCGCTCAGGCGATCATCGAGTTCACGCCGGCGGGCGAAATTCTCACCGCCAACAGGAACTTCCTGTCGACGCTCGGCTATGAGCTCGCGGAAATCGTTGGCAAGCATCATTCCATGTTCTGCGATCCCGATTACACGCGCAGCAGCGAGTATCAGGACTTCTGGGCCAAGCTCCGAAGCGGCGAATTCGCCGCCTCGGAATTCAAGCGCATCGGCAAAAGTGGAAAGGTCGTCTACATCCAGGCGTCTTACAATCCGATCTTCGATCCCAATGGCCGCATCTTCAAGGTGGTGAAGTTCGCGACCGACGTGACCGACCGCGTCAACAACGTAACCGAGCTCGCCACCGGCCTGCAGAAACTCTCCGCCGGCAACCTGACACAGACACTGTCCCACGCCTTCACGCCGGCGCTCGAACAGCTTCGGTCGGACTATAACAACGCTGTCGACAAGCTCCAGTCGGCCATGCGCACCGTCGGCGAGAATGCTCAGGCCATTGCCGCTGGTTCTAACCAGGTCCGTTCGGCCGCCGACGATCTTTCCAAGCGAACCGAACAGCAGGCAGCCTCCGTCGAGCAGACGGCCGCTGCCCTCGAAGAGATCACGACGACGGTTGCCAATTCCTCGGCCAAGGCCGAAGAATCTGGCAAGCTGGTCGCCGAAACCCGCCAGAACGCTATTGCATCGGGCGAAGTGGTGCAAAAGACGATCGTCGCCATGGGCGAGATCGAGAAGTCGTCGACCGAAATCTCCAGCATCATCGGGGTGATCGACGAGATCGCCTTCCAGACCAACCTGCTCGCGCTCAATGCCGGCGTCGAGGCCGCGCGCGCCGGCGAAGCCGGCAAGGGTTTTGCCGTCGTCGCCCAGGAGGTCCGCGAACTTGCCCAGCGCTCCGCCAAGGCCGCCAAGGAGATCAAGGCGCTCATCAACACATCGGGCGATCAGGTCAAGAACGGCGTCGTCCTTGTCGGTCAGACGGGCGAGGCGCTGCAGAAAATCGTCGGCCAGGTGCAGACCATCGACACCAACATCCAGGCCATCGTCCAGTCCTCGCGCGAACAGGCGACCGGCCTGAAGGAAGTCAACAGCGCCGTCGCAATCATGGATCAGGGCACCCAGCAGAATGCCGCCATGGTCGAGGAATCCACGGCTGCCAGCCACAGCCTGGCCAAGGAGGCCGAAGCCCTGTTCACCCTGCTCGGCACCTTCGAGATCGGCGGCACCCGCTCCGCATCCCCAGGCCGGCACGAGCCGTCCGCCGCTCAGGCGCCATCGCCGGTCCACAAGCTCACCAACCGCATCGAAAAGGCCCTGCCCAGGAAGGTCGCCGGTGGCGGTAGCAGCAGCGCGAACTGGGAAGAATTCTGATCGTTGCCGATCATCGAAAGGCCCGGTTCGCCGGGCCTTTTTGCATATGACGGAACGCAGGGGAGCCTGGGGCGCGACGCTCTCGACCTCGCTTTTGGCGAGGCGTTGCCGCGAGTCTACCTCTCCCCTTGTGGGAGAGGATAGCAAGTCCGAACGAGACGAAGTCGAGTTCTGGACGCGCTTGATGAGGGGTGATAAATTCTCCCAAAATTTCCGCGCATTCACCAGCAAAAACAATCCACTAACCTCGATTTTCCACGGGGTTCGAAGCCATGCGAGAATCACTCCGTCCCGCATCGGCTACAACGCATGGCGATGCGTCGAGGCGGGGCCGGTGTTGCTGGTGTGGAGAGACGACGCAAAGCTCCATGCCAGGGCCTGTCGCAGAAAATGGTTCTCCTCAGGCCTGAAAAAGGGCCTGGCGTGCCTGTGAGGCATAGGAGGCATTCGAATGCCAGCCGGGGGTGACGGACCGGCACTTCCGGACTGCCAGCGATGGAGGACGGAAGAACATCGTGGGCGTGGAGGCCAAGGCTACCTCGGCTTCCGCCACCCCGGGGCATTCGGTGACGCAGAGGGACCGGAGTTGCGCGGGAAAAACCACCGAACGGGGCACGGAAGCGGGCCTTATCGGCTGCCGCGAGGCAGTCATACCTAACGTGGCACGGTTTCGTGCCCCGGCCGACATCCTTTGCGAAAGCGGGGGAATCGGGAGACGTGCATGGTCAAACCACGGGGCGGAACCGCCCGCGTGAACGAGGAGGTGTGTCTTGGAAGAATGACGGACGACCGGTTTGGCGAAAAGAAAGCAAACCAACTCCGTCACCAACTATTCGCTTTCATCCCCCGACGAATTCATTAAGAATCGTCCCAATCAAGCTGACCCGTCCGAGAGTGACCGTTCCATGGCCAAACCCGGCATCGTTCTCACGCCGCAAGGTGTCGAATTCTCCGTCTTCTCCCGCAATGCCAGCAAGATCGAGCTCTGCCTCTTCGCCGATCGCGGCGGCCATGAGATCGGCCGGCTGCCGATGGAGCGGCATGAAGACGACATCTGGCGCCTCACCGTCCGCGGCGCCCATGCCGGCATGCATTACGGCTACCGCGCCCATGGCGTCTATGCGCCGGAACACGGCCTGTGGTTCGATCCGTCGAAGCTGCTCGTCGACCCCTATGCCGTGATTCTCGATCGCCCGTTCACCTTCTCGCCTGATCTTTCGGTCTACGGCACCGACACAGAGGCTATCGTTCCCCGTTCGATCATAACGGCGCCCGAGCCCGTCGCCCCCCAGCCACCACGTTTCAGCCAGGGCGGCCTGATCTACGAGGTGAATGTCCGCGCCTATACCATGCTGCATCCCGACATTCCGGAGAACGAGCGTGGTACGATCAAGGCGCTCGCCCATCCCGCCATTGTCGCCCATCTCAAGCGGATCGGCGTATCGGCGATCGAGCTGATGCCGATCACCGCCTGGATCGATGAGCGCCATCTTGGGGCCCTCGGCCTTCGCAACAGCTGGGGCTACAATCCGGTCGCGTTGATGGCGCTCGAGCCGCGCCTCTGCCCCGGCGGCATCGAGGAACTCCGGGACACCGTTGCGGCACTCCATGCCGAGAATATCGGCGTGATCCTCGATCTCGTCTTCAACCATACCGGCGAAAGCGACCAGCTCGGTCCGACCGTCTCGATGCGCGGCCTCGACAGCCTCGCCTATTACCGCTCGCCGGAGGGCCATCCCGGCCTGCTCGTCAACGACACCGGCACCGGCAACACGATTGCCTGCGATCAGCCCGTCGTGCGCGACCTCGTGCTCGACACGCTCCGCCATTTCGTCACCCATGCCGGCATCGATGGCTTCCGCTTCGATCTTGCGCCGATCATGTTCCGCGACATGTCGGGTTTCCGCTCCGACGCGGCAACCCTTGGCGAAATGCTGGCCGATCCCATTCTCGCCGATCGCGTCCTGATCGCCGAACCCTGGGACATCGGTCCCGGCGGATACCAGCTCGGCAATTTCCCCGAGCCCTTCCTCGAATGGAACGACTGGGCGCGCGACACGCTGCGGATGTTCTGGCGCGGCGATGGCCGCAAGCTCGGTGACATCGCCACCGTGCTCGCTGGCTCGTCCAACATATTTGAGCGCAACGGCGCGGGCCGCACCCGGACGGTCAATTTCATTTGCGCCCATGATGGCTTCACACTGCGCGATCTCGTCTCCTTCGAGGAGAAACACAACGATCTCAACGGCGAGTACAATCGCGACGGCCACAACGAAAACTATTCCTGGAACAATGGCGTCGAAGGCGACACGACCGATATCGTCACCCAGAACCGCCGCATTGCCGACGTGAAGGCCCTGCTCGCAACACTGTTCGCCACCCGCGGCACGATCATGCTCACCGCAGGCGACGAACTCGGCCGCACCCAGAAGGGCAACAACAACGCCTATGCGCAGGACAACGAACTGACCTGGCTCGACTGGCCGCATGCCGACGCCGAACTGATCTCCCATGCCGCCGCGCTTTCGGCGATGCGCAGCCGCTTCACGGTTTTCTCCGAAACACATTTCTTCGGCATCGGCAGCGACGAGGTCGAGTGGTTCAGCGTGCGCGGCGAGCCGATGGAAATCCCCGACTGGGAAGACCCGTCGGGCGGCACGCTCGCCATGCTGCTCAAGACCACGGATCGTGAAACAGGTGGCCCCGCCCGGCTTGCCGTCGCCTTCAACCGCACCGACGAACAGCGCCGCTTCGCGCTGCCAGGTGGCGCCAAGACCTGGAAAACGCTCGTCGGCAGCGGCCTCACCGTCGAGCCGCGCTCCGTCGCTATCTTCTGCGCAGCCGGCAGCTGACGAAGGCAGACGGCGCATGATCGTTTCGGCACCAAATCTGATCCGCCGTGCCATAGACGCTGTGGCCGCCGCCACAAAGACTGCTGCCTCGAAAGCATCGCAGCGAGGCGCCCCATGACATCTGATTCACCGGTTCCCGAAACCACCATGCCGGAAAAGATCCGAAACGCCTTCCTCCGGCAGGCCGCGGCCTGCGAGGCGCTCGGTTCGCCTTTCACCGCCCGTCTCAGCCGCCTGTTCGCCGACCGCCTCGGGCCGGGCGGTCCGGTGACCGACCGCATCCTGCAATGGCCGGGCGATCCTTCGCCGATGGCCGATTCCGTGCCTCTCCGCATTGCAGGCTCGCTGCATGCACTGGTCCTCGAAGGTCGCGACAAGAATTTGAAGGCAGCTTATCCGCCGAACGAGGTGGACGGCGACAAACTCTGGTCCGCCGTGAAAAGGGCGATGTCCGACCACGCCGCCTTCATCCTCGACCGCCTGGCCTCATCCCCGCAGACCAATGAGGTCCGCCGCTCGGGTGCCCTGCTCCCAGGCTTCCTGCTGATCGGCGAGATGACAGGCAAGCCACTCGTCCTCTCCGAAGTCGGCGCCAGTGCCGGCCTCAATCTGCAATGGGATCGCTACCGCTACGACCTCGGCGGCCGCGCATGCGGCGCCAGCAATTCCCCGGTCCTGATCGCACCGGAATGGCGCGGCCAGCCCGCCCCGTCGGGCAGCGCCACCGTCGCCGCCCGCTCCGGCTGCGACCTCAATCCGGTCCACGCATCAGATCCCGCCCATCGCCTCCGCATGCTCTCCTACATCTGGGCCGACCAGACCGACCGCCTGCAGCGCACCGCAGCCGCCCTCGACATCGCGGCCCGGGAAGGCCTGAAGGTCGAGCAAGCCGACGCCGTCGACTGGCTCGCCAACCGTCTCGCCGACCGTCACCCCGGCGCCGTCCACGTCGTCTACCACACGATCGCCTGGCAATACCTGCCCCGCCCGCTCCGCGAAAAGGGCGAAGCCCTTATCGCCGAAGCGGGCGCTCGCGCCACTCCGGACGCCCCTCTCGCTCGCGTCGCCCTCGAAGCCGACGACCAGCCCGACGGCGCCTCCCTCACCCTCGAGATTTGGCCGTCAGGTGAGAAAAAAGAAATCGGCCGCGGAGATTTCCACGGCCGATGGGTCGATTGGCGGGGATGGTAGCAGATCGGCGGCCTTCGAAAGGCCGGTCTCTTCACATCCCCGGTCTCTTGGCCCGTGCTAGAATCGAGCGGTGTGAAATGGGGACCGTTTTCGTTTGCTAGAGTTGGAAGTTCGCAGGGTCGCGGCGCGCGTCCCAAATCCTCAGAACAGCGATGCGATCGTCCATCGCGCGATAGACCATGATGAACGGTCTTCGCGCTCGGCGACCGCCTCGAGCCGCTGTTTCAGTTCCGGCGACAATCTCACGGAAAATGGGCTGCTGGCCATAACGAAAAGACCCAGTGCTACATCTCACTACAATGTAGCACTGGGTCCGACATTTTCAAAACCGAAGGCCTCAATACACCGCGTCGTGCGCACCTTCCGCCAGCATGCCGAAGCAGTAATCGGCGAAAGAGCGCCAGCTTTCGACCCGATAAGTGTCCTCGCTTTCGCGATGGAGCACGATCTCCATCTTGCCGAACACCGTGCGGGTGCAGGCGCCGACGGGGAAGGATGCTTCCGTCAGGTCGTGCGGGCAGGCGGAGTTGACCGTCACCCGTGCGCCCGGGCCGGAGACCAGGATGCCGATATTGCGGTGGGAGACGTCGACCGCCGAGTGGAACACGCCGGATTTGCCGGCGAGTGCCACGAAATCGGTACCATCAGGTCCAATCAGGAACCATTCGTCCGGGCCGAGCCACATCGCGGTGATGCCGCTGCCCGTCGCCGAAGTCTTGGGCTTCGTCGGCAATTCCACCCCGAGCGCGGCAGACAGGGCGGCGACGGCATCTGGATAGGCGCGGAGCGAGGCGCGGGCCGCGTTCGGCGCCGGCGTCAGCCGGGCCGCGGAGGAGCCGCCATGGAAACCATCGAGCGCGGAGCGGCGCATGCTATTGAGCTCAGCCATTGATGCGGCCTCCTTCCTTGTCATAGAACACGGCGTCGCAGACCTCGACCGGGATCACGCGATCGGCCATCGGCACGTAGAGCGTCTGACCCATCTTTGCCCGGCCGCCGGCGACCAGCGCCATGGCGATCGACCGGCCGCAATTCTCGGACCAGTAGGACGAGGTGACGTGGCCGAGCATCTTCATCGGCACCGGCTGGTTCGGGTCGGCGACGATCTGCGCGCCTTCCTCCAGCACTTCCTTCGGATCCTTGGTCTTGAGGCCAACGAGTTGCTTGCGGCCTTCGGCCACGAGATCGGGACGCCTGAGGCCGCGGATACCGACGAAGTCGGTCTTCTTCTTGCCGACGGCCCAGCCGAGGCCGGCATCATCAGGCGTCACGGTGCCGTCGGTGTCCTGGCCGACGATGATGTAGCCCTTCTCGGCGCGCAGCACGTGCATCGCCTCGGTGCCATAGGCGCAGGCGCCGAGCGGTTCTGCACGAGCCCAGATCGCTTCCCACACGGCCTGGCCGTAGTCGGCCGGGACATTGACTTCGTAGCCGAGTTCACCGGCAAAAGTCATGCGGAACAGGCGGGTCGGAACGCCGGCGATCTTGCCTTCGACGACGCTCATATGCGGGAAGGCCTCGTTCGTCACATCGATGCCCTCGAGCAGAGGCTCGATGATCTCCCGCGCCTTCGGACCCTGCACCGCGATGACCGCCCACTGTTCGGTGGTCGAGGTCAGGAACACCTTGAAATGCGGGAATTCGGTCTGGAGATAGTCTTCCATATGCTGCATGACGCGCGGCGCACCGCCGGTCGTGGTGGTGATATGGAAGCGATCCTCGGCAAGGCGGCCGACGACACCGTCGTCATAGACGTAGCCGTCTTCGCGCAGCATGATGCCGTAGCGGCAGCGACCGGGCTTCAGCGTTTCCCAGCTGTTGGTGTACATGATGTTCATGAACTTGGCCGCATCGGGGCCGACGACCTCGATCTTGCCCAGCGTCGAGGCATCGAACAGGCCGGCCACGTTACGGACCGTCTTGCACTCGCGGTTGACCGCCTGGTGCATGTCCTCGCCCGCCCTCGGGTAGAACCAGGCGCGCTTCCAGATACCGACATCTTCGAAGACGGCGCCGTGGTCTTCTTCCCACTTGTGCATTGGCGTCTTGCGTGCCGGGTCGAACAACGGACCGCGGGCATGGTTGACGATCGCGCCGAAGGTGACCGGCGTGTAGGGAGCACGGAAGGTGGTGAGGCCGACTTCCGGGATCGGCTTGCCGAGCGCCTCGGCAGCGATGGCGAGGCCATGAATATTGGACGTCTTGCCCTGATCCGTCGCCATGCCATTGGTGGTGAAGCGCTTGATATGCTCGATCGAATGCATGCCTTCGCGGACTGCGAGGCGAATGTCCTTGGCGCAGACATCGTGCTGGAAATCGACGAAAGCCTTGGCCATCGAATTCTCTGGGCCGGCGCCATCGGCGGAACCCGCCATCCCGCCGCTCCAGTCGAAGGTCTGCGTGGCCGTGATCGACACATTCGAGGCGCCGGTCGCGCCGACAGCCTGGGCCAGCAACTGGCCGGCGCCGAGCGCCTCTTCGATCGAGGCCGCGATCGAACCGGTGCCATTGCAGGCCCCGACCGAGAGGCAATCCTGGGCATAGGTGCCGGGCAGGAAGCGCTGATTGTCGGCATCGAAGGCAAGCTTGCCGCGCGATTGCGAGAAGAGATGCACCGAGGGCGTCCAGCCCGCGGACATGATCAGCGCGTCGACCGCGATCTTCTCGCCACTCCGCATGCCGCGGCGCGCCACGGTCATGGAGGAGACGCGCAGCTTGCCACCAGTCTTGAGCACGGAAGAGCCGACCTGGACGGTGATCCCGAGGTCGCGGGCCTTCTTCAGCACCGCCTCGCCCGGTTTGTCGCGCGTATCGACGATCACGGGGATCTGGATGCCGGCAGACTTGAGGTCGAAGGCGGCTTCATAGGCCGAGTCATGCGACGTGTAGACACCGACCTTGGCGCCGACGGCGACACCATAATGGTTGAGATAGGTGCGGGCTGCCGAGGCGAGCATGATGCCCGGCCGGTCGTTGCCGTCGAACACCATGTGGCGTTCGATCGCGCCGGTGGCGAGGATCACCCGCTTGGCACGGACCTGCCAGAGGCGCTCGCGCGGCAGGGCCTTATCGGGGCTAGCGACGTGATCTGTGACGCGCTCGACCAGACCGATGAAGTTCTGCGCATAATAGCCGAACACCGTCGTACGGGTCAGCACGGTGACACCAGGCATAGCCGCGAGCTTCGCCGTCATGGCCTGCGCCCAGGCAAAGCCGTCCTGGCCATCGATCTGGACGCCCGAGTCGAAATGCAGCGAGCCACCCAGCGCCGGGCGCTCGTCGGCGAGGATGACCGATGCCCCTGTCTCGGCGGCAGCAAGCGCCGCAGCGATACCGGCCGCACCACCACCCGCGATCAGCACGTCGCAATGGCCGAAGCGGCTGGCATAGTGATCCGGATCGGCTTCCTTCGGCGCGACGCCGAGACCGGCGGCAGCACGGATACGCGGCTCGTAGATCGCCTTCCAGGCAGCTTTCGGCCACATGAAGGTCTTGTAGTAGAAGCCCGCCGCAAAGAACGGCGAGAACAGATTGTTGATCGCGCCGACATCGAAGGCGAGCGACGGCCAGCGGTTCTGCGACTGGACCTTGATCCCATCATAGACTTCCTGCATCGGGCCGCGCACGTTGGGCGTCGAGCGACCGGCGTCGCGGGAAATGTCGAACAGCGCGTTCGGCTCTTCCGGACCAGCCGTCAGGATGCCGCGGGCGCGGTGATACTTGAACGAGCGGGCAGCGAGATGGATGCCGTTGGCGAGCAGCGCGGAGGCGACGGAGTCGCCCTCCAGCGCATTGAGCTGGGTGCCGTCGAAGGTCATGCGCGCGGTCTTGGCGGGCGTCAGGCGGCCCTTGCCGGCGATACGGTTGGCTCCGCTCATTTTGCGCCTCCTGCCATGCGGGCTTCGATGGTCGCCTGGTCAGGCTTCGGCTCATCCTGGCGATATGTCATCACGAACTTGTCGGTGACGGTGTGACGGACCGCGCGGAAGAACTTGCCGCAGCCCGAAACATGCCGCCAGCGCTCGAAGACGAGGCCCTTCGGATTGTCGCGCAAGAAGAAATAGTTCTCGAACTCCGCATCCGAGATCTCGGTGATGTTCTCAGGACGAAGAATGTGCGCCTCGTCGCCGTTGCGGAACTCAAGTTCCGCCCGGTCTTCCTGGCAATAGGGGCAATGGATGAGAAGCATGGTGATCCCTATCGGTTAGTGCGCGACAGCGGCGGCGGCCGCTTCGTCGATCAGTCGACCGTTGCGGAAGCGCTCGAGATTGAACGGCGCGTTGATCGGATGCGGTTCGTCGCGGGCGATGGTGTGGGCAAACACATGAGCCGAGCCCGGCGTCGCCTTGAAGCCACCCGTACCCCAGCCGCAGTTCACATAGAGGCCCTTGACCGGGGTCTTCGACAGGATCGGCGAACGGTCCGGCGTCACGTCGACGATGCCGCCCCAGGAGCGCATCATCTTCATGCGGGTGAAAACAGGGAACATCTCGCAGATCGCATCAAGCGTGTGGTTGATGATGTGGAGGCCCCCAGTCTGCGAATAGGACGCATACTGGTCGGTGCCGGCACCGATGACGAGTTCGCCCTTGTCGGACTGCGAGATATAGGCATGCACCGTGTTGGACATGACCACGCAGGGGAAGATCGGCTTGATCGGCTCGGAGACCAGGGCCTGCAGCGGGTAGGAGACGAGCGGCAGCTTGAGCCCGGCCATTTCCATCACCACCGACGTATGGCCTGCAGCCACGACGCCGACCTTCTTGGCGCCGATATAGCCTCTCGAGGTCTCGACACCCTGCACGGCGCCATCCGGGCCGCGGCGAATGCCGGTGACTTCGCAATTCTGGATGACATGGACGCCGCGATCGGATGCGCCGCGGGCGTAGCCCCAGGCGACCGCATCATGGCGGGCCGTGCCGCCCTTCCGCTGCAGCGTGGCACCCACGACCGGGTAGCGTGCCGTGCGGGAAATATTGAGCGGCGGGCAGTATTCCTTGGCTTCCTCGGGCGTCAGCCACTCGTTCTCGACGCCGTTCAGGCGGTTGGAATGGACATGGCGCTTCAGCACCTGCACGTCATGGACGTTGTGCGCCAGCATCATCACGCCGCGCGGCGAATACATGACATTGTAGTTGAAGTCCTGCGAGAGATTGTCCCAGAGCTTCAGCGCGTGGTTATAAAGCGCCGCACTTTCGTCATAGAGGTAGTTGGAACGAATGATGGTGGTGTTGCGGCCGGTATTGCCGCCGCCCAGCCAGCCCTTTTCGATCACGGCGATATTGGTGATGCCGTGTTCCTTGGCGAGGTAATAGGCCGTGCCGAGGCCATGGCCGCCGGCGCCGATGATGACGACGTCGTATTCAGACTTGGGCTCGGGCGAGGCCCAGTGCTTGTCCCAGCCGCTGTGGCCTCTCAAGGCTTCACGGGCGATGGCGAAGGCCGAGTATTTGCGCATCCGGGGGAAACTCCATGTCGTGGCGGCCGCTTGTTCTGGTGCAGGAGATCGCAAAAAACCAGGCGGCACAACGTTTCTTTTGCGACGCCTGACGGTGCGGACCCGCCAGCGGCCCGACGCCGTGCAAAGCTGGATTTTTCGCGCCTGCTCATGGACAGGGTCTGGACTTCCGCCGGCACTTCTGATATTCGCAACGACCAATCGCTGGGCACACGCCCGGCGAAGTTGTTTTTGGCAGTTTCCTGGGCCGCGACTTGGGAAGCGAAACTCGAGATAAGGAACGGGATTCACGTGCAGGTTTTGGTTCGCGACAACAATGTTGATCAGGCTCTCCGCGCTCTTAAGAAAAAGATGCAGCGCGAAGGAATTTTCCGCGAAATGAAGATGCGCGACTACTACGAGAAACCGTCCCAGAAGCGCGCCCGCGAAAAGGCCGAAGCTGTTCGTCGCGTCCGCAAACTGGCCCGCAAGCGCATGCAGCGCGAAGGCCTCCTGCCCTCGACTCCTCGTCCGGCTCGGTGATCTGCCGTCCTTTTGACGAAATATGATGCATGTGTCGGCGGGGGCGAAGAAAGTTCGCCACCGCCTTTTTGTTGCTTGACCCGGAGCTCAGGGGCTCCCCGGAAGTTGAAGAAAACATGACCGACATGACAGCCGCCTGCGTGATCGCTTCTGGGCCGCGCGCGAAGACGCCTTCGCAGCTCCTTGGAATAGTGCTCCTGGCTGGTGCGATGGGCATGGGTCTTGCCGCCTGCGGCACGACCGATACGACGGACACGATCCGGATCAACAAGGAACAGGGCACGGAAGAGAACATCTCGTCGCTGACGACGGTGATCAGTGCCAACCCGTCCGATCCGGAGGGTTACAATACCCGCGGCTCGGCCTATGGCCGCGCCGGTCAGTTCTCGGACGCGCTCGACGATTTCAATCGCGCGCTCGAACTCAATCCGCGCTTCTACCAGGCCTATGCGAACCGGGCCCTGATCTACCGCAACCAGGGCAAGGCCGAGCTCGCGCTCGCCGACTACAACACGGCGCTGAAGCTTTCCCCGCGTTACGACGTCGCCTTCATCGGCCGCGGCAACATCTATCGCCAGGCCGGCCAGCTCGATGCCGCGATGAACGACTACAACCGCGCCATCGGCCTCGATACGACTGATCCGCGCGCCTATCACAATCGCGGCCTGATCTACCAGCTGCGCGGCAACCACGCCAAGGCGATCGAGGACTTCTCGACGGCGATCTCGCTGTCGCCGAACTCCGCCGAACCCTATAACGGCCGCGGCATCTCCTACGTCGCGCTCAATGACGACGACAATGCCTTTGCGGACTTCAACACCGCCATCGCGCTCGACGGCAAGCTCGCCGAGTCCTGGGCCAACCAGGCGCTGGTCTATGAGCGCAAGGGCGACATGAAGCGGGCTTACAAGTCCTACAGCTTCGCGGTGCGGCTCGATCCGAAATATCAGCTTGCCAAGGACGGCATGGCGCGCACCCGCGGTGCGGTCCCCGCAAACTAAATCTTTGTCTCGGAAGCAATTGGTCGGCTAGTCTCTCGCTATGGATTCGGAAAGGATCATCATGGCGGACAAGCGTGACATCATCGTCGTGGGCGGCGGAATCATCGGCGCCTCGATTGCCTGGCATCTGGTGGCGGCAGGGGCAAAGGTCCGGCTGATCGCCGGCAAGACCGGTGGCGTGGCAACGCCCACATCCTTTGCCTGGATCAATGCCAGCTGGGGCAATCCCGAACCCTATTTCCGGCTGAGAACCCGCTCGATGGCGGAATGGACACGGCTTGCCAAAGACGTGCCCGGCGTGCAGCTCGCATGGTGCGGCGGGCTTTGCTGGGACTTGCCGCGCGAGGAACTGCTTATCTTCGCCCGTGAGCATGGCAAGTGGGGATACGATGTCCGCGAAGTCGACGCAGATGAAGCGTCCCGGATCGAGCCGGCGGTCAAGAATCTCCCTGATCTTGCGCT
Source organism: Rhizobium sp. SRI_017 (assembly GCF_057586295.1). Lineage (NCBI taxonomy): Bacteria > Pseudomonadati > Pseudomonadota > Alphaproteobacteria > Hyphomicrobiales > Rhizobiaceae > Rhizobium > Rhizobium sp. SRI_017. The sequence goes on along the minus strand of NZ_JBYCZP010000005.1, from coordinate 192,126 downwards.
GCATGTGCGGGAAGAGGGTGCGGCTGAGCCAGTTGCCGCGACCATTGCGCTGATTGAAAGCACCCGGGCACGGGGACTTGAGGTGCTCGAGGGCGTGGCTGTCACCGGCCTTGAAACGAAGGCCGGAAAGCTTACCGGCGTCCGGACTGCCGACGGCATCATGACCGCCGATGCGGTGGTGATCGCAAGCGGCGCCGATACGCTGAAGCTCGCTTCAACGATAGGCATTGCTGTTCCAATTGAAGCGCCGCCCGGGCTGATCGTGCATTCCAGGCCTGTGCCGAAGCTGCTGAACGGCCTGGTCATCGCCACCGAACTCCATGTCCGCCAGACACATGACGGCCGCATCATCGCCGGCAGCGATTTCGGCGGCACGGACCCCGGCAATGATGCCGAGGGCGCGGCGCGCGATCTGTTCGCGAAGCTCAAGGCATTCCTGAAGGACGGCGAATCGCTGGAGATGGATTTCCACACCGTCGGCTATCGCCCGACGCCAAAGGACGGCTTCCCGATACTGGGCGGGGCCGATGGTGTCGAGGGGCTCTACCTCGCTGTGACCCATTCCGGCATCACGCTGGCGCCGGCGATCGGGCGGTTTGCTGCTGAGGAAATCCTGACAGGCGCGTCGGAGCCTCTTCTGGCGCCCTACCGGCTCTCGCGATTCGCTGCCGCCTGAGTCGATTGGCCCGGCGAGGCGAACCGCTCCCGGTAGGCCTGCGGCGTCACGCCATAGCGGCGCAGGAACGCACGGCGCATCGTTTCCTCGGAACCGAATCCGCAACGCGATGCCGCGCGTCCGATGGGCGCCCCCTGTTCGAGCTGGCGCCGGGCGCTTTCGAGTCGAAGTTCCTCGATGGCGCGAGCGGGGGTCAGCCCGGTCTTTTCCCGATAGTGGCGCGAGAAGCTTCGCGTGCTCATTCCGGACTTGTCTGCGAGGTCGGAGAGCGACAGGCGGCGATGGAGGTTCTGCACGATCCAGGCATGCAAGTCGTCGAATCGTGATCCGGTATCCTGAAGCGCCAGCGCGACGGAGAATTGCGACTGTCCGCCGGGGCGCTTGAGGAATACGACGAGCTGGCGCGCCACCCGCAGCGCCGGCTCGCGTCCCAGATCGGCCTCGACGAGTGCCAGCGCGAGATCGATGCCCGATGTGACACCGGCCGAGGTCCAGATGTCACCGTCACGGATGAAGATCGGATCGGGATCGAGCTTTACCGAGGGGAAACGGCGCTTGAGGTCGTCGCAGCTCTGCCAATGGGTGACGACGCTCCGACCATCGAGCAGACCGGCCGCGGCGAGGATGAAGGCGCCACTGCAGACCGAAGCGGTGCGCCGGGCGAGCGCACTGCGCTCCCGGACCCAGGCAAGCGTCGCCGCATCCTCGCTGATCCGGTGGACGCCCCACCCTCCCGGCACGATCAGCGTATCGAGCGGAACATCCTCTCCCGGCAATCCCTCGCCGCCGATCAACAGGCCTGACGAAGTCCGCACCAGCGCGCTCCTGGCGACAACAACCGGGTCGTAGGGCCGGGGACGGCCCGCGATCGTCGCCATGTCATTGGCCGAGGCGAAGACCTGCAGCGGACCGGCGATGTCAAGCAGTTGGCTGTCGGGATAGGAGAGGATTTCGATGCGACGCTGCATTTGGCCAGATCTGTGGGCTATATGGCGATCTGGCCAAACCATGACGGGCTAATGTCATCAAGTCAACAGGAGGCATTCATGACGTTAGAAATTGGCCTGCTCGTCTTCCCCATGGTCCAGCAGTTGGACATGACCGGTCCCTACGAGGTCTTCGCCTCCACGCCCGGCACAAATGTGCATCTCGTCTGGAAGGATGCCGCGCCGTTGATATCGGCGACGGGTCTCGTCGTCATCCCGACCACGTCTTTCGAGGACTGCCCCAAGCTCGACGTCATCTGCGTGCCGGGCGGTGGCGGCGTCAATCCGCTGCTCGAGGACCGCGAGGTGCTCGATTTCGTCCGTCGGCAGGCAGCGGGCGCACGCTTCGTGACGTCGGTCTGCACAGGATCGCTGGTGCTCGGCGCTGCCGGCCTGCTCAAGGGCCGAAGGGCGACGACGCATTGGAACGCGCTCGACTTCCTGCCCCATTTCGGCGCAACGCCGGTGGCGGAGAGGATTGTCCGCGACGGCAATGTGATCACCGCCGGCGGTGTGACGTCAGGCATCGACTTCGGCCTGGCATTGTTGGCAGAGCTCTTCGGCGCCGACGAGGCCCGCACTGTTCAGCTGGCGCTGGAATATTCCCCCGCACCACCGTTCGCATCCGGCACGCCTCAGGAAGCGACGCCCGAGATCATCGCGGCTGCCCGGGGCCGCATGGCGGGTTCGCGAGCACAGCGCGAGAAGGTCATACCGACTCTCGTTGTTTGATCGGGCACGCGGGAAGGGCCGGTCGGCGGCGAAGGCACGCGCCTGTGCCGCCGGCCAGATCGCATGATCAATGCGCCATCGCCTTGACGATATCCTCGGTGACCTTCTTGGCGTCGCCGAGCAGCATCATGGTGCCGTCCTTGTAGAACAGCGTGTTGTCTATGCCGGCGTAGCCGGAGCCGAGTGAGCGCTTGACGAAGAGGCAGGTCTTGGCCTTGTCGACATCGAGGATCGGCATGCCGTAGATCGGCGAGGTCTTGTCGTCGCGGGCGGCGGGGTTGGTGACGTCATTGGCGCCGATGACATAGGCGACATCGGCCTGGCCGAAGTCGGAATTGATGTCTTCCAGCTCGAACACGTCGTCATAGGGCACGTTGGCTTCGGCAAGCAGCACGTTCATATGGCCCGGCATGCGGCCGGCGACGGGGTGGATTGCGTATTTGACCTCGACGCCGGCGGCCTTGAGCTTGTCACCCATTTCTCTGAGCGCGTGCTGGGCTTGCGCCACCGCCATGCCGTAGCCCGGCACGATGATGACCTTGGAGGCATTGGCCATCAGATAGGCCGCGTCCTCGGCCGAGCCGAGCTTGACCTGCTTGTCGGAATTGTCCTGCGCGGGACCACCCGTCTCACCGCCGAAGCCGCCGAGAATGACCGAGATGAAGGACCGGTTCATGCCCTTGCACATGATGTAGCTGAGGATCGCACCCGAGGAACCGACCAGCGCGCCGGTGATGATCAGCGCGAGATTGCCCAGGGTAAAGCCGATGCCGGCTGCAGCCCAGCCGGAATAGGAGTTCAGCATCGAGACGACGACCGGCATATCGGCGCCGCCGATCGGCACGATCAGAAGCACGCCGAAGACCAGCGCGAGGGCGACGATGAGCCAGAACACCAGATGGCTCTCGGTGACGGTGAGCACGCCGATCAGCACGACGATGGCGATGAACAGTGCGAGGTTGATCGCATGTCGCATCGGCAGCATGATCGGCTTGCCGCTCATCCGTCCGTCAAGCTTCAGGAAAGCGATGATCGAGCCGGTGAAGGTGATGGCGCCAATGGCCACGCCGAGCGACATTTCGACCAGCGCCTGAGCATGGATATGCTCGACTTCGCCGATGCCGAAGGATGACGGCGCATAGAGCGCTGCCGCAGCCACCAGCACGGCAGCGAGGCCGACGAGGCTGTGGAAGCCGGCGACGAGCTGCGGCATCGAGGTCATGGCGATGCGACGGGCAATGACCGCGCCGACGCCGCCGCCGATGGCGAGGCCGGCGATGATCAGGCCCCAGCCCGTGACACTGGGCGTGGCCAGCGCGAGCGTGGTGGCGATGGCTATACCCATGCCGACCATGCCATAGCGATTGCCCTGGCGGCTGGTGGACGGGTGGCTCAGCCCCCGGAGCGCCATGATGAACAGCACCCCGGACACGAGATAGAGGAAGGCAGCGATATTGACCGACATGTTATCCCGCCCTCACTTGTCTTTTTTCTTGTACATGGCGAGCATGCGCTGGGTGACCAGGAAGCCGCCGAAGATGTTGATCGAGGCAAGGATCAGCGCGACGAAGCCCATGCCGGTCGCGATGCCCGAAGCCGACAGGCCGACCGCGAGCAGCGCGCCGACGACGATGACAGAGGAGATCGCGTTGGTGACAGCCATCAGCGGCGTGTGCAGCGCCGGCGTCACCGACCAGACCACATAATAGCCGACGAAGATCGCCAGCACGAAGATCGCGAGCTGGAAGACGAACGGGTCGATGGCGCCGCCCGACAACACATGCGCCGCGTCGGCGATGGAAGGCTGTGTCGCGACCGCATCCTGGACGGCGGCAACGGCCTTGTCGAGATTTTCGAGGGCCTTGGTGACGGTTTCGGATGCCATGTTCAGCCCTCCTTCTTGAAGTTCGGATGCACGACCTGGCCGCCATGAGTCAGCATCGTCGCCTTGACCAGTTCGTCCTCGGCATTGATGACGACGTCCTTGGTCTCCTTGGAAATCAGCGTCTCGAGGAAGGTGAGCAGGTTCTTGGCGTAGAGCAACGAAGCCGACGCCGCGATACGTCCGGCGACATTGGCATAGGCAATAACGCGTACGCCTTCGACATCGGTGACCTGGTCGGCGACCGCGCCCTCGATATTGCCGCCGCGCTCAATGGCGAGATCGACGGCAACCGAGCCGGGCTTCATGGCCTTGAGCATGTCGCGCGTCACGAGCCGCGGGGCGGGACGGCCGGGGATCAGCGCCGTGGTGATGACGATGTCCTGCTTGGCGATGTGCTCGGCAACGAGCGCCGCCTGCTTGGCTTGATATTCCGCCGACATCGGCTTGGCATAGCCGGCAGCGGTTTCGGCGGCCTTGAATTCCTCGTCCTCGACCGCGATGAACTTGGCGCCGAGCGAGGCAACCTGTTCCTTGGCGGCGGGTCGCACGTCGGTCGCCGAAACTACGGCGCCAAGGCGCCGGGCGGTGGCGATAGCCTGGAGGCCGGCGACGCCGGCGCCCATGACGAACACCTTTGCCGCGGGCACGGTGCCGGCAGCAGTCATCATCATCGGTATGGCGCGGTCATAGACCGACGCCGCATCGATCACGGCCTGATAGCCCGCAAGATTAGCTTGGGAAGAGAGGATGTCCATCGACTGGGCGCGGGTGATACGCGGCATCAGTTCCATGGCGAAAGCCGTCAGCGAAGCGCCCGCTATTTCGGCGATCGCGTCTTCATTGCCATAGGGATCCATTGTGGCGATGACGACGGCGCCGGATTTGTAGCCCTTATGCTCCGCGCCGGTCGGGCGGCGGACCTTGAGGACGACATCGGCCGAGGCGGCATCCGCAGCGGTGCCAATGCGGGCACCGAACTTCTCGAACTCGCTGTCCGGGATACGGGAAAGCTCACCCGCGCCCGCCTCGACGATAACGTCGAGACCGAGCGCCTTCATCTTCTTCACCGTCTCAGGCGAACCCGCAACACGCGGCTCGCCGTCTACGGATTCACGCGCAATAAAGATAGTAGCCGCCACAAAGCCCTCCCCGGCATTCAGCAAACAACCGTGCCCGCCACATGCCGCAGCGAGCATCGATCACGAACGTTCGAGAATCGGATTACAGCAGATAGAAGCCGAGTGCCGTCAGAACGATAAAGAGCAGGGTCGAGAAGACAAAACCGGCCCCAGTGAAGAAACCGACCGCCATGCAGATGAGCAGAATGGCGATGGTCATGGTGCCGTATTTGGCAGCGAACATGAAACCCTTGTAGGTCTTGTCGTGCTCGGCATAATCCATGGAAGCACCCACTTCCACCGGCCCAGAATGATGTTCAGCCATCAAAGTCTCCCCAGTCGCGTCGGCATGGCGCGCCTTCGCAGGTCATTGTCGCAATAAGATCAGGCGGCGGATGGAATCCAGCCTTGTCTAGGCCTTACACAATGCAAAATCGAAGCGCAATGCAGCGGAAAGCCGCACGGGTACGGTCAAATCGATTTAGAGCCTTTCAGGACTAGATTGCAGCATTCTGCCGGAGCAGATTTTCGTCAGGATCAGAGGCGATTGGCGAAGGGCATACCCCAATGTACGGCCGAGCCGATCGCCTCTGATCCTGGCGAAAAGATGCCCGGCCCTTCGGGTTGGCTGAAACGGGCCGGCTGATCGACCGGCCGGCTTGGACGTAGATTTGGCTACGACGCGCGCCGGCCGGTCGACCATCCGACTCCGCTTGAGCCAACAGAATGCTGCAATCTAATCCTGAAAGGCTCTCACCGAACGAAAATGGCCCAGGCGTCACCGCCCGGGCCATTTGTCGAAAACCGGCAGGCGTTAGAGCTTGCCCTGGCGCTGCTGAATCATCATGAACGTGTCGAAGGTGTATTCGCCGATCTGCGCCCAGAGGTAGGAGTCCTTCTTGAACGCCAGCTGGTCATCGTAGATCTTCTTCCAGGCTGGGTTCGCGTCATTGAGCTCGGCATAGGTGGCGAGCGACGCATCATAGGCCGCCTGCAAGATTTCCTGGCTATAGGGCTTCAGCACGGCGCCGCCGGCGACGATCTCCTTGAGCGCCTTCGCATTGCGGGCATCGTATTTGGCCAGCATGTTCGAGTTGGCCGAGGCGCTGGCCGCCATCAGGATCGCCTGATAGTTCTTCGGCAGGCTGTTCCATTTCTCGAGATTGATCATCGCGTGGACGACCGGGCCGCCTTCCCAGAAGCCGGGATAATAGTAGTATTTGGCGACCTTGGCGAAGCCGAGCTTGTTGTCGTCATAGGGGCCAACCCACTCGGCGGCATCGATGGTGCCCTTTTCGAGCGCCGGATAGATATCACCGCCGGCGATCTGCTGCGGCACGACTCCGAGCCTTTCCATGACCTTGCCCGCGAGACCACCGATACGCATCTTCAGGCCCTGCAGGTCGGCGACAGTCTTGATCTCCTTGCGGAACCAGCCGCCCATCTGCACGCCGGTATTGCCGGCCGGAAACGCGATGAGATTCTGCGTCGCCAGGAACTCGTTGACCAGCGTCATGCCGTTGCCGGCATTGTACCAGGCGTTCTGCATGCGGGCGTTCAGGCCGAAGGGAATGGCCGAGGCAAGCGCGTAAGCCGCGTTCTTGCCGTAATAGTAGTAGGCGACCGTATGCGCCATTTCGACGGTGCCGGCGCCGGTGGCGTTGGCTGCCTCAAGACCCGGAACCAGCTCGCCAGCGGCGAAGACCTGGATGTCGAAGGCACCGCCCGTCATTGCACGGACCTGATCGGCGATATCGACGCCGCCGCCGTAGATCGTATCGAGGCCCTTCGGAAAGGAGGAAGCCAGACGCCAGGAAATCTTGGGATTTTCCTGCGCGAGAGCCGGTGCGGCAAGCGTGGTCGCAGCGGCCGCGCCGACGACGCCGGTACCGGCCTTCTTGAAGAATGAACGACGATCCATGAAATACCTCCCGTTGAGTTATTCTTGAGGAGGCTGTGTGGTTCGTGCTTCGCCTCCCCTGAGCACGCGGAGAGATAAACATCTAAGATGACGCCTTTCAAGCACAAGCGGCGATTTTGTTGCGATCCGGATTAGTCATTTCGTCGAATGGGTTGACAGTCCCATTCGTCTGCACAAAGAAGAGGCATAAATATCTACGGAGCATGAAATGCCGAGCCCGATCATCGCCATTCCCGCCGACACGCGCGAGATCGAGGGATATTACTGGCATGCGACCCCGAACCAGTATGTCAACGCCGTGGTCAAGGGTACTGGCGCGACGGCGATCGTCATTCCGGCGCTGATCGAAGGCAACGACATCGATTCCATCCTCGATCGGGTCGATGGCGTCATGCTCTCGGGTTCGCGCACCAATGTGAGCCCCAAGCTCTATGGCAAGGAAGAGACGGAGGCCGACGGACCTTTCGACCCGGCCCGCGACGCGACGACAATGGAGCTGATCCGCAAGACGATCGACCGCGGCATCCCCTTGCTTGCGATCTGCCGCGGCATCCAGGAACTCAACGTCGCACTCGGCGGCACGCTCGCAACCGAAATCCAAGACGGGCCGGGCATGTGGGATCATCGCCGGCCAGATGTCCCCACCCGCGACGAGATGTATGTCATCCGTCAGCCGGTGAGGATCAAGGAAGGCACCTGCATTGCCGACTTCCTTGGTGCAGGCGAGGTTCAGGTGAATTCGCTGCATCGCCAGGCAATCGGCGAAAAAGCCCCGAACCTCACCGTCGAGGCTGTCGCGGACGACGGCACGGTCGAAGCGGTCTCGGTGATCGGCGCGAAGAATTTCGCCGTGGGCGTTCAGTGGCATCCCGAATACTGGGTCGAGAGCGACGTCGTCTCTGCGAAACTATTCAAGGCCTTCGGAGAGGCCGTGAAGGCCTATGCCGCCCGCCGCTGATCCCTGACATAGCGCCAAAGCCTGTAGGCGAGCAGAACGGCAATAATCGTCGCATAGACGAAGGGCCGCGGCGGCCAGCTTTTCACCGCCATGAAGAAATGCGTGACGCCGAGAATGGCGATCACATAGGCCAGCTTGTGTAGCTGGCCCCAGGCCCGACCCATCGCCCGGATCGCCCGGTTGTTTGACGTGACCGCAAGCGCGATCAGACAGAGAAAGGCAACCATGCCGATGATGATGTATGGGCGCTTGAAAATATCCACGAAAATGACCGGCAGGTTCATCCCCCGATCGAGGATGAAATAGGTCAGGAAGTGGAACAGGACATAATAGAAGGTCAGCAGGCCGAAGGCGCGGCGGAAGCGGAACAGGTTGATCCGCGTGAGGTCCCGGAGCGGCGTGACGCAGAGCGTCACGATCAGGAACCTCAGTGCCCACTCGCCCAGCAGATGCTCGAAGGCCTGGATCGGATTGGCGCCGAGATTGTTGGTGGCGCCGAGATAGAAATACCAGAGGGCTGGAATGAGCCCGAAGCCGTAGATCCACCAGGATGAGACCTTGGCAAGCGTCTTGTTGATGCGCTTCGGGTAATCGACGGGTCGCCGGGCCGCCGAGGTTGCGTCGACCATGATCCAGTCCTCAATAATTCTCGATCAGGTCCATGCCGGCATAGAGCGAAGCCACCTGTTCGCCATAACCGTTGAACTTCTCGGTGTCGCGGCTCGTGCCGCCACCGAAGAAGCCGCCGCCGGTGCCGAGCACGCGCTCGCTCGCCTGGCTCCAGCGCGGATGGTCGCGCTCCGGATTGACGTTGGAATAGAAGCCGTATTCGCTGGCGGCCGCCATGTTCCAGGACGTCTCGGGTTGCTTGTCGGTGAAGGTGATCGTCTCGATCGACTTGACGCTCTTGAACCCATATTTCCAGGGCGTGACGAGCCGGATCGGCGCGCCGTTCTGGTTCGGCAGCTTGTCGCCATAGATGCCGACGGCCATCAGCGTCAGCGGATGCATGGCCTCGTCCAGCCTAAGTCCCTCGCGATAGGGCCATTCGAGAACGGGATAATTCACGCCGGGCATCTCTTCCGGCCGGAGCGCCGTGCGGAAGGCGACATATTTGGCGCTGCCTAGCGGCTCAACCTTCTTCAAGAGGTCCGACAGCATGAAGCCGGTCCAGGGCAGCACCATGGACCAGGCCTCGACGCAGCGGAAGCGATAGACGCGCTCCTCGAGCGGCAGCGTTGCCATCAGTTCCTCGACGTCGAATTCCATCGGCTTGGCAACCATGCCGTCGATCTTGATCTTCCAGGGGAACGGCTTGAAGTTGCCGGAATAATTGGCCGGATCTTCCTTGCCGGTGCCGAACTCATAATAGTTATTGTAGGTGGTCGCATCCTCCTTCGGGGTAATCTTGTCGTTCACCATGTAGTCGGACTTCTTGGCGTTCAACGCTGCGACAGCACCGGAGCCAGCGATTCCCGCCAGCCCGATCGCGCCGGCACCGGCAATGAAATGCCGGCGATTGAGGTAGAATTTCCTCGGCGTGATCTCGGAGGACGGGATCGCAGGCGTCTTGAAGGTGGGCATGGGAAGCTCCTAGAACTTTTCTCTAACACCTATACGCTCAATTTCGGGCGGGTGTTTCACGGCACCGGTCACGAGCGCGTGAAAAAGTTCGAGGCGGATTGTCGCGCTATTTCTTGAACCGGCTGCGGAGCCAAAACAGGATGAAAAAGGCAAGCACGATCACCGCGCCAGCGGCCGCGCCCAGGAGAGGGGAAATCTCGCCAAGCCCGAGCACGATGGCCGGCATGAAATAGAGGGCCGCGCCGACCACCAGCAGGATAATTGCGGCCGCAATCGCATTGTTCTTCGTCTGGTTTCCGTTTTCCGTCATTGCGGAAGGGCGTTCCTTATGTCTTCGAGCTTGCGCTTCTGGCTGCCGTCAGCATTGAAATTGGCAGGCTCGAGCCAGGCTTCGAACGCCGCCTTGAGACGCGGCCATTCGTCATTGATCATGGAGAACCATGCCGTGTCACGATTCTTGCCGCGCGACAACATATGCTTGCGGAAAACGCCTTCGAAGGTGAAGCCGAGGCGGTTCGCCGTGACCTTGCTCGCCTCGTTGGCATTGTCGCATTTCCACTCATAGCGACGGTAGCCGAGATCGTCGAACACGTGCCGTGCCATGAGGTAATGGACTTCGGTCGACAGCGGCGAGCGCGCCATGGCGAGGCCATGGCCGACACCGCCGACCTCGACCACGCCGTTCGCCGGATCGGCGCGCATATAGTGCGCCATGCCCACGACTTCGCCGGTGTTGTTGTCGCGGAAGAGTTCGGTGAGCCAGCCGCTGGTCTTGACCTTGTCCAGCCAGTCGGCGAATTCCTCGGCATTGGCGAAATTCGGCGCCGCAAAATATTTGAGCCGCTCATTGGTGCCGAGTTCCCCCAGCGCTTTCCAAAGCGCCTCGGCATGCTCGCCGCGGATATAGGGTTCGATCGTGACGAAGCGGCCCTTGAGCGTGACCGGCTTCGGAGCGGGACGGGGCTTCCAGTTGGTGAGGTCTTCCATTGGCTCTCGCAAAGATTCAGCATTCGATGCGGCGATATCAGCGCCGCACCGGCGATTAAGCAAATGAAATCTCGTGAACTAACTTCACGCGACCTTGGCGGACGCCACTGTCGCCTCGATGTGGTCGATCAGACCGTCGGCGAGACCGAGACGGCCGGCCAGCAGGTCGAGATAGCCACGCTCCGCCCGACCATCCGGCTCTATGGCAATGCGCGACGCCGTGTAGAGCTCTACCTTCTGGCTCTCGGTCGCCGCGGCAGCAATGAGCGCATCGAGATCGACCGGATTGGAAAGTTCCTGGTTGAGGAAGTCTTCCGCATCGGCGCCGAGCCCGGCGAGCTTGACCTTACCGAGGATCGCCTCGCGTTCGACATCGTCGATATGACCATCGGCGCGCGCCGCGGCGATCATGGCACGGACGAGGATCACGGCGAAATCGGCATTGTTGGCTTCATCCTCGACATTAAAGCCTGTGCCCGTGGGCGGGGGCAAGAGTTCGGGTTCGGCCGTGGCGGCTGTGGATGCATCCGCCGGCTGGGGCTGTTGCCCGGCCTGCCAGTTCTTGTAGGCCTGGTAGCCGAGACCAGCGATGGCCGCGAGGCCGCCGAGTTTCAACGCGGAGCCGCCGAGCTGCCGGCCCGTACTGGTACCAAGCAGGACCGCAGCAATCGCACCGGTCGCCAGCGGATTGTCCTTGGCCATCTGGCCGAGTTGGCCCGCCCGATCCCTGACCGAGCCACCCGCGCCGGGCACCTGGCTGCCGAGAAACTGATCCAGCAACTTCTTCGCGTCGAACATGCAGTCCTCCTGTTTAGCCTCAAGGGGTCGGAGGACAACATAGGATCACGGCGGGAGTATTACAAAGGCAAGCAGCTTCGAATGTTGGGAGAGGTTATCCCCTCAGCGCCGCTGCCTCAGCCGCCAACTTGGTGATGCCATCCCAGTCTCCGGCAGCCACCATGGCCTTCGGTGCGACCCAGGAGCCGCCGACGCAGACGACGTTCGGCAACGAGAGATAATCCATCGCATTCTTGAGCGAGACGCCGCCGGTGGGGCAGAACTGGATGCCTGCGAGGGGAGAGGCGAGCGCGCCGAGATAGCTGGCGCCGCCGGCCTGTTCGGCGGGGAAGAATTTCATGACGGTGTAGCCGCGGTCGCGGACCTGCATGACTTCGGTCGCGGTCGCCGTGCCCGGCAGGAGCGGGATATCGGACTGATCGGCGGCGTCGAGCACGGAGGTGCCGGCGCCCGGGGAGACGATGAACTTCGAACCGGCTTTCACAGCCTGGTCCCATTGCCTGGCGTCGAGCACGGTGCCAGCACCGGCGATGGCACCCTCGACTTCGTCGGCGACGGCCTTGATCGCGTCGAGCGCGGCGGGCGTGCGCATGGTGATTTCGATCGCCTTCAGCCCACCCTTCACCAGTGCCCGCGCGAGCGGGACCGCGGACTTGGCGTCCTCGATGATGATCACGGGAACCACCGGCTGCAGCCGCAGCGTCGCAAGCAGGTTTTCGGTCTTGGAGTTCATCGGGACCATCCTTTTCAAACGATTGAATGCGAGGCCTAGATACTGCGGTCGCCTGCGCATGTCGAGGGGCAAACTATCTGGCGGATGCTGCCACAATATGACAGCATAGCGCGCTAGGCTGCTGTCAGAAACAGGTTGGACCCCATGTCACGCTCTGAACGTCTGCTCGAACTGATCCAGACCCTCCGTCGCTATCGCCGGCCCGTCAGCGGGCAGACGCTCGCGGATGAGACGAATGTCAGTCTGCGCACGCTCTATCGCGATATCGCGACGTTGCAGGCACAGGGAGCGGATATCGAAGGCGAGCCCGGTATGGGCTACATTCTGAAACCGGGGTTTCTCTTGCCACCACTGATGTTTTCAGAAGATGAGATCGAAGCCCTGGTGCTGGGTTCGCGCTGGGTCGCGAGCCGCACCGACAGCGATCTGTCCCGTGCGGCCTCCAACGTGCTGGCCAAGATCGCGGCCGTGCTGCCCGACGACATGAAGCCGAAGCTCGAGAGCTCGAATCTTCTCGTGCCGCAGTACCATAACGAGATTGCCGACGTCGTTGATCTCTCCCTTGTGCGCAAGGCGATCCGCAACGAACACATCGTCGAGATCGGCTATGTCGACGCGGCCGGGGTGCCGACCGAGCGCCGGATCTGGCCCTTCGCGCTCGGTTTCTATGACCGGGTGCGCGTGGTCGCTGCCTGGTGCGAGATGCGCAACGACTTCCGCAACTTCCGCACCGATCGCATCCAGCGCATGGAGCCCCAGGGCAAGCGCTATCCGCGCCGCAAGGCGGAACTGCTCAAGGCCTGGCGGATTGCGGAGGGCCGCGACAATTCGTCGAATACTGACAATATTTGACAGTATCTGTCGATAGTCCGTTCCTGTTCGCATTCAACACCGAAAGGAACGGCCATGAGCCCGGATTTCATGCTTCTCTATGTCAACGACCCCGCCGCAAGCGCTCGCTTCTATGGCGACCTGTTGGGCAAACAACCTCTCGATGCGTCCCCTGGCTTCGTCATGTTCGGCCTTGGTAACGGCATGCGGCTCGGCCTCTGGGGCAAGGATACGGTCGCACCGTCACCCAACCAGCCCGGCGGTTTCGAGATTGGCTGGCCGGTCGAGAGCGACGCCGAGGTCGATCGCCTCTCCCAGGAATGGTCGGAGCGCGGCGTGACCATTGCCCAGCAGCCCGAGACCATGAGCTTCGGCCGCACCTTCACCGCGCTCGACCCGGATGGCCATCGCCTCCGCGTCTACAAGCCGGCGCTGCGCCAATGACCGCCTGGATCGGCGTGGCCTCCGCCGACCACGTCGGCCGCGGCCGCGCTGGCGGTTTCATGCAGGTCTGCCATGGCAAGTCGGGTCCGCTTTCGCGGATCCGGCCCGGCGACGACATCATATACTATTCGCCATCGACCGAAATGGGCGGCGGCGAGCGGGTGCAGAGCTTTACGGCGGCTGGCCGTGTCGCGGACAGCGATGCCTATCGCTTCGACATGGGCAACGGTTTTGTGCCGACGCGGCGGGATGTCGCGTGGTTGGAAACCCGGACGACACCGATCCAGCCGCTGCTTGAGCAGTTGCAGTTCACGCAAGGCAAGCGGAACTGGGGCTATGTATTCCGGTTCGGGGTGGTGAAGATTTCGGAGGCTGATCGGGACGTGATTTTGGAGGCGATGGGCGCGCATTAGGGCGCCCCGCTTCTCCCCCTGGGGAGAAGGTGGCCCGCAGGGCCGGATGAGGGGTTCCCAGAACCACTGAGTATGCCGCTGAGAACCCCTCAACTGCCCTTCGGGCATCTACTTCCCAGGGGGAGATGCGGGGGCGAATAGTCTCCGGCGCATCCATACAGCGCCCTGCGACGCCCGATCCCGTTGCGCTTTGTAGCCGATGGCGCTATGTCGCCGGACATGATCGACGAGACGACAATTCCGGCAGCGGCACAGGGCGCTTGGCGCGTCGCTGCACTCTACCACTTCACACGGGTGGACGACCACACGCGGCTGCGCGAGCCGCTGCAGACGCTCTGCGAAGAGAACGATGTCTGCGGCACCCTGCTGCTCGCCCATGAGGGCATCAACGGAACGATCGGCGGCCCGGACGAAGGCGTCGAGACGGTGCTCGCCTTCCTTCGCGACCAGCCGGAATTCGCGACGCTGGAACACAAGGAAAGCCGCGCATCGAAGAAGCCCTTCCTGCGCATGAAGGTGAAGCTCAAGAAAGAGATCGTCACCATGGGCGTCGAGACGATCGACCCGCTCAAGGTCGTCGGCACCTATGTCGAGCCGACCGACTGGAATGCGCTGATCAGCGATCCCGACACGATCGTTATTGACACGCGCAACGACTACGAGACAGCGATCGGCACCTTCAAGGGCGCGGTCGACCCCAATATCAAGACATTCCGCGAATTCCCCGACTGGGTCCGCGAACATGGCGAACTGCGCGCCAAGCCGAAGATCGCGATGTTCTGCACCGGCGGCATCCGCTGCGAGAAGGCGACGGCCTTCATGAAGGAAGAGGGCTTCGACGAGGTCTTCCACCTCAAGGGCGGCATCCTGAAATATCTCGAACAAGTGCCCGCAGAACAGAGCCTCTGGGAAGGCGCCTGCTTCGTCTTCGACGAACGCGTCTCTGTCGTTCACGGCCTTGAGGAAGGCGACCACAAGCTTTGCCGCGCCTGCCGCAATCCGTTGACATCGGAAGCCATGGCCTCGCCGCTCTATGAAGCCGGTGTCTCCTGTCCCGCCTGCCACGAGGTCCGCACCGAGGACGACCGCAACCGCTTCCGCGAACGCGAGAAGCAGGCGCGGCTCGCCCGCGAACGCGGCCAGCGGCATGTGGGCAGCTAACATACGTGCATTATTTTGCACTTACAAAGGACGACAGATCTGCTATCATTTGATCGATCGTGAAGCAGGTCGACCTTGGAAACGAGCACAGCCAAGATACGCAAGCGGCTGGAGCAGGAAGCATGGCGCCTTGCACGAAACGGCGCCAATCACGACATTTACTGGCACGACGAAAAGGGTCTCTTCGCCACGATTCCGCGACACCAGACAGTCAGCCCTGGTGTTGCCCGGCAGATCGCCAAGGTGGCCGGCTGGGACGAGCATGGAGATGGATCATGAAACGCTATCCCGCATTTCTCGACGGTCAAGCCGGTGCCTATGGCATCGTGTTTCCCGATGTCGATGGGGCAATGGCCATGGGCAGCACCCTTGACGAAGCTTTGATCAACGCCGAAGGGGCGCTGCGCGACTATGCGCAGGAGATGGCGAGTGATGGCCGCGAGATGCCCGCGCCTTCGGATCCGGAGAAGGTGATCGTGCCGGATGGCAGTGCATTGGTGCTCATTCCTCTGATCAGGACCTCTGGCAAGGCGGTCCGCGCCAATATGGTCCTTGACGAAGACGTGCTGGCCTACATAGACAGCGAGGCCAAACGGCGCTCCATGACGCGCACTGCTTTTGTGACATGGATGACGCGCCGGATCGCCCAAGCCGGATAGGAAACACCGATGTTCGAAACGCTGACTGCCGCTCCGCCCGACAAGATCCTGAACCTCTCGGTTCTCTACCGTGCCGACACCAGGCCGGACAAGATGGATCTCGGCGTCGGCGTCTACAAGGATTCCTCCGGCGCAACCGTGATCATGAAGGCGGTGCGCGAGGCCGAGAAGCGCCTCTATGACAGCCAGACCACCAAGACCTATCTCGGCATGGCCGGCGACGAGGGCTTCAACAAGGCGATGCTGAAGATGGTCTTCGGCGCCGACGGCGATTATTCCCGCCTCTTTGCCTGCCAGACGGCGGGCGGCACCGGCGCACTTCGCACACTGGCCGAACTGCTTGCCAAGAGCCGGCCCGATGCGACGGTGTGGCTCTCGGACCCGACCTGGGCGAACCACTTGCCGATCCTCAAGGCCGCGCATCTCAACACCGCGACCTATCCCTATTTCGACGCTGTCTCCGGCATGGTGAAGTTCGACCAGATGCTGGAGGGCCTGAAGGCCGCCAAGCCGGGCGACATCGTCATGCTGCATGGCTGCTGCCACAACCCGACAGGCGCCAACCTGACGCTGGCCCAATGGGCCAAGGTCGCCGACCTGCTGGTCGAGCGAGAACTCTTCCCCTTTGTCGACCTCGCCTATCAGGGTTTTGGCGATGGGCTCGAGGAAGACTGCGCGCCGACCCGGCTGTTGGCAAAGAAGGTGCCGGAAATGGCGATCGCCACCTCCTGCTCCAAGAATTTCTCCGTCTATCGCGACCGCGTCGGCTGCGCCATGCTGCTCGGCAGGGATGCCGATGCCGTCAAGATCGCCGGCAGCCAGGCGCTGATGATGACCCGCACCATGTATTCCATGCCGCCGGACCACGCCGCCGCCGCCGTGCGCATCATCCTCGATGACGAGGCGCTGACCGCCAACTGGAAGGCCGAGCTGGAAGAAATGCGGCTGCGCATGCTCAACCTGCGCAAGGGTTTTGCCGAGGCGCTGCGCCGCTTCTCCAATTCCGACCGTTTCGATTTCATCGCCGAACATCGTGGCATGTTCTCGCGCCTCGGACTGACAGAGGCACAGGTCGACCGGCTGCGCGAGGAGTATGGGATCTACATGGTCGGCGACAGCCGCTTCAACGTCGCGGGTCTGAAGGAAGACAGGCTTGAAGAACTTGCAAAAGCCGTGGTTTCGGTCCTCTAGCCGCAGCGGGGAACCTTGACTCCCGGGTACTACCGCTGATCTACTTCTGCCATTGATGCTCTTACGAAAAACGCTCGGCGAGCTTCGCCGGGTGTTTTTGTTTGAAGGTGATGGCGGCCTTGGCACTCACACTGGTCTCATTCGGAAATCCCCGCCTGCTCGACGGCAGCGGCTTGACGATCGCGTTTCCTGAAAAGGCTCTGCTCGCCGCTGCCTATGTTTCCGCCCGATCCAGCCGAAGCATCACGCGCGCCGAGCTCGCGGCCTTCCTCTGGGGCGAGGATTCGGGCAATCCGCTGGTCAATCTGCGCAAGCTCCTCTCCCGCGTCAAAGCCCGCCAGTCGGAGATCGGCGCCGTCGTTCTCGACACGCATGACAGCGATGTCACGGTGCCCGCCAACAGCTTCGATTGCGACTTCATGCTATTGAAGGGTCTGCCCGCCGATCGTCCGGCGGAAATCGTCAGGATGTCGCTCGCGACGATTACCGGCGCCTTCTTCGCGGGCGTCGACGCCTCTTCCGACAAGGCGGAACTGTGGCTGGCAGCACAGCAGGAACAGCTGCTCTCGCGTTTCACGCGGGCGTTGGAGGCCCTCGCCAGCCAGGATGGCCCCTTGGCCGACCTGCATTTGCAAAAGCAGGCCGCCTATCGACTGCTCGAATTCGA
The DNA here is from genome assembly GCF_057586295.1 of Rhizobium sp. SRI_017. NCBI lineage: Bacteria > Pseudomonadati > Pseudomonadota > Alphaproteobacteria > Hyphomicrobiales > Rhizobiaceae > Rhizobium > Rhizobium sp. SRI_017. Next base: position 174,382 of record NZ_JBYCZP010000005.1, on the reverse strand, counting down.
TCCCTACAACGAAACCGCCTACCGCTCGCTGATCAATGCCCTCGCCGGAGAGGGTAACTTGGCGCAGGCGAAGGCCATGTTCGATCGATACAGGAGCCGGCTGCAGGAGGATCTCAACGCCGAGCCGGAGGCTAGCATGTTGGCCCTCGGAGATCACATCGCGCGCCAGGCGATGAAACGTTTGCCGGCCGCGCCCGTGGAGGCTGCCCCGAAAATTGCGGCTACCGGCAACTCCCCTCTGCCGCGGCTGATGCTGATGCCGCCGCCACCGCCGGACAGGATCCATCACACCGGCCTGCTCGCCACCAGCCTCCTCGAAGACGTCACGATCAGCCTTTGCCGGGCGCGGAGCATTCAGCTCGTGGCGCAGCACACCGCGCGCCGCATAGCTGCGATGGAAGAAGCCGGGCAGCAGGAAGCCTATCGGAACTGGGACGTATCCTATGTTCTGGAAACCCGGTTTGCGCCCACCGCGGGCGGCGAGGCGCTTTTCGCCTCGCTTGTCAGCATCGCCGAAGACGCAATCATTTGGGCGGAACGCCTGCCCATTGATCCCTCCAGCCTTGGCAGCGCCTACAACACCATGGTCCGCCGCGTTTCGGCAGTTGCGCTGTCGCAGATCGAACGACGCGAATTCGCCCGTATCGATCGCAACACGACGCCGACGGCCTATCAGAACTTCCTCATCGGCAAGCACTATGTGCGCAACATGGAGTTGCCCGACATCCGCCGTGCCCGCAAGGCATTCCGGGAAACGCTCAAGGAAATGCCGGACTTTCCGCCGGCACTCGGCGGTCTCTCGCGCACTGCGCATCTCGAATGGCTGATAACGGCGCGCGGCGATACCGAGTTGCTCAAACTGTCCGAGAAGTTTGCCAAGGCCGCGATGGATGCCGATGCCGACGACTCCGAGGGCTTTCACCAGCTTGGCGTGTCCAGACTGTACCGCGGCGCCTTCGACGAGAGCATCGAACTCTTCGAAATCGCCGAACGCAATGCACCGTCGCATGCAGACCTCATAGCGGATCATGCCGACACGCTCGTCCACGCCTCGCAGCTGGAAGAGGCGCTCGCCAAGATCAATCTCGCCTTCGAGCTCAATCCATTTGCTCCGGACTCCTACTGGTGGACCAAGGCCGGCGCGAATTATGCGCTGGGCCGTTATGAGGCCGCGATCGACAGCCTCACCCAGGTGGCCGACCAGACCAATGTGTTGCGCTTCAACGCCGCCTGTTGGGCGATGCAGGGAGATACGCGCCGAGCGCGTGCCTATATGCGCCGGACCATGGAGCATTTCCCCGACTTCGAAATCGACAAGTGGCTGTCGTTGATTCCGATCCGCGACCCTGCCCAACAGGACCAATACCGCGAAGGATTGCGTCGCGCCGGGTTCAAGTGATCCGGCACCGGCGACCATCCGGTGTGTCACGCTTGTGTCACGCCATTGTCGCTACCCGTGTATTGGGCGGATTCACAAATTTCCTATCTGTCGTCGAATGCCCCGGCACGGCCTGATCACAAGCCGTACCGGGACACCACAACGGAAGCCATCTGCAGCCCTGCCGGAGGCTTCCGTCACCCCGCCGCTGCCGGAGGAATTTCTTCCGGCGGCGGAAACCACAACTTCCTACAGCCTTGACTTGGCGCTCCATGCGGAACGTCAGCCGTCAGCCGATGCCAGCGATAGTCCCGGGAAGCCGACCTATGGAATCAGATACAAAGAACAAGTGGACCTACGCAATACTGATCCTTGGCTTGCTTGTGACTTGTATCGGATTTGCCCTGCGTGAGGCGACGCTCCTCGGCTGGCTATGATCGCCGCGAATGACTGGGACGTTTTCCTTGGGGCGGGCGATTCGAGGCCCCGAGCCGGGCGCTTGAAACTGCATCATCGCCTTCATATTTGACTCTTATCAAGGTTTCATTCGAACGCGGACGCGCCGGAATGAGGACGGCGGGCATTGTCCGCCGCCGCCCATATGTCGTTGTCCGCCGAGGACATCACGATGGGTTACATCGACAGGGAATTGCACGCCGAAGCCGACAGCGAACTGCTCGACGCCTACTCCAGAACCGTATCCCACGCCGTCGAGTTGGTCGGCCCCTCCGTGGCGCAGATCACGGTCGGCGCCAATGGGCGCGGCGGCCAGGGCTCGGGCTTCGTCATCTCGCCTGATGGGCTTGTTATCACCAACAATCACGTCGTCTCGGATGCGAAGACCGTTCGCGTCTACATGCCGGACGGTTTTTCGAGCGAGGCGCGGGTGCTTGGGCGCGATCCGGATACCGACATCGCACTGATCCGGACGGATACCAGCCTCAGCGCCGCGGCGCCTCTTGGCAACTCGAAAAATTTGAAGCGTGGCCAGATCGCCATCGCGATCGGCAATCCGCTTGGCTTCGAATGGACGGTCACGGCCGGTGTAGTCTCAGCGCTCGGACGCTCCATGCGGGCGCAGAACGGGCGGCTTATCGATGACGTGATCCAGACCGACGCATCGCTCAATCCCGGCAATTCCGGCGGGCCGCTGGTCTCAACATCCGGCGAGGTGATCGGCGTCAACACCGCCGTGATCCGCGGCGCGCAGGGCATCGCCTTTGCTGTCGCCTCAAACACGGCGAATTTCGTCATCTCGGAGATCCTGCGCTTCGGCCATGTCCGCCGCGCCTATATCGGCGTCGCGGGCGACACGATCGCCCTGCCCCGGCGTATCGCCGTTCGGGCGAATTCCAATGCCGAGAGCGCGGTCAGGGTCCGGCGAGTGGAGCCAGGCGGGCCGGCGGAAACGGCAGGGCTGCAGGAAGGCGACATCATCCTCGCCGTCGAGGACCAGCCGGTGCAGGGCATCGACGATCTGATCCGGCTGCTCAATGGCGAGCGCATCGGCAAGCCGACGGAACTTCTCGTTCTGCCGCTCGGCAACCTTCTGGAAACGCGGATGATCACGCCTGCCGCACGGCCCTAGGGTCTTTCACCAGGAAGCGCTCCTATCCAATCGCGGAATTCCTCGAGCGTGCGGCACATCCCGTCGCGCGCTTCCGGCGTGGAGAGAATCTCGTTCATGCGCTCGGCAGCCTTGCCGAGAAGATGCACGGAAAAGCCGATCTCCGGCTTGAGTTTCAGCGACATGGTGCGCAACACTTCCTGAAGCGCCGAAAGCGCGTGGTCGCTGCGGGTCGAGGCCCGGACGATCAGCGCCGGCTTGTCGGGGATCTCGTCGCGCGACACCATCCAGTCGAGCGCATTCTTGATCCCTCCCGGAATGCCATGGGCATATTCCGGACAAGCGAAGACCAGCCCATCGGCCTCGCGGATCGAGCGACCCAAGGCCTCGACGGAAGGCGGCGTAAGTTCGCCTTCCCGATCGGGGTTGAAGATCGGCAATTCGCCGATCAGGTCGGATATGTCGAGCGTCACGCCCACGGGTGCATTCTCCGCGAGCGCGCGCAGCAGCGCCGTATTGGTCGAGACGCGGCGCAGGCTCCCCGAAATGCCGAGGAGCTTCATCTCACTCAGCGGCCTCGGGGGCCTTGGTGCTGGCGAAGTTGCCCTTGGGGAATTCGCTGGCGAGTTCGCTATACCATTTGCCGCTCTTCTTGACGGTGCGGACCTGGGTCTCGTAGTCGACATGGACGAGGCCGAAGCGCATCTTGTAGCCTTCCGCCCATTCGAAATTGTCCATCAGCGACCAGGCGAAATATCCGCGCATCGGGAAGCCTTCCTTGATCAGGTCGGCGGTCACCGAAAGATGGTCGCCATAGTAGTCGAGCCGCGGCTGGTCATCGACCTCGCCATCGGCGCCGACGCCCATATTGTAGGCCGCGCCGTTTTCGGTGATGTAGCAATCCGGCAGGTCGTATTTCGAGTAGAGATCGCGGACGACATGGCTGAGGCCGGTGGAGTCGATCTCCCAGCCGATATCGGTTTTTTCCGGCTTCACGGCCGGCGCCTGGATATGCGCCGGATAGGGTGCATCCGGGTTCGGATCGGCAGCCACGCGCATCGGCGTGTAGTAGTTCAGGCCCCACCAGTCGATCTTCTGGTTGATCGTCTTGAGGTCATTCTCCTCGATGACCGGCATGATCGGCTCATAGGCTTCGATCAGGTCCTGGGGATAGGCACCCTTGAAGAGCGGACCGAAGAACATGTCGTTGTGGAAATCCTCGGCGCGCTTGGCGGCGGCGAGATCGGCTTCCGTCTGCGTGGCCGGAATGACCGACATCGCATTGTAGACGATGCCGACGGGCAGTTTCGGCGCTTCCGCCCGGATTGCCTCGACGCCGAGGCCGTGGGCGAGATTGGTGTAATGCGCGGCGTGCAGGGTGGCCTGCATGTTTTGCTCGCCCGGCGCATGGATGCCGAGGAGATGCGAGAGGATGACCGAGCACCAGGGCTCGTTGAAGGTCGCCACCGCATCGAGCCGGTCACCGAGACGGCGGATCACCGTCTGGGCGTAGCGCTGGAAGGCATAGGCGGTCGAGCGGGCGGTCCAGCCGCCATCACCCATCAGCGTCAGGGGCAGGTCCCAGTGGTAGAGGGTGGCGAAGGTCTTGATCCCGCGCTGCTTGCAGCCGTCGACGAGCCGGTCGTAGAAATCGAGACCCTTCTCGTTGAGCGGACCAGTCCCATCAGGATAGACCCGCGGCCAGGCGATCGAGAAGCGATAGGCTTCGACACCCAATTCCTTGATCAGGTCGAGATCCTCGTCCAGACGATTGTAGTGGTCGCAGGCGACGTCGCCATTGTCGCGGTTATGGACCCTGCCCGGCATGTTGGCAAAGGCATCCCAGATCGACGGCTTGCGGCCATCGGCCTTCGAGGCGCCTTCGATCTGGAAGGCGGCGGTCGCAACGCCGAAGACGAAATCACCCGGGAAGCGGGCAGCGAGCTTTTTCGGATCCATGAGAAATTGTTCCGTCGATAGGTGGACAGTGATGGCTCGACCTCCACTAAACAAGCAGAGCTGGCATGTACAGACTGAAATTTTCAAATCTGTAACGTTACAGTTTAGATTCTGTGATCGAAAGCGATGCAAAAGCCCGCCGCGGCCAAATGACCGGGCGGGCCGATGCGGCAGCATATCGCGACTAGGCTTGCGCCTTGACCCAGGCACCGTTGCGCTTGGAAGACGCGATGCAGGCTTCGACGAAAGCCACACCCTTCACGCCGTCCTGGACGGTCGGGTAGATCACATCCTTGTCGACCTTTTTGCCGTTGCGCTTGGCGATGATCGCCTTGGCGGCTTCGGTGTAGATGGTGGCAAAGCCTTCGAGATAGCCTTCCGGATGGCCCGAGGGAATGCGGCTGACGCGTGCCGCATCCGGGCCGGAACCGGCGCCGTTGCGGGTAATCAGCTGGCGCGTCTTGCCGAGTTCGGTGAACCACAGATAGTTCGGATCGGCCTGCACCCATTCGATGCCGCCCTTGGTGCCATAGACGCGCAGCTTGAGGCCATTCTCATGGCCGGTCGCCACCTGGCTGCACCACAGCATGCCTTTGGCGCCGCCCTTGAAGCGCATCATCACATGGGCGTTGTCGTCGAGCTGGCGGCCCTTGACGAAGGTGTGGACGTCGGCTGCGAGTTCGTCGAGTTCGAGGCCGGTGACGAAGCAGGCGAGGTTATAGGCATGGGTGCCGATATCGCCGGTGGAACCACCAGCGCCCGACTGCTTGGGGTCAGTGCGCCAGGCGGCCTGCTTCTGGCCGGTCTGCTCGATCGGCTCGGCGAGCCAATCCTGCGGATATTCAGCCTGGATGAGGCGAATCTCGCCGAGGGCGCCCGAGGCGATCATGGCGCGGGCCTGCCGCACCATCGGATAGCCGGTATAATTGTGCGTCAGCACGAAGAGCGCATCGGACTCCTCGGCGATCTTCAGAAGCTTCTTGGCGTCGGCGAGATTCGAGGTCAGCGGCTTGTCGCAGATCACATGAATGCCACGACGCAGGAATTCCTTGGCGGCCGGGTAATGCATGTGGTTCGGCGTGACGATCGCCACCGCCTCGATGCCGTTCTTGAGCTTGGCCTCGCGGATCGCCATCGACTTGAAGTCGTCATAGGTGCGCGACGGATCGAGGCCAAGTTCGGCACCCGACTGGCGCGACTTCTCCAGGGTTGAAGACAGCGCGCCCGCCACCAGTTCATACTTGTCGTCGATGCGGGCGGCGATGCGATGCACCGCGCCGATAAAGGCGCCGGAACCGCCGCCGACCATGCCGAGCTTGATGCGGGGTTCGAACGTTGCCGTTGTTCCTTCGATTGCCATTGGGTTCTCCCTTGTACGTCGAGTGTGGAGTATACCCCCCTCTGTCCTGCCGGACATCTCCCCCTCATGGGGGGAGATTCGATGTGGCACAGTCACCGCCAATCGCACCGTCCGTTCCTCAGTTTGCGGCCTTTGAAATGGAGCAGTCGGGCGCTACCTGCAAATCTCCCCCCTTGAGGGGGAGATGCCCGGCAGGGCAGAGGGGGGTATGCTTAATTCAATTAGATCCCGAGCAGCCGCCGGTTGGCGGCCTCGTCCGTACCGCCACCGGCAAAATCGTCGAAGGCCTTCTCGGTGACGCGGATGATGTGGTGCTTGACGAATTCAGCGCCTTCGCGCGCGCCGTCTTCCGGGTGCTTCAGGCAGCATTCCCATTCGACGACAGCCCAGCCGGCGAAATCGTTGGCGGCCATCTTGGAGAAGATCGCGCCGAAATCGACCTGGCCATCGCCGAGTGAGCGGAAGCGGCCGGCGCGGTTGACCCAGGACTGGAAGCCCGAATAGACGCCCTGGCGGCCGGTCGGGTTGAACTCGGCATCCTTGACGTGGAACATCTTGATCCGCTCGTGATAGATGTCGATGTGATCGAGATAATCCAGGCACTGCAGCAGATAGTGCGAGGGATCATAGAGCAGGTTGGCACGGGCATGGTTGCCGGTGCGCTCGAGGAACATCTCGTAGGTGATCCCGTCGTGCAGGTCTTCGCCGGGATGGATCTCGTAGCAGACATCGACGCCGTTGGCATCGGCATGATCGAGGATCGGCTTCCAGCGCTTGGCAAGCTCATCGAAGGCGGTCTCGACAAGGCCGGCCGGGCGCTGCGGCCAGGGATAGAGGAAAGGCCAGGCGAGCGCGCCGGAGAAGGTCGCCATCGCATTGAGGCCGAGATGCTTGGAGGCGGTGAGCGCCAGCTTCACCTGTTCGACCGCCCATTCCTGACGCGCCTTCGGATTGCCGCGCACTTCCGGCGCCGCGAAACCGTCGAAAGGCTCGTCATAGGCGGGATGGACGGCCACGAGCTGGCCCTGCAGATGCGTGGAAAGCTCGGTGACCTCCACGCCATTTTCGCGCGCCACGCCGGCAAATTCGTCGCAATAATCCTTCGACGCCGCAGCCTTCTTGAGGTCGATCAGGCGACCGTCCCATGAGGGAACCTGCACGCCCTTGTAGCCGATATCGCCGGCCCATTTGGTGATGGATTTCCAGGAATTGAACGGCGCCGCGTCACCCGCGAACTGCGCCAGGAACAGGGCTGGCCCCTTGATCGTCTTCATCTCTTTCCTCCCTGAGACGCTTCTGCAACGTTGCCGGAAACGTTTAATCAAAAATCCGATGGCCAGACAACCGGCCGCTTTGTTCGAAACAGGAAATCTGCCCGGCTGACCGGGCAGATCGCTTACTTTCAGACTGATCGATCAGATCCGGGGATCAGAACGGCGAGTCCGGGAAGTAGTAGTTGGCTGCATTTTCCTTGGTGATCAGGGTTGCATCCAGCGTGTAGGTGCCGTGGACCGGGACCTGGTTGAAGATCGCAGCGGCGGTGAGTTCCATCGCCGTGCCGACCATTGCCGGCGGATAGAGAACGTCGACCGGGATCATCTTGTCGCCGTCCATGACGCGCTTGACCATGTCCTTGGAGCCTGCACCCGCGATGACATATTGGATGTCGGTACGGCCGGCCTGTTCGATCGCCTGCAGCACGCCGACGGCCATGTCGTCGTCCTGGCACCAGACCACATCGATCTTCGGATATTTGGTCAGGTAGTCCTGCATCACCTTGAAGGCGTCGTCGCGGTTCCAGTTGCCGAACTGGCGGTCGAGAACCTTGATGTTCGAACCTTCGATGCCCTTGTCGAAACCGTCCTGGCGCTGCTGGTCGATCGGAATCGGCATGCCGCGGATAACGACGACCTGTGCGTCCGGCGTGTTGGCCTTGATATATTCGCCGGCGGTCTGGCCGAGTGCCGGGTTGTTGCCGGCGACGTAGAGGTCACGCACGGAATCGTCCATCACGGACGGCGCGCGGTCGACGATGGTGACGAACGTGCCCTTGGCCTTGACTTCCTTGATCGCGTTGACCAGCTGATCCGGATCGGTCGGCAGGATGACAAGCGCATCGAGACCCTGGACGGCGAGGTCCTGCACCGCATTGGCCTGGCTTGCCGGATCGGGCGAGGTCTTGACGATGACATTGGCGCCCGGATGTTCCTTGCGGATCAATTCAGCGACGCGCTCGGCGTGATAGACGACGCCTGCGGTCCAGCCATGGTCGGCAGCCGGGATCGACACGCCGATTGTCTTGGTGTCCTGCGCAAGCGCAGAGCTGGTCAGAGCTGCCGCGATGAAGGCGGCGCCCACGAGTTTCCTAAGCATTTCTCACTCCCTGTGAAATGCGGGTCCGAACTCCTGGAACCGGGCCACCCGCAGGCCCGGCTCCCTTTCTCACGATCGTCGCGACAGCGTGCGCTGGACGAGCATCGCAATGATGATGATCGAGCCCTGGATGGTGCTGATCAGATATTCGCTGATGAAATTGGAGAGCAGCATGATGTTGCCCACCAGTTCGAGAATGAACGCGCCGCAGATGGTTCCCCAGACGCGCCCCGCCCCGCCCTTGAGCGCCGTGCCACCAACCACGACCGCGGTGATCGCCTGCAATTCCCAAAGGATGCCAGTCGTCGCCGAAGTCGAGCCGAGGCGCGGCACATAAAGCAGCACGGCGACCGCTACGCAGAGACCCTGGATCACGAAGGCAATGGTGCGGACGCGATCGACATGGATGCCGGAGTAGCGCGCGACATCGCGATTCGAGCCGACGGCCACGACATGCCGGCCATAGCGTGTACGATAGAGGATGAAGGCGGCGATGAGCGTCACCAGGAAGATGACGACGATCGGCACCGGCACGCCGAGGATATAGCCGAAATAGACAGGACGATAGAGCTCCTGGATCGCCGGCTCGCGCAGCGTGATCGCGCCACCCTGAGACAGCCAGGTCGTGAGGCCGCGATATATGCCCATCGTGCCGAGGGTCGCGATGAACGGCTCGATCTTGCCGAGCGTGGTGATCAGACCGTTGGCGAGACCACAAGCGGCGCCGATGGCAACCGTCAGCACCATCGAGGTCAGCAGCAGCAGCAGCGGATCGGCGATGACGCCCGAATTCATGAAGAGAATCATCAGGCTCGCGACGAACGCAACCATCGATCCGACAGAGAGGTCGAGATCACCCGACGAGATCACAAAGGTCGCGCCAACGGCGATAATGGCGATGAAGGCACTGCGCGTGGCGACATTGGCGAGGTTGGTGATCCCGATGAAATTGGGGTTCACCATTGCGCCGACGATGAGCAGCAACAGCAGCGCCGCAAATGGCGCGACGGCACGGAGATCGACATCCCGCCAGCTTCGCCGCGACCTGCCAGTCGCCTTGCTTTCGTCATTGATGGTCATTGCCACTACAGCCTCCCCTACCCTGCCCCGAGGGCATCCGGACTCTCACGTAGCGCGACCTGCCGGTCACGCCGTCTCCTGCTTCTTCAGCCCCGCCGAATAGCGCATGATCTCCTGTTCGGAGATCTCCTCGCCCTCGAGCATGCCGACGATCCGACCTTCCCGCATCACGCAGATTCTCGCGCAGAGGCCGATGACCTCGGGCAATTCGGACGACACGACGATGATTGACCGACCCTCGCGGGCGAGCGCTGAGATGAAATGATAGATCTGCTGCTTGGTGCCGACATCGATGCCGCGCGTCGGCTCGTCGATGATGATGATCTGGGGCTCGGTTTCCATGACCTTGGCGAGCAGCAGCTTCTGTTGATTGCCCCCGGACATGCGACCGGCGACGACACCCGCATCGCGCACGCGGATGTCGAAGCGGCGCTTGGCGCGCACCAGTGCCTCGGTTTCACTCTTCGGATCGAGATAGCCATAGCGCGAATGCTGGCCGAGCGACTGCAGCGTGAGATTGGCCATCAGGCCGGAATTGAGCAGCAGGCCCTTGGCCTTGCGGTCCTTGGTCATGTAGCCGAGACCGACGGCATTGGCGGCATGCAGGTCATGCGCCACAAGCGGCTCGCCACGCACGAAGACCTCGCCCTGTCGGGCGCGCAAGCCGACGACGGCCTCCATGAGTTCGGTACGACCGGAACCGATCAGTCCGGAAAAGCCGAGGATCTCGCCTTTGCGGATCTCGAAGCTCGCATTCTTGACGAAGCCGGTCGAGACATTGCGGACCGACAGCACGACCTTCTCATCGACATCGGGCTCCGACTTGGCCGGATAGAGGCTCGAAAGCTCGCGGCCGACCATCAGCTGGGCGATCGCCTCGCCATCGAGGATTTTTGTGGGCGCCGTCTTCACCCATTGGCCGTCACGCAGCACGGTGACACGATCGGTGAGTTCCATGACTTCATCGAGCTTGTGGGAGACGAAGACGAAGCTTGTGCCGCTGTCGCGCAGCTTGCGGACCTGCTCGAACAGCATGCGGGCCTCTTCACGTGACAGCACCGCCGTTGGCTCGTCCATGAAGACGACGCGCGCATCGCGGCTGATCGCCTTGGCAATCTCGACCATCTGCTTGTCGGCGACGGGCAGCGAGCTGATCAGCGCATTCTCATCGACATGCGAACCCAGCGTATCAAGCGCCTTCCGCGTTTCCGCTCGCATGAAGTTGCGGTCGAGGATGCCGAAGCGCGTGACCTCGCGGCCGAGGAACAGGCTCTCGGTGACGGTCAGATGTTCGGCGAGGTTGAATTCCTGATGGATGATGACGATGCCGAGCGCTTCCGCCGCACCATTGGCCGGCAGCCTGATTGGCTCGCCGTCGAGCAGAATCTCGCCGGAGCTCGGCTGTTCGAAGCCGGAAAGGATTTTGACGAGGGTGGATTTGCCGGCGCCGTTCTCACCCATCAGGGCATGAATCTCGCCCTTCCTCAGATCGAAATTGACACTGAAAAGAACCTGGACGCCGTTGAACGACTTACTGATCCGCCTTGCGGACAGCACGGTCTCACCATCAAGGGCTGGCGCCGATTCCATTGAATTCCTCCCCGCAGCTCACCCACTGCATGATGATCGTGTAAACCTTTACATGCATAATGTAAAGGTTTACATTGCCTGAAATCACTGAATTGTTCGGGGTCGGCCTTTGACCTCCCCGCAAGTCTCCCGTAGTGTCGCCCCATCAGGGGATCAGGCAGAAGCTTAGTGACGAATTCCGCACCCGCCACGATCGAAGACGTCGCCCGCATCGCCGAAGTGTCGATCGCGACGGTTTCACGCGCGATCCATAATCCCGAGAAGGTCGCGAACTCGACGCGCCTAAAGGTCAACCAGGCGATCGCCATCACGGGCTATACGACCAATGCCATGGCGCGCAGCCTGCGGCTCGGTCGGTCGAACATGATTCTCGTGGTGGCTCCCGACATCGGTGACCCGAACTTCTCCAACATTCTTGTCGGTCTGGAGAACGAGGCACGGTCGCATGGCTATGGCATCCTGATCGGCCACACCCAGAATGACGCCCAGCGCGGCCTCGAATATCTGAAGTTCCTGAACTCGAACCAGGCGGCGGGACTGATCCTGTTCACCGGCATCCTGCCCTTCGGCCACCAGGCCATGACCGCCCGCCTGCCGCCCTGCGTCGGCGTCTTCGAGCCGGTCTACAATGGCGGTATTCCCTATGTCGGCGTCGACGACATCGCCGGCGCCCGCAAGGCGGTCGACCTGTTGATCGCCGAGGGCCATAGCAAGATCGCCTTCATCGGCGACTCCCGTACGCGCCTCGCCTATGGCCGCCGGCGCATGGGTTATGAAGCAGGGCTCGACGCGGCTGGCATCTCACCCGATCTCCGTATCGTGCTCGAGGGCGATGGCACGATCGAAAGCGGCAGGCTGGCGATCGAACAGCTCTTCATGCGCGACACGCTGCCGACCGCCTTCATGTGCGTCAACGACCAGACGGCGCTCGGCGTCATGCTCGGGCTGATCGCCCGCGGCTACGACATTCCCCGCGACTTCTCGATCACCGGCTTCGACGACGTGCCGCAGGCGGTCTACATGCAGCCGTCGCTGACGACGATCCGCCAGCCGCGCACGCTGATCGGCCGGCATGCCATGGCGCTGCTGCTGGATCTGCTAGGGGGCGGCGAGCCGCCTGAGACGGAGATCCTTCTGGTGCCGGATCTGGTGGTGCGGAATTCGGTATCGGCGCCGTCGCGGCAGTGGCTGAAGCGGTAGGATTCCGCAAATGCCAAAGCGCAAGGATGGAATGACGAGAGAAGATATCAAGGCTCGTCATACGCTCGATCGTGAGTTGGCAAAGGCAGTGAGAGACGTTCGTCGGGGCACCAAATGGGGGTCAATACAGGGCGGTCTTTATCGGGCGAGCGGCGGATGGTTCGTAACGGCGAAGCCGTCCGTGCACATGAAACCTGGGGTCAGCACGGTGGCGATAGATGTCAAGCCGATGGCGATCGATCCGGTCTTCTGGGAGATTTTCTCTCCTGACACAGCGGATGCACCTTTGTCATACCGTTCAAATGGCGCTTGGACTTGCTGGCCTCCGGAGTTCTGGACCGGTGACTTGCCCGAAGCCGGCGGCGCTGGGGCGATGGCAGCGAAAATCTTGGAGGTCGCTGATCTTCAACTTCAAATGATTGAGACGACGCTGACCACCGAGAAATTCCTGCAGACATGCACGGAACGAAGCGGTGATAATGGTTCGTATCAATCCAGCGTCATCTGCACCTTGATCGCATTGCATCGTCATGCCGAAGCGCTTGAAGTCGCCCGGCACGGACAATCGCAGGGACTTAGTGGTGGGTTCGGAAAGCCGGGAAAGTCGTTCAACGATCTGGCCGTGGAGTGGCTCACGACGGCTGCTGCAGCCAAGCACTGAACTCTACCTTGAAGGAATAGCGAGGTCAGAAAAAGGCCGGGAAAATCGCTCTCACCGGCCTTTCCAGTCCATGGCTTATCAGACGTAGCGATTAACCACGTTTTCGAGCAACTCCTGCCGGCCCGACTTCGGCTGCGGATTGATATCCTTGGACTCAACCATCGCAGCAATGCTTTCGAGCGACGAGGACTTGTCGAGCATCGCCTTGGCTTCAGGCTTGTCCCAGCCGGCATAACGATCGGCCAACGGACCCGACAGGGCCTTTTCCTCGACCATCTTGGCCGCGGCCTTTAGGCCGCGGGCGCAGCAATCGATGCCGCCGATATGGCCGATCAGCAGGTCTTCCGGTTCGATCGACTGGCGGCGCAGCTTGGCGTCGAAATTGGTGCCGCCGGTGGTGAACCCGCCCGCCTGCAGGACTTCATAATAGGCCAGCGCCATTTCCGGCACATTGTTCGGGAACTGATCGGTGTCCCAACCGGACTGGTAGTCATTGCGGTTCATATCGATCGAGCCGAAAATGCCGAGCGTGCGGGCGAGCGACAGTTCATGCTCGAAGGTGTGGCCGGCGAGGATGGCATGGCCCTGCTCGATGTTGAGCTTCACTTCGTTTTCAAGGCCGTACTTCTTGAGGAAGCCGTAGACGGTCGCAACGTCGTAGTCGTACTGGTGCTTGGACGGCTCCTGCGGCTTCGGCTCGATCAGGATCGCGCCCTTGAAACCGATCTTGTGCTTGTACTCGACTACCATCTGCAGGAAGCGGCCCATATGGTCCAGTTCCTTCTTGAGATCGGTGTTGAGCAGCGTCTCGTAGCCTTCGCGGCCGCCCCACAGCACGTAGTTCTCGCCACCGAGCTTTTGCGTGGCGTCGATGCAGGTCTTCACCGTCGCCGCAGCGAATGCGAATACATCAGGATCGGGATTGGTCGCCGCACCCGACATGTAGCGGCGGTTCGAGAACATGTTGGCCGTGCCCCAGAGAAGCTTGACGCCGGTCGCCGCCTGCTTCTCGGCGAAGTAATCGACGATCTCGTTGAGATTCCTGGTGTTCTCGGCGAAATTCTTGCCTTCCGGACGCACGTCGGCATCATGGAAGCAGTAGTAGGGCGTGCCGAGCAGCGAGAAGAATTCGAAGGCGACATCGGCCTTGAGCTTGGCCGCATCCATCGTGTTTTTGAACCAAGGACGCTCGAATGTGTTGCCACCGAACGGATCGGTGCCCGGCCAGACAAGAGTGTGCCAATAGGCAATGGCGAAGCGAAGGTGATCCGCCATGCGCTTGCCCATCACCACTTCATCGGGATTGTAGTGGCGGAACGCGAGCGGGCTCGTGGAATTGGGATCGTATTTGATCTTCTCGATATTGCCGAAAAAGCCGGTGGACATGGGGTCTCCTCTAGGTGTTATCGGGGATTTGGTGAAATGAGAAAGGATCGGAGAGGCCTGGGCTTTACCCCCCTCTGCCCTACCGGGGATCTCCCCCTCAAGGGGGGAGATCCGATGGAGAACCGTTGCCGCCCAACCGCTACCAACGTGCCATTTGCCAAGCTGCCAATCGGGGCGATGCGCATGCCGCCGGCCGATCTCCCCCCTTGAGGGGGAGATGTCCGGCAGGACAGAGGGGGGTACCATGCGCCGAGCATTGCCGGTCCTTAGTTGAGCGCTGAAATCACCGGATAGGTCTTCCGATACCGCGCATAGGCCTCTTCGTAGGCCGAGGTCAGGTCCTTGGCCGGTTCGATGGTCTCTTCGGTCTTGGGGGCCGTGCAGACCTTCACCGGATCGGCGCCGGTGGCGGCGATCAGGCCAAGGCGGGCGGCACCGAAAGCGGCACCGAAATCGCCGTCCTGCGGGATATCGACGGGTACGCCGAGAGAGGTGGCGATCGACTTCAGCCAGTATCTCGACCGCGAACCGCCGCCGACCGCAGTGACGCGGGAGATCGACGTGCCGGCGCTCTTCAGTGCTTCGAGATTGTCGCGGATGGCGAAGGTTACGCCTTCGAGCACCGCCTGGGTGAGGACTGCGCGCGACGATTCATGACCAAGGCCGGTGAACACGCCGCGGATCCTGGCATCATTGTGCGGCGTACGCTCGCCTGAGAGATAGGGCAGGAAAGTGACCGAGGTCGGAGCCTTGAGGTCGTTACCGAGTTCCCCGGTGAGATCGGCGGCCGACTTGCCGGCAATGCCGGAATACCAGTTGAGCGCATCGGTAGCCGACAGGATCACACCCATCTGGTGCCAGGTGTTGGGCAGCGCGTGGCAGAAGGCATGGACGGCGCTTTCCGGCTTCGGCAGGTACTTCGCATTGGCGGCGAAGAGCACACCGGACGTGCCGAGCGAAACGAAGGCATTGCCCTCGCTGACCGTACCCATACCGCAGGCCGAGGCCGCATTGTCGCCCGCGCCACCGGCGACGACGACACCGGAACCCATGCCCCACTTCGAAGCAAGTTCACCGCGCAGGATACCGGCGCTGTCGGTGCCTTCGACAAGCGAGGGCATGTGGCTCTCGTCGAGGCCGGTCGCGGCCAGAAGATCAGACGACCATTCGCGTTTTCCCGTGTCGAGCCAGCTGGTGCCGGCAGAGTCCGACATTTCCGAAATATGTTCGCCAGAGAGCCAGAGACGCAGATAATCCTTTGGCAGGAGCACCTTGCGCACCTTGGCAAAGGTGTCCGGCTCGTTGTTCTTCACCCAAACCACCTTCGGCGCCGTAAAGCCCGGGAACACGATATTGCCAGTCAGTTTGCGGAAGCGCGGATCGGCATCGAGTTCGGCGGCTTCCTTGAAGCTGCGGGTGTCGTTCCATAGCATGCAGGGGCGCAGCACTTGGTCCGCACCATCAAGCAGCGTCGCGCCATGCATCTGGCCCGACAGACCGATGCCCTTGACCGCTGCCAGTTCCCTTGGATGGCTCGCCTTCAATTCAGCGATCGCATCCTCGGTCGCGCGAATCCAGTCTGCAGGCGCTTGTTCCGACCAGCCGGAATGCGGGCGGGAGACATCGAGCGTACCATGGCCCGCGCCGATGATCTTCTGATCACCATCCATAAGCATGGCCTTGACGCCTGATGTGCCAAGATCGAGCCCCAGATACATATTAACCTCCCTCGCCTTTCACGGCAGATTGTCCTTGAGAAAAATATCGATGCGGATGCGCTCCTGCCCATCGATAACGTCGATGCCGTCGGCTCGCGCCTTGAGCACGCGGATGGCGCTGCGCACTTCGTGGCCAGCATCCTGGTTCAATACCGCATCGATGAGGCCGGATTGCAGCGCAACGCGCGTATGCGGCGTCAGCTCGTGGGCGATCACGATCGGCCGGCTTTCCATGACCGGCATATTCTTGAGCGCACGGATCAGGCCGCGATTGCCTGCGCCCAGGCTGTAGATGCCGGCCAGTTGGCTTTCGCGGCACAGGCATTCGGAGACGAGGCCATGGACCTGATCGGGATCGTCCTGGCCTTCCATGACCGGAAGGATTTCGAGTTTGGCATTGAGTTCGCCGAGGCTTTTGCGGAAACCTTCAAGACGGTCGCGATGGTCGCCGACCAGCATCGAGCCCGCGACGACCGCGACCTTGCCGCCGCGCCCCGCGAGGAAACGGCCCATCAGGCTGCCGGCGGTGCGGCCAGCGGCGATGTTGTCCACGCCGGCGAAATGATCGCGAGCCGAACCGGGCAGGTCCGAGACCAGTGTGACGATCGCCACGCCACAATCCTTGAGCCGGGAGATTGCGTCATGCACCATGGGGTGATCGACGGCGACGACCGCAATGCCGGCCGGTGGATCAGCGGCGAGCTTGTCCAGCGTCGCCGCCAGAGACGCGCCATCGAAACGCGGCACTTCCCTGATCGTGATGCGGGTGCGCTCGTGGCCTGAGCGGGCGATTGCCTGCTCTACCTCGAACTTGAGGCCTTCCATGAAAGAATTGTTGCCGCGCGGAATGACGAAGACCAACGGATAGGTGCGGCCCTTGGCGAGGTTCGCCGCTGCCATGTCGCGGACGAAGCCGATCTTTCGGATTGCCTGCTCGACGCGCTCGCGCGTTGCGGCCTTGACGCCGGGGCGTCGGTTGAGCACCCGGTCGACCGTCGCAAGGCTCACGCCCGCCGTTTCGGCGATGTCATGGACTGTTGGCCGCATCAATTCCTCCCGTAGCGGTCTTCTACAGGAGAAATTGAGGTACGTAAATCAGAAATTTTTCCTCAGCGGGCTAAGCTGAGGAAGGTATCAGACGCGACCCATATAGAGGCTCTTGCCGAGCGTCAGGCCGTTGTGGCGGAGGATATCGTAGGCGGTGGTGACATGGAAATAGAAGTTCGGCAACGCAAAGCCGATCAGGTAATCATGTGTGCTGAACTGCATGGCACCGGTGCGGAATTTGAGTTCGACCTGCTCGGCCTCGCGGCCGTTCATCTGCTCTGGCGTCACCGCATCGATCAGCTCGACCGTCTTGTCGATGCGGGCATGGAGTTCGGCGAAGGTCTGCTCGGTATCGGCAAGCGACGGATTTTCGAGGCCGGCGGTGCGGTAGAACGCGCCTTTGGCGTGGTCTGATGCAAGTTGCACCTGCCCCTTCAGGGGAGCCATGTCGGGGAAAAGGCGCGCGGTGAGCAGGACGGAGGGATCGATGTTGCGCTCGGTGGCGAATGCCTCGGCCTGATCGAGGGCCGCCTTGAGGCCCTTGAAGCGCGGAAGAATGGAAAGAATAGCGACGGAATGAAGCGAAACGGCCATGGAAGTCTCCTGACAAGTGACCTCCTCTATGTGCGTCGCGCCGCCGGCATTACCACGCCGCCAGGCAAATAATCCTCACGCCTGCAGTGAAGCCATCAGGAAGGTGAAGCCGAAGAACGTCACGACGAGTGCGCCGGCGATCTCTATCGCATTGGCTAGTCGCATTTTTCCGCTACCGGAATTCATGAATTTCAAGGCGAAATCCTTGGCGACCACCGAAAGCGTCGCAAGGATCGAGACGGTGATCGCTGTGCCGAGCGACATGGCGAAGACCGAAAGCAGCCCGCCGAGATAGAGGCCGTTGAGAAATGAGAAGGTCAGAACGAAAAGTGCGCCGGTGCAGGGACGCAGGCCGACGGCGACAATCGCGCTCCAGGCATCGGTCAGAGAGAAAGTCTCGCCCGCCACGAGATCCGGCGTGGGCGCATGGGAATGGCCGCAGACCTCGCAGATCTCGCCTGAATACGCGTGGGCATCGGCATGGGCATGCGAATGACCGTGGTCGTGACCATGATTGTGAAGGTGCCCATGGTGATGTTGGTGACTATGGTCGTGATCATGTTGATCGTGGTCATGCATATGGTGCCCGCCGCCCGCGAGCGCCAGCTCCGGCGTCCCGAAATTCAGGAGCGGCCGGCGGAAGAGGCTGCGTGTCTTGCGATAGAGCAGATAAAGGCCGAACACCATGATCGCCGCGAAAGATGCGACTTCAAGCCACTTGGTGGCATCGTTCATCGTGAACACGGTGCCGCGCAGCACCAGGAAGCCCGCCCCGGTGACCAGGAGTGCGGTACCCCCTTGCAGGAAAGCCGACATGAAAGAGATCAGCACGCCCCGCTTCAGCTCGGTCTCGTTGGCGATCATATAGGCCGAAATCACCGCCTTGCCATGGCCGGGGCCGGCGGCGTGGAAAATGCCGTAGAGGAAAGAAATGCCCACCAGCCACCAGAGCTGCCAGGTATCGGTCTTCATGCCCTTCAGCGCGGCCGTCAGCGCGCGGTAGAATTCCTGCTGCTTGGCATTGATGAAGGAAATGACCGGCTGCAGCCAAGGCAAATAATGCATGACGAAAGTCGAGGGGCCGGCGCCGGGCTCGGCATTGCCGAGGCCGAGCGAGGTCTGGGCATGCACGATGGTGGCAGTTGCCAGGAAGAGCATGAGGGCAGCGAGGAGAGTCACCCCCCTCTGGCCTGCCGGCCATCTCCCCCTCAAGGGGGGAGATTCGATGGAGCGCTTTTGCCGCCCACAGAGACGGGGGACACGGGGAACTCGATGGTTGCTTTGTTTGGTGAGGGCACCGCTGACGGATCTCCCCCCGTGAAGGGGAGATGCCCGGCAGGGCAGAGGGGGGTGAGCCAAATTCTCAACCATCAGCAGGTCACCTCCATGCGCGTGGCGAAGAGCTTTGACATGTCCGTGCCGGTGGGATCGTTGAAGAAGGCATCAGTGAGGTTCGACTGGTTCTCGGCGATCACCGTATCGGCGTCAGGTCGCACAACGACATGCTTGCAAGCCTTGAAGTCACCCATCAGCACGAGATCCTGATCGGAGGGGAAGTCGATCGAGGCATAGAGCGTCGGATCATAGACGCCGAAGGTCAGCTTGCCCTTGAGCGGCATCGGCGTTGCCGGCTTGACGGCGAAGAACATCAGGAGCTGGCCATCCTTGAAATCGACATTGATCACATCGGGTTTGGCCACCGCGACCGATTTGCCGTCCAGCGTCAGCGTCGTGTAATAGCCGAACTCCTCGAGCGAGTTGCGAACCGTCTTGCCGATCTCCTCGAGTTCATCCTGGTCGAGTACAAGATTGGTGTTCTTGTCGAAATCGAGCAGCACCTGCGACGAGAAGACGTCGTCGAAGCGCCAGACATTGTGCAGCTCCTGAATCGCACCGTCGGCGCCGGCGACCACTTCGAGCCGCGCATCCGCAAAGACATGCGGATGGGCCATTGCAGGAGCGGGCGCCAGCATTGCCAGGGCGGCGACCGACAGGATTGTCTTGAAGCTGTTCATCGATTTTCCCTGAAATCCGCTTTTTCCTGGAAGACAAATGAGTCGAAATTCCGATATCCGCGTGACTCTACGCGTTGCGAATGGCGTCAGACATTCTTCTTGAACCAGCCGCTGAGGAAGTCGACGAAACGCCGCACCTTGGCGGGCAGGTAGCGGCGGTGCGGATAGATGGCATAGATGCCGCCGCCCTTGGGGACATATTCGTCGAGAATGGTGATGAGTTCGCCACATTCGGTCTTCGGCTTGGCGACGAAATCGGGGATCATGGCCACGCCAAGCCCGGCAAGTGCCGCGCGCGTGCAGGCGATCGGCGAATTGACTTCGATCGGGCCATAGACCGTCACGGTCTGGCTGATGCCGTCTGGCCCCTCGAAGCGCCAGTTGTTGTTGAAGCGGCTGTTGGTATCGACAATGCAGGGGACTTTTGCCAGATCGGCCGGCGCCTTGATCGGCCCGTATTTCTCGAGCACCGCGGGTGAGACGAAGCAGAACATCCCGAAATCACAGAGCTTGCGGGCGATCATGCCGGAATCCTCAAGCTTGGTGATCCGGATCGCGACATCGAAACCTTCCTCGATAAGGTCGACGAAACGATCTTCTGCAACGATCTCAAGCGTGATGTCGGGATGCTCGACGGAAAAATCGACCAGCGACCGGCCGATATCGGCATCGACGAAGGACCGCGGTACCGAAACCTTGATTCGACCCTTGAGGTCGGTCGCGCCTTCGCGGACCAGATCGGCGAGATTATCGATCTCCTTGAGAATGTCGGAGGACTGGCGGTAATAGGTATGGCCCGCCTCGGTGAGAGAAAACTGGCGAGTCGTGCGATTGAGCAACAGCGCGCCGAGTTCGTCCTCGAGTTCTTTCACATACTTGGAAAGCAGCGCCTTGGAGCGCCCCATCTTGCGCGCGGCGGCCGAATAGCCTTCTGCATCAACCACATCGATGAAGGCCCGCATCCTGGTCAGGGTATCCATGAAATCCCGATCTGAAAAATCAACGAAAGCTTCGTCCCGCCAGTGTCTTAACACGGGGGAAAAAAATCTGGCAGGGGGCAAAAAAATTCTTGATTATGACAGCGAATATCCCTATCTCAGCGCTTGCCCAATGTCGCACGTGCCCATGGGTGTCCGCCGACCCTCGAACTGGGACTTGTCCCTAAGGTGAGGTCATCGGTAAGGTACCTGGAACTAACCGCTCCAGTCGCTATTCCGGCCAACCGGAAAATGCGAGGACATCTGAAGCAACGACGGTGCGGGCCTTTCTGGTCTCGGCCGGCTTTCCATCAGCCGGTGTTTCTGAAGAGGCACACCCTCATTGCCAAAAGTGCGGTTGGGACAACCCTCCAATCTAAGGCAGAAAATCTGAACCCCCGCCATGTCGTGGCGTTGGTTCAAAAAGCCGCGTGATGGCTTTCACGTTTTGGCGCCGGGGTCTCCACCGGCTGGCGCCGGAACGCAATGCCGTCACCCAGTTTTGCTCTCCGGTTTTCCGGGGTTTTGCCAATTGGCCTAGCGATCACGCCGTTTGAACCCGGCTGACGCGACGCCCGCGATTTGACTTTGGAAGGGTAATGCCATGACGACTCAGCGCATCCGCGATTTCCTCGCAACCCGACGTCCCGACGGTCCCTGCCTCGTGGTCGACCTCGATGTCGTCAAGGACAATTTCAAGGCTTTCCGCCACGCCTTGCCGGACAGCATGATCTACTATGCCGTCAAGGCCAACCCGGCGCCTGAAATCCTCAAGCTGCTCGCCGGCATGGGCTCCAACTTCGATTGCGCCTCCGTGGCCGAAATCGAAATGGCGCTCGACGCCGGTGCAACGCCATCTCGCATCTCCTTCGGCAACACGATCAAGAAGGAGCGCGATGTCGCCCGTGCGCATGCACTCGGCATCAACCTCTTCGCGGTCGATTGCCATGAGGAAGTCGAGAAGATCGCGCGTTCCGCCCCCGGCGCCCGTGTGTTCTGCCGCGTGCTCACCGATGGCGAAGGCGCCGAATGGCCGCTTTCCCGCAAGTTCGGCTGCGTGCCCCAGATGGCCGTCGACGTGCTCGTCTATGCCCATCAGCTCGGCCTCGTCTCCTATGGCGTCTCGTTCCATGTCGGTTCGCAGATGACCAAGGTCGATGCCTGGGATTCGGCACTTGCCGATGCCAAGCGCGTCTTCGTGTCGCTCGCCAAGCAGGGCATAGAGCTCAAGATGGTCAATTTGGGTGGCGGTTTTCCGACCAAGTACCTCAAGGACATCCCGTCCTCCGAGGCCTATGGCCGCGCGATCTTCGCCTCGCTCAAGAAGCATTTCGGCAATCACATTCCGGAAACCATCATCGAGCCGGGCCGCGGCATGGTCGGCAATGCGGGCGTCATCAAGACGGAAGTCGTGCTGATCTCGAAGAAGTCGGACAAGGATGCCCATCGCTGGGTGTTCCTCGACATCGGCAAGTTCGGCGGCCTCGCCGAGACCATGGACGAGGCGATCCGCTACCCGATCCGCACCGAGCGTGACGGCGACGCCATGGAGCCTGTCGTTCTGGCCGGCCCGACCTGCGACTCGGCCGACGTGATGTACGAGAAGAACATGTATCCGCTGCCGCTCACACTGACGATCGGCGACGAAGTTCTGATCGAAGGCACTGGCGCCTACACGACGACCTACTCGGCCGTCGCCTTCAACGGCTTCGAGCCGCTCAAGGCCTACGTGATCTAATTTCGCCAGCCCCGTAACCAGCCGGGGCGGCACTTTCACAATTCGATTCATCACCGCTTATCACGGTATTGGGTACGGGAGGCCAAGATGGCCGCTGTTCTTGATTCTGTCCGTGCGCTCTTTGCGCCGAAAACCGAAATCGCCTTCCGCATCGACCGGGAAAATCCCGGCGACGTGCTGGCCCGCGAGCGCCTGCTCGACGCCGCCATGGGTCCGATGCGCCGCAAGAAGTCATCGGAAGCGATCCGCCGCGACCACATTCCGGCCGAAGGCCTGGCGCTGGTCGCCCGCGACGAGGCCGGCCATCTGATCGGCACGGTTCGCCTCTGGGACATCCAGGCCGGCATCACGCCGGGGGGCCGCGCCGTGCCGGCGCTGCTGCTCGGTCCGCTTGCTGTCGACTCCGCCCATGAAGGCAAAGGCATCGGCGCAGCACTGATGCGCGCGGCCATGCTCGAAGCCAAGAGGCTCGGCCATGGCGCAATCCTGCTGGTGGGCGATGCGCCCTACTACGAGCGCTTCGGTTTTGCGGCTGAGAAGACCGCCACACTGATGATGCCAGGCCCCTTCGAGCGCCACCGCCTTCTCGGCCTCGAACTCAAGGAAGGCTGGCTCGAGGGCGCAGCCGGCATCATTGTGCCGACGGGCCGGAAGCTTGCCGTTTCGGCCACCAAAAAGGCGGCTTAGAGCTCGCCATTTTGTCTGCAGGAGCCGTCGGCTCCTGCAGCAACATGTCCTCGGCAAGCAACTGCTGGCAGACATCGGCGATCTCCGTGTCGAGCCGGTCGATGATTTCGTAGGACAAGGTGGCTTCCATGGCCGCGACGATGAAGGACCATTGGGCGAGATCCTGCGGCACCCGGCCGTGGACGGCCGCGGAGCAATTGAGCACCGCCCGGCGATAGCTCATGCCTTCTTTGGTCGGCCATGATTTCAACAATACACGCGCAGCATCTCTGGAATTCTTGATGGCAAGCCTCTTCGGCGCCGTATCATTCATCCTGAGAACAACGATCTTTTCCCAATAGTCCATATCGCCACCCATCAACTCCGCACTACGGGTAGTTATTCAAACTTGCCTGAAGATTATTACTTCCATAAGTCAAAGATTGACTTACGGCAAGAACAGACAAAATAGATCGTTTGTCACATTTCGTACGGACGCGAGAATGCGCCCGCTTCCGGCTTGTTGGACAATGCAGATATGCTCAGCGAACTCGTTGCGGGAACTGTTCAACCCGATCAGAATATGTGCAGTGTATTTGCCCAGACCAGCACGGTCTCGCTGCCAAAACTGTTGCGCCAGTTGTGCGGCCGGCTTTCATGCCCGCAGGCCATCACGAGAATGGTACGCGCGGATCCTGCAAAAGGTAGAACTCGTCGACGGGCGTGAGGTCGGTTATGAAAAAGCCGAACTGCACCTGCTTGAGCGGATCAGTGTGACCATTGCTGAAGCGGAGGCTGTCGAAACTCTCGAAGCGGCTCTCGACTGTGGCAAACCGATCGGATGAAAGGAGCCCGGGATCGGGATTGGCTTGAGCAAACGACAGGCCGTCATAGAAGTCGCTCGGCTTGCCACGAGTTTCCTGAAGCTCGAACACGAACTCGATCCAGGCCAACCCGCTCCTGTTCTGAACCACGACGCGAAAATGCAAGGTGCCGGCCTGCGAGACCGGCAAGCGATGGATGGCTCTGATCACCAGCGTTACAGGATCTGCCGAATAGAACTCTTCGACGATTTCGACCGGATCGGCTTTTGTCCCCGTACCTCTTATCGAAAGTATGCGGAAGCCGCCAAGTTCATCGGAGAAAGAATAGTTTCCTGCATACCAGCGACCATCGTCGGCCGGCCCCGCACTGGCAAGCAGCAGTGACAGCATCAGCAACACAGCGAGAATTCGAAACTCACGCATGATGGCACGGGCTCCTCGGGCGGAGTATCGCAGCCATATAGCGTATTTCAAGTAGGTTGAGATCGCCTGGTGTCGCCGCGGCCGCGGGCGCTATCGCCGGTCATCGCGTCAGAACGTCGGCGGCGTATTCACCCAGATCAGCACGGTCTCACCGTCATGACTATTGCGCCAGCTGTGGGGGCGACGGCTTTCGAAGTAAAAGGAGTCGCCTTCCTTGAGCTCGAAGAACTGGTCCCCATCGAGAATGATTTCCATGCTGCCCATGAGCACGTGGAGAAATTCCTCACCGTCGTGACTATAGGCGCCCTCGCTGGACGCGCCCGGCCCGAGCTGGAAGCGATGGCATTCCATCTGACGACGATCGGTGGTGAGGTTCTGCACGGTCACGCCAGAAGATGTCGGCGGCCACGAAGTCCATTCGCCGTTCCGCACCAGCGACTCCCGTTCGTTCGCTTCCGCCTGACCGGTCAGAACCGGGATGGTGGTGCCGCAGAATTCGGCGAGATCGTGCAACGCCTTGAAGGACAGCCCCTGTGACGTTCGCTCGAATGTCGAGAGCAGCGACACGGCGATGCCGGTCTTCTCCGCGACCTTCTCCAGTGTGCAACCCATTTCGCGGCGGAGATGGCGAAGCTTGGGGCCGATCGTCTTCTCACCTGTGAGCGGCTCTATCTCTCCGGAGGATTCCGGCTGATGCTCGTGCTCCTCCGCGCGCATCGCCTGGCGTATTGCCGCCGGATTGAGCCCTTTGCTGGTCCGAAGCCAGCTTACACGCTTCAGCCGCTCGACATGCGACGCCTCATAAAGACGCTGGCCGGACTCGGTGCGGACAGGCTCGATCAGGCCCTGGCTTTCCCAGAGCCGCAGGGTCGAGGGTGACACGCCCGCCATGCGCGCGGCTTCCGCGATCTTGTAGCGAACCCTGTCATCCATCACGCGATTTCCGGCCCACTTCGACGCTTGGGATTTTCATGAAAGCCATATTGCAACTCTACAGAAAAAATGCAAAGAATATTTTCGAAGCCTCGGGAGGAGCGTTCCGCAGGCAATATCCATCCATTCTCACGAGGGCAGTTCCATGCTGAACAACGAAGTTGCAGCCCGCCGTACCGATGCGATCTCGCGCGGCGTCGGCGTCACGACACAGATCTATGCTGACAGGGCAGAAAACTCCGAGATCTGGGACGTCGAAGGGCGCCGCTACATCGACTTCGCGGCCGGCATTGCCGTCGTCAACACAGGTCACCGCCACCCGAAGGTGATCGCGGCCGTCAAGGATCAGCTCGATCACTTCACCCACACCTGCCACCAGGTCGTGCCTTACGAGAACTATGTCCGCCTCGCCGAGCGCCTGAACAACGCCGTGCCCGGCAATTTCAAGAAGAAGACGATCTTCGTGACCACAGGTGCCGAAGCCGTCGAGAACGCGATCAAGATCGCCCGTGCCGCCACCAACCGCTCCGCGGTTATCGCCTTCTCGGGCGCCTTCCATGGCCGCACCTTCATGGGCATGACGCTGACCGGCAAGGTCGTCCCCTACAAGGCCGGCTTCGGCGCGATGATGCCCGACGTCTTCCACGTCCCCTTCCCGGTCGAACTGCATGGCACCTCGATCGAGGACTCGCTCTCCGTTCTCGACAAGCTGTTCAAGGCCGATGTCGATCCGAACCGCGTCGCAGCTTTCATCGTCGAACCAGTGCAGGGCGAAGGTGGCTTTTATGAAGTGCCGCGTGCCTTTATGGCCAAGCTCCGCGAAATCGCCGACAAGCATGGCATCCTGCTGATCGCCGACGAGGTGCAGACCGGCTTTGCCCGCACCGGCAAGCTGTTCGCCATGGAGCACTACGGCGTCGTCGCCGACATCACCACCATGGCCAAGGGCCTCGGCGGCGGCTTCCCGATCGCAGCCGTCACCGGCCGCGCCGAAATCATGGACGCGCCTGGCCCCGGCGGCCTCGGCGGCACCTATGGCGGCAACCCGATCGGCATCGCCGCTGGAAACGCTGTGCTCGACGTGATCGAGGAAGAGAAGCTCAACGAACGTGCCGAGTTCCTCGGCAACCGGCTCAAGCAGCGCCTGCAGTCGCTGATCTCTGATGTACCGCAGATCGCCGACATCAGGGGCCTCGGCTTCATGAACGCCGTCGAGTTCAACCTGCCGGGCACCAAGAACCCCAATGCCGACTTCACCAACAAGGTGCGCGAGAAGGCATTGGCCAAGGGCCTGATCCTGCTGACCTGCGGCGTCTACGGCAATGTCATCCGCTTCCTGGCGCCGATCACCATCCAGGACAATGTCTTTGCAGAAGCGATGGACATCCTCGAAGAAGCCCTGCGCGAATGCGCCAAAGAGGCAGCCTGACCCATGACTATTTCCCAGTCTCTTCTTTCCAAGCTCAAGGACCCCTCGCTGGTCACCGATAAGGCGCTTGTCGCCGGCGAATGGGTTGCCAAGAGCGATAGCGGCAAGACCTTCGACGTCACCAATCCTGCCAATGGCGACGTCATCGCCACCTTGCCCGACATGAATCGTGCCGAAACCAGCCGCGCCATCGATGCCGCCTACAAGGCCCAGAAGGAATGGGCCAGGAAGACCGGCAAGGAACGTGCCGCCGTTCTCCGCAAGCTCTATGACCTGATGGTCGCCAATGCTGACGACCTCGCCGCGATCCTGACCATCGAAATGGGCAAGCCGCTGGCTGAAGCCAAGGGCGAAATCCTCTATGGCGCTGCTTACGTCGAATGGTTCGGCGAGGAAGCCAAGCGCGTCTATGGCGACACGATCCCCGGCCACCAGCCCGACAAGCGCATCATCGTCATCAAGCAGCCCATCGGCGTCGTCGCCGCGATCACGCCGTGGAACTTCCCCAACGCCATGCTGGCCCGCAAGTTCGCGCCGGCGGTGGCCGCCGGTTGCGCCATGGTGTCGAAGCCCGCTGCCGAAACCCCGCTGTCCGCGCTGTCGCTGGCGCTGCTCGCCGAACGTGCCGGTCTGCCCGCCGGCATCTTCAACGTCATCACCTCGAAGGACTCGCCCTCGATCGGCAAGGAATTCACCGAGAATGACAAGGTGCGCAAGCTGACCTTCACCGGTTCGACCGGCGTCGGCAAGATCCTGATGCGCCAGGGTGCCGATCAGATCATGAAGCTCGGGCTCGAACTCGGCGGCAACGCGCCCTTCATCGTCTTCGATGATGCCGATCTCGATGCGGCGGTCGAAGGCGCGATGGTCTCCAAGTACCGCAACAACGGCCAGACCTGCGTCTGCGCCAACCGCCTCTATGTCCAGTCAGGCGTCTATGACGCCTTCGCGGAAAAGCTGGCCGCGAGGGTCGGCGCCATGAAGGTCGGCGACGGCTTTGAAGCCGGCGTGAATGCCGGGCCGCTGATCACGCGGGCTGCCGTCGACAAGGTCGAGGAGCACATTGCCGACGCTCTGGAGAAGGGCGCCAAGGTCGCCGTCGGCGGCAAGCCGGATGCGAAGGGCGGCCTGTTCTTTCAGCCGACGATCCTCACCGGCGTCACCACCGAGATGATGGTAGCCCGCGAAGAGACCTTCGGCCCGGTCGCGCCGCTGTTCAAGTTCGACACCGAAGAGCAGGTGATCGAGATGGCCAACAACACCGAATTCGGCCTCGCCTCCTATTTCTACTCGAAGGACATGTCCAAGATCTTCCGGGTCGCCGAGGCGCTTGAATACGGCATGGTCGGCATCAATACCGGCCTGATCTCCACCGAAGTCGCCCCCTTCGGCGGCATCAAGCAGTCCGGCCAGGGCCGCGAAGGTTCGAAATACGGCATCGAGGACTATATCGAGATCAAGTATTTGTGCTTGAGCATTTGAGCTCCAGGCCGCAAATGATTGAGAAGGCCGCGGGAGTGATCCTGCGGCCTTCTTCATTTGGGATGTCAAAGGCAATAGGTGCTGAAGGCACTCAGTATCAAATCAACTGCCGAGCCGCTGACCGTGGCATAGCCGCCACGTTCATTCGAAGCCTCACTCCACGTCGAACTTCACGCCCTGCGCCAGCGGCAGTGTCCGACCATAATTGATCGTATTCGTCGCCCGCCGCATGTACCCTTTCCAGGCATCCGAACCGGATTCGCGGCCGCCGCCGGTTTCCTTTTCGCCCCCGAATGCGCCGCCGATTTCGGCGCCGGAGGGACCGATATTGACGTTGGCGATGCCGCAATCCGAGCCTTTGACCGAGAGGAAGGTCTCTGCCTCGCGCATGTCATTGGTGAATATCGAGGATGACAGGCCCTGCGGCACATCATTGTGCTCGGCAAGCACCGCATCGAAATCCGAATAGCGCACGACATAGAGGATCGGCGCGAAAGTTTCGTCCACCATCGGGCCGGACTGCTTCGGCATTTCTACGATTGCAGGACGGACGTAGACGCTGTCGCCGGGGGCGGACAGGTCGACCTTCTCCCCGCCATGCACCTTGCCACCGGCGGCCTTCGCGCACCGTCCAGCGCGGATTGCATCCGGTCGTAAGCGCCCTTGTCGATCAGCGGACCGACCAGCGTACCGGTCTCCAGCGGGTTGCCGACCTTGACCGAGCCATAAGCCTTCACGAGGCGCGGTACGAGCGTGTCGTAGATGCTTTCGTGGACGAAGAGGCGGCGTAGCGATGTGCAGCGCTGGCCCGCCGTGCCCATGGCGGCGAAGGCCACGCCTCGAAGCGTGAGGTCGAGATCGGCGGACGGTGCCACGATCGCGGCATTGTTGCCGCCGAGTTCGAGGATCGAGCGGCCGAAACGGGCGGCGACGCGCGGACCGACCTCACGGCCCATGCGGGTCGAGCCGGTTGCGGAAACCAGCGCCACATCCTTGTGGTCGACCAGTACTTCGCCGATCGCGCGGTCGCCCATGACGACCTGCGACAGGCCCTTCGGTGCCGTCCCACCGTCGGCCTCGAAACGGGCAATGGCGCGCTCCAGCAGGGCCTGCGTGGCGAGCGCTGTGAGCGGCGCCTTTTCCGATGGCTTCCAGATGATGGCATTGCCGGCGATCAGAGCGAGCGCGGCATTCCAGGACCAGACGGCGACCGGGAAATTGAAGGCGGAGATGATCAGCACCGTGCCGAGCGGATGCCAGGTCTCCATCATGCGGTGATCCGGGCGCTCGGTGGCAATGGTGAGACCGGTAAGCTGGCGCGAGAGACCGACGGCGAAGTCGCAGATGTCGATCATCTCCTGCACCTCGCCGAGGCCTTCGGAAACGATCTTGCCGACCTCGATCGAGACGAGACGGCCAAGCTCGGTCTTGTGCGCCCGCAGTTCCTCGCCAAGCAGACGAATGAGTTCGCCGCGCTTCGGTGCAGGCACGTTGCGCCAGGCCCGGAAAGCGGCCTGCGAGGTGGCGATCGCCTCGTTCGCTGCTTTCGCGTCCTGCTCCGGCACTCTGGCGAGGATCTCGCCCGATATGGCCGACCGTGCCGGCAGCGTGCCGCCGGAGTAGAGAGCCTCTTGCACACCGAGGGCATTCATCAGGTCCACGGTTTCCTTGATCAGGCTGGAAATGGCGCTGCTCATGTCATTCTCACGATTTTCTGGAATTTGTGCCCTTTTGGCCGAGGCAGGCATTCAAGGCAAGCGATTTCGCCTCTGTTTCCATAGGAACAGCCTGTGAAACGAGAAGAATCTAAAAGAGAGGCTAGTTCAACAAACGGTCTTGGGAAAAGTCCGAGGGGAATATGAGAAAGTTCGCATCCATCCTGATCTTCATGTCGCTTGCACTTGGCGCGACGACCACCGCCAGCGAAGCCGGATGGAACAAACGTGGCTGGTATCAGAAGCGTCCCGGCAACAACTGCGTAATGCGCAAGGTCGTCGTCAGCGGCATGAACGGCAAAGTTGTCGTCCGCAAAGTGCGAGTCTGCCGGTAGAAAATCGGTGACACCTTTCCCAAATTGTTGTTATTCGGATTGCGCGACTCAAGTATATTTTCGGTTGTATATTGCGCATGCGTCCAGTTCAACTGGAAGCAGTATATTCCATTTTAGATATTATTAATGTGTTATGGTTAATATTCGCACTCTGGGAAGAGTGGCGAGACAGGATAACAGCCAGCTCCCTTAGATAAACGTCCGGAGCTAAGGCAGATGAGATCAAGAGTACCATTCCTTGCAGTGTCTATTGCCATAGTTCTCTATCCTATCGCAGTCGCCGCGGCCGACAAGAGCGACTATAAGCGCCCGCTTACCATTCCCTTTGCCAAGGTTACAGCCTATTCCCCACAGCTCGCGACGCTGGGAAAGATGCTGTTCTTCGACCCGAGACTCTCTGGCAACAAGAACATGAACTGCGCCA
Organism: Rhizobium sp. SRI_017; assembly: GCF_057586295.1. Classification (NCBI taxonomy): domain Bacteria; kingdom Pseudomonadati; phylum Pseudomonadota; class Alphaproteobacteria; order Hyphomicrobiales; family Rhizobiaceae; genus Rhizobium; species Rhizobium sp. SRI_017. The sequence goes on along the minus strand of NZ_JBYCZP010000005.1, from coordinate 143,508 downwards.
CCTGCCACAATCCTTCTTTCGGATTCGAGACGCCGGTCGAAACACCCGTGGGTGCGGCCAATACGCGCCTCGGTCGCCAGGCTCCAACGGTGCTCAACGCCGCCTGGGTGACGCCGAATTTCTGGGATGGGCGTGCCGCGTCGCTCGAAGAACAAGCGGCTGGTCCGATCACCGCCGCAGCCGAGATGAATGGCAAGCTCGATGAGATCGTGGATAATCTCAAGGCCGTCCCCGATTACGACAAGTGGTTCAATCAGGTTTTCCCGGGCTCCGGCATCACGCAGGACAATCTGCTGACTGCCATCGCTACCTATGAACGGACCGTGGTTTCCGGCTGGTCACCCTTTGACCGCTGGGTCGACGGCGACGAGACCGCGATCAACGATTCGGCCAAGCGCGGCTTCGAACTCTTCACCGGCAAGGCAATGTGTTCAAGCTGTCACGCCGGCTGGAACTTCACCGATAACAAGTTCCACGACATCGGCCTCGACACAGAGGATATAGGCCGGGCGAAGTTGGAGCCGAAAAATCCCAAGGCTCTCCATGCCTTCAAGACGCCGGGTCTCCGCAACACCGCCTATCGTGCACCCTTCATGCACAACGGATCGATACCCGACCTGACCTCGGTCCTGATGCATTACGAGTCCGGCGGCATCAACCGGCCTTCTCTTTCCGAATTCATGTTGCCGTTCAGCCTCGAGGAAAGTGAACGCAATGACCTGATCGCCTTCCTCAACACCCTGACCGCCGAAAAGCAGGACACACCCCTGCCGACGCTGCCGAACTGAGGAGGCGACCATGTCCATCAGGCTTCAATTTCTTCTCCCCATGTTCCTCGCCATAGCCGGCGGCCTCGGCGTTGCCGGTCACATCGGCTGGCAGTCCATTGAGGGCCAGATCCATGTCGAGAAGGTCGTCCGTTCCGCGATGGAAGCACGCGCGCTGTCGAGCCAGATAGCCGGCGAATTCCAGGATGCATCCGCTGTCGTGGACGGCGTGCTGGACATGACGAACTTCATTTCGGCCGACACGGTGAAGAAGGATTTCGACGCTGCCGACGACGCGGCGCGCACGACGCTCGCAAAGTTCAGCGCGACCTCGCTCTCCCCTGATGTCACCGCCGCGGCGACGGAACTTTCCGGCCGCTATGAGACATGGCGAAAGGATGCCCGTATCGTGCTCGGCCTTGACCCTTCCGCGGAAGTCCCGACGGAGGAGCTTCTCGGGCGCGGCCAGCAATCTGTCCACAAGCAGATCGAACTGATCGACGGTCTTGTTTCAACTGCGGCGTCCGAGGCCGTTGCCCGGGCAGGTGCCTCACTTCAGAACTCGCTTCGAACCGAACTCACTTATGGCGCGATCGGTGCCATCGTCGGCATTCTGGTGCTGTTGATCATCACGCAACGCATCGTAGGCCCCATTGCCCGCATCACCCGCATCATGGGAGAACTGTCCGGCGGCCAGCTGAATGTCACGATTCCCGCCCGCCGCGGCGCCAGCGAGATCAAGGCGATGATCGCGGCACTCGCTGTTTTCAAGGACAACGCTATCGCCCGAGAGGAACTCGAATCCTCGACACGCAGTCAAAACAGCGATCTCTCGGCGCTCACCTCCGAAGCAGCTCTCCTCCAGCTTCAGATGGCCGAAGCCGTGGAACGCGCCACCAATGGCGACTTCTCCGGCCGGATCACGGGCCCCTTCAGCCGACGGGAAAATCAGGCGCTCGCCTCCAGCCTCAATGCGCTGGTGGAGAGCTTCGAGGGTGGCATCGAGGAGACGAGCCGCGTGCTTTCCTCCCTCGCCGCAGCCGACCTAACGGTTCGTTTCGAAGGCCACCACAAGGGTGCCTTTGCCAAGCTTCAGCACAACGCCAACTCAGTCACCGAGCATCTCTCCGGCGTGATTTCCCGCCTGTCGAATGCCTGCCATCAGGTCAGCGCGGCAAGCGACGAGATCCATTCCGGCACGCAACAGCTCAATAACCGCTTCTCGACGCAGGCTGCGACCGTACAGCAAACCAATGCGACGACGGCTACGGTCGCCTCGACGGTCAGCCAGAACGCCAAGCGGGCCGGCGAAACTTCCAGCGTCGTTCGTCAAACCAGCGTCATTGCCGGCACCGGCAGCGAGGTCATGCAGGGCGCGCAGACAGCCATGGGTCAGATCACTGACTCGGCGAGCAAGATCTCCGACATCATCGGCGTCATCGAGGACATCGCCTTCCAGACCAACCTGCTCGCACTCAATGCCGGCGTCGAAGCGGCGCGTGCCGGCGAGTCCGGCAAGGGATTTGCAGTGGTCGCCACAGAAGTACGGTTGCTGGCACAGAAGACTGCCCAGGCTTCCAATGAAGTGAAGGCACTGATCGAAAGAAGTTCGGTAGAAGTGAAGCAGGGTGCGGACCTGGTCCGCAAGGCGACGGAGCAGTTTTCGCACATCGTTGGGTCGATCACCTCGATCAGCGCGCTGTCGAACGAGATCGCAGCCGACAGTACCAGCCAGAGCGAAAACCTCAACCAGCTCACGGCCGCGATGCGCAGTCTCGACCAGTTGATTACCGACAATATGCACTTGGTCAGTAACCTGACCCAGTCGTCCGACGAGACCAGCCGCGAAATGCGCACATTGCGCGAGATCGTCAGCCTCTTCCGCCTGCCCAACGACGAAGTGCAAGCCCGTCGCGTGGCATGAAAATGCAAAGGCCGATGTTAAATCTTCCGAAACCGGCGGTTGGATATAGTTAACCCTAGCGACCGGTTTCGGTCCCAGTCCGGTGGGGTATCGCGTCTTGAAAATCGGCCTTCCCAAGCTCCGGCTATCCCGGAAGCTCCTGATCATCACGCTCGGCATCACCGTGCTTCTGGGTGGAACTAGCGCGGCCGCCCTCTTCTTTAAAAGCTCCGAATTCGGACTGGAGAGCGCCGGAAGCACAATCGGCGGCGAATGCACCGACGTGCAGACCATGGTGCTCAAGACACCGACGAACCGCCTCTGGCTCCGCCGCTTCATCCGCATGGAAAATGCCAGCGGCCCCGACCGCGTCCGCACGGCGTTGCGCATTGCCGGGCTGCTTGCCAAGAAGAATACCGTCGACCTTATTCACGTCAGCGTGCTCGACTCGCACGGCCCCACCCTGCGCTCGCAGATGCGCGGGCGCTCGATCGGCGCCGAAGTGCTGATCGCGCTGAAGCCTGACGCCCTCTCTGAAATGAAATCGCCCGCCATGGCGAGCTACTACGAAGGGCCGGTCAGCGATGCGGGCCGCTACTATGGCGACAAGGTGGTCGTCGACATCGACGAAATCGGCGCCATGATGACCGCCATGCGCAGCGTCGAGGAGAAGCCCGATTGCATCAGCCCGGAAAAGACCGAGGATGCCGAGGCCAAGCCAAACGGCAAGAAGGACCAGAAGTCCGCCGATCACGGCAAGAAGGAAGAACAACAGGTCAAGCCGGCAGAGGATCCCGGCGAAGAGCCCGCCAAGGAGGGCGCCGACGAAACGGCGGATGGCGATCAGCCGGCCAAGGAGCAATCCTTCGTCGACAGCATGCTGAGTATGGTGGGCCTGGGTGGCGGTGACGAAAAGCCAGCCGACGAACACCCGCCGGCAACCGACAATAGTCATGCCGTCGCCGAAGAACCAGCGGATGCGACTGCGGAAGATCCAGGCGAGAAGATCGCTGTCGATCATGAAGCCAAGCCTGCCGATGACGCCAAGGCTGCGGCTGAGAGCCATGAGCCGGCGGCGAAGGCCGATGGCCATGATACGGCCGCGCAACCGGCCGATGCTCATGGCGACAAATCCGCCGTGACAGAGGAAGCGAAGCCCGAAGATCAGGCCCAGACTGAGGGTCACGAGCCAGCCGCTAAAACTGAGAGTCATGACGCGGCCGAGAAGGCGGCAGATGCGGCTTCGGAAGACCACGTTCAGCCGAAGAAGCGAAAGGCTGACGAGCATGCAGAGGTCAGCATGCCCGTCGGTGACTAGCTCCCCAGGAAGCCTGAGGCGCCCCGCCCATCCCTGATTAGTCCGCTTTGCTGCGGCGGGCCGGGAAGAGGATCACATCGCGGATAGACGGTGCGTTCGTCAGCAGCATGATCAGGCGGTCGACGCCGATGCCGAGGCCACCGGCCGGGGGCATGCCCTGGTCGATCGCATCGAGGAACTCCTCGTCGAGTTGCTTGTCCTTCTCGCCGCGGGCATGCGCCTGCTGGAGCTGCTCGACCATGCGCGCGCGCTGCTCGACGGGATCGTTGAGCTCCGAGAAGGCATTGCCCAGTTCCCAGGTGTTGCAGTAGGTCTCGAAGCGCTCGACCAGCCGCGGTTCACCCGGCACTTCCTTGGCGAAAGGCGAGATATCCTTCGGGAAATGCGTGACGTGGGACGGCTGGATCAGCGTCGGCTCGACCTTCTCCTCGAAGATGAAAGCAAGGCACTCGCCCCAGGTCCAATCCTTCTCGACCTCGAAGCCGGCAGCCTTGGCAGCGGCGCGGGCTTCCTCGTCAGTCTTGATCGCGAGGAAGTCGATGCCGGTCACGTCCTTGACAGCATCCGGCATCGGCACGCGTCGGAACGGACCCTTGAAGGAGATTTGTTTGTCGCCATAGGGGAATTCCGTCGTGCCGTGGATCGATGTGGCCAGCTCGGCGAACAGCCGCTCTACGAGGTCCATGATGTCCTCGTAGTCGGCATAGGCCCAGTAGCACTCCATCATCGTGAATTCGGGATTGTGTCGGGTGGAGACGCCTTCATTGCGGAAGTTGCGGTTGATCTCGAAGACCTTGTCGGTCAGCGCCGAGACCAAGGTACGCTTGAGATAAAGCTCGGGCGCGATGCGGAGATACATATCGAGCTTCAGGGTGTTGTGATGGGTCTTGAACGGTTCGGCGGTGGCGCCGCCATAGACCGAATGCAGCATCGGCGTCTCGATTTCCATGAAACCGTCATTTTCCATGAAGCGGCGGATGCCGGAGACGATCTTCGAACGTTGCTGGAAGCGGAGCTTGGACTCCTCGTTGGTCATGATGTCGAGATGGCGCTTGCGATAGCGGATCTCGATGTCGGAGACGCCGTGCCACTTCTCTGGCATCGGCAGCAGCGACTTGGTGAGCATGGTGATCTCATGCGCATTGATCGAGAGTTCGCCGCGCTTGGTGCGGCGCACAGCACCGGTCACGCCGATGATGTCGCCGATATCGATCAGCGAGAGCAGGTCGCGCGCGGCTTCCGGCGTCACCTCCTTGTGGGAAAAAATCTGGATCTTGCCCGAGGCGTCATGGATATCCATGAACATGCCGGAATTGCGCGAGGAATAGACGCGGCCGGCAACGGTCACGATATCCTGCGTTTCCGTGTCGTCGGCCAGATCCTTGTACTTCTCGGCGAGGTCCGCATTGGTGATCGTGCGGTGGAAATGGGCGGGGTAGACGTCGCCAACCTTCTCGCGCAGGATCGCGAGCTTCTGGGCACGGACTTCCGCGGCGTCGGAGGAAAGGGCGGCGGCTTCGGGCTTCTTTTCGTTCGTCATCATCAATCTCTTACGGGTCTCAGACGGCCATCGACTTCACGACTGCGGCGGCGACTTTCAGCCGCTGGCGGACGACGGAGCGGCCGAGCAAAGCCATGGAATCGAACAGCGGCAGCGAGCGCTGGCTGCCGGACATCGCGATGAAGAGCGGGCCAACGATCACCTTCAGCTTCTTGCCCATACGGTCGCCGATGGCGCGCAACTCGGCTTCGATCGTCTCGACATTCCATTCGAGGATCTTTTCGAGATCGGCCTGCACCGTCTCGAGGATCTCCAGCGTCTCTGCCGGCGGCGCCTTGATGCCCGCGAAGGATGCCGGCGTCAGGCCGACATCCGACGACAGCAGGAAACCGGCGAGCGGCGGCAGTTCGCCGAGCTTTCCGACACGCGAATGGGCCAACTTGAGGCCTTCGACAAGCCGCGAATTTTCGCCGGCCCATTCGAGCACGCGCATGACGAATTCATCGGGTGTGAGCTTCTCGCGCAGCCAGCGGCCGTTCAGCCAGTCGAGCTTCTGTACGTCGAAGATCGCGCCGGCCTTGGAAAGGTTGTCCGGATCGAATTTCTGCGCCAGTTCCTGCATCGTCATCATCTCCTCGCCTTCGGCGATCTGGATGAAGAACAGGCCGAGGAAGTTCATTAGCGCTTCAGGCAGGTAGCCGAGCGCCGAATAATAGGAGATCGAGGTCGGGTTCTTGCGCTTGGAGAGCTTCGACTTGTCGGCATTGCGCATCAGCGAGAGATGCATGAAGACCGGCGGCTCGAGACCGAGATACTGGTAGATCAGGATATGCTTCGGCACCGAGGCCAGCCATTCCTCGCCGCGCGCCACATGGGTGATCTTCATCAGGTAGTCGTCGACGACGTTCGCCATGTGATAGGTCGGCATGCCGTCGGCCTTGAGCAGGACCTGCATGTCGACGGAATCCCAAGGGATTTCGACATCGCCATAGACGCCGTCATGGAACTTGCAGGCGCCTTCGGTCGGGATCTTCATGCGCACGACGGTCGCCTCGCCCGCAGCCATGCGGGTGGTGACTTCCTCGGCGGAGAGGTTGAGGCATTTGCCGTCATATTTCGGCTGCTTGCCGGCGGCGCGCTGGCCGGCGCGCATCTCTTCCAGACGCTCGGGCGTGCAGAAGCAGCGGAAGCCGTGGCCGGCCGCCACGATCTTCTCGACATATTCGCCATAGATATGCTTGCGGTCGGACTGACGATACGGGCCATAGGGGCCGCCGACATCGGGGCCTTCGCTCCATTTCAGGCCCGTCCATTTCAGCGCATCCAGCACCTTCTGCTCAAATTCCGGGGTCGAGCGCGTGGCGTCGGTATCCTCGATGCGCAGGATGAATTCGCCACCATGTTTCAGCGCGAAGAGATAGTTGAACAGCGCGATATAGGCGGTGCCGACATGCGGCTCGCCGGTCGGGGAAGGTGCAATGCGGACGCGAACGCCGGAAGCAGTCATTTTCTTGAATCCAGTCGGAGGGGTCTGGGAACAGCCGAAAGGCCACCCTTTTGTTGGGGCAGCCTTAGGCCATATTCAGATTAGCGCGTCAAGGAAAAGCTGGCCTTCAGGCCTGCTCGACACCGTAGGAATTGAGGAACAGCCGGACCGCCCATTCGACATTGCGCTCGACCTTCTCGCGGGACGGCGGCTCCTGCATCTCGCCGAACAGGCGCGGACGGTAAAGACCGGCGACACAGAGGTCGCCAAGCTGGCGTGACGTATGCATCGTATCCTCGATCGGCTTCAGCCGGCCGAGTTCGACCTGCCGCGTGAGATAGTTGGCAAGCAGCGCCGGCCCGGTATTCGGTCCGAACTTGAAAAAGCTGTCAGCCAGCTCCGGCATCCGGTCGATCACACCGATCACAATGCGCTGTCCCCTGATGGCATCATCAGACAGAATTTGGATGGCGAATGTGACGCCGAACTCGTAAAGCGTCTCCGCCACGGGCTTATGCGCCGCAACAATTTCCCGCAATTTTTCGAAAACAAGTGACTTCTTGCGCTGTATGATCGCAGCGAACAGGTCTTCCTTGTTCTTGAAATAGACATAGAGCGTGCCTTTCGACACACCCGCCTCGCGGGTAATGTCGTTCATGCTGGAGGCGTCAAAGCCCTGGCGCATGAAAATGCGCATGGCACCGTCCAGGATCTGTTCGCGCTTGACCGGGTCTTCCCCGGCCGCCGGACGACCGCCAAGCCCGTCCTTGCGACATTCGTCGATTGCGGCGGTCTCGGTGAGATCGCTCATCTTGGTTGTTTTCCCCAAATTAACGCTATTCGAACCGATCGGTTCGATTGCCTCTTGATATGGGCCATAAAAGGGATTAAGTCAATTCGAACTGAACCGTTCGGTTCGATTAATCATTCGCTGAAAAGCGGGGCATTCATAAAATGGCAAGATCAGCAAGCAAGGTCGCGGCAGTGCACGCGGTCGAAGACGATATGGAAGCGGATGCGGTGGGCGAGGCTCCGATCAAGATGGAAGCCCCCGCTGCTTCTCCTGCAGCCGTCACCGTCGAGGCACAGCCGAAAAAGAGAGGTATCGTCCGCAAGCTCATTCTTTCGGTTGTCGCCCTGGGCGCGCTCGCAGGCGGCGCCTATTACGGCCACCAGTACTGGATCGACGGTCGCTTCATGATCTCGACCGATGACGCCTATGTAGAGGGCGACATCACCAACATTTCGCCCAAGGTCACCGGCTATGTCGCCAAGGTCAATGTGTTGGCCAACCAGCACGTCAAGGCCGGCGATACGCTCGTGACGCTCGACAATGGCGACTACAAGATCGCCGCAGAGCAGGCCGACGCGCAGATCGCGACGCAGAAGCTGACGCTGGCCCGCTATGACGCCCAGATTGCGGCAGCGAAGTCGGCAGTCACCCAGACCGAGGCTCAGAAGACCGCACTCGAGGCCACCGTCCGCGGCGCCGAGATCACGCTCGCCCGTCAGCAGGATCTCGCCACGAAGAAGGCCGGTGTCCGCGCCGATCTCGACAATGCCCAGGTCGCCTACGATCAGGCCAAGGCGAACCTCGCCGGCGCCGACTCGGCCATCGCGTCCGCGCAAGCCAATATCGCCGTCGTGACCGCCCAGCGCGCCGAGGCCGAGAGCCAGATCCATTCGCTCCAGTTGCAGAAGGCCAAGGCCGAGCGCGATCTGTCCTTCACGATCCTCAAGGCTCCGTTCAACGGCGTCGTCGGCAACCTCGCCGTCCAGGACGGCGATCTCGTGTCGCCCGGCCAGCGCCTTGCCGCCCTCGTTCCGATCGAGAACCTCTATATCGAGGCGAACTTCAAGGAGACCCAGGTTGCCGGCATCAAGCCGGGCGCCAAGGTCAAGGTCGAGATCGACGCGCTGGAAGATCATGTCATCGAAGGCACCGTCGAGTCGATCTCGCCGGCCTCCGGGTCGGTCTTCTCGCTGCTGCCGCCGGAAAATGCCACGGGCAATTTCACCAAGGTGATCCAGCGCCTGCCTGTCCGGATCGCGCTGCCGAAATCGGTGCTCGAAAGCGGTCATCTGCGCGCCGGCCTCTCCGTTGTCGTCGAAGTCGATAGCCGCACCGGCAATGCGGAAGCTGTGCGCCTGGCGAAGAAGTAAGCAACGGCGCTCGTCGTCCACACTGACACGACGCATTCGATGGTCGATAAGGCGATGGCCTGACACCGACCTCATGGGTCCCCCTCTGTGAATGTCAGCGGCGGCGAGCGTCCACATTGTTTGTTCAACACCGCCTGCACGACGGTGAGAGGAGGCCACTATGGCCACAACCACTGCCGATCGGGTTCCAGTCCCTACCAATGCGCCGGCGGCCACCGGCATGCCGGGCGAGCGGGTCGTCACCACCCGTGAGGTCCTGGCCTTCTTCGCCATGGTCTTCGGCATGTTCATGGCGATCCTCGATATCCAGATCGTCTCGGCCTCCCTGGCCGACATCCAGGCGGGCTTGTCCGCGAGCAATGATGAAGTCGCGTGGGTTCAGACCTCCTACCTGATCGCCGAAGTCATCATGATTCCGCTCTCGGGCACGCTCGCCCGGGTGTTATCCACCCGCGTGCTGTTCTCGGTCTCCGCCGCGGGCTTCACCGCCGCCAGCGCGCTGGCCGCGACCGCCACCAATATCGACCAGATGATCGTCTACCGCGCGATCCAGGGTTTCATCGGCGGCGGCATGATCCCGTCGGTCTTCGCGGCCGCCTTCATCATCTTCCCGCCCTCCAAGCGCGCGATCGTGTCGCCAATCATCGGCCTCGTCGCAACGCTGGCCCCGACGATCGGCCCCACCGTCGGTGGCTACCTTACCGCAGCCTTCTCCTGGCACTGGCTGTTCCTGATCAACGTCATTCCCGGCATCCTCGTCGCCACCGCGACCTGGTTCCTGATCGATTTCGACAAGCCGGAACTGAGTCTGATGAAGAAGTTCGACTGGTTTGGCCTCGCCTATATGGCGATCTTCCTCGGCTCGCTCGAATACTTCCTCGAGGAGGGCAATATCAAGGGCTGGTTCGAGGATGAGATCATCATCTATACCGGCCTCGCAGCCCTGCTTGGCGGAACCGCCTTCTTCTACCGGGTCTTCACGGCATCCTTCCCGATCGTCGACTTGCGCGCTTTCAACAACAGAAACTTCGCCTTCGGCTCGCTGTTCTCCTTCGTCATGGGCATCGGCCTCTACGGCCTGACCTATCTCTATCCGCTCTATCTCGGCCGGATCCGCGGCTACGACGCCCTGATGATCGGCGAAACCATGTTCGTCTCGGGTCTGGCCATGTTCCTGACCGCGCCGATCGCCGGCATCCTGTCGAACAAGCTCGACCCGCGCGTCATGATGGCGATCGGCTTCACCGGCTTTGCGACAGGCACCTGGATGATGAGCCACATCACGGCGGACTGGGATTTCTGGGAACTGTTGGTCCCGCAGATCCTGCGCGGCTCGTCGATGATGCTCGCCATGGTGCCGATCAACAACGTCGCGCTGGGTACGCTGCCGGTCGACAAAATCCGATCGGCCTCGGGTCTGTTCAATCTAACCCGAAACCTCGGCGGCGCCGTGGGGCTGGCGATCATCAACACATTGCTGACCCGGCAGAGCCAGATCCACTATTCACAGCTTGCCGAACATGTGAACGCGGCGAACCCGGCCGCGACCAGCATGATCGACAACCTGACGGCCAATTTCGCCTCGCATGGCATGGATGGCAGTACGATCGCGATCAAGCAGATATCGGGCATGGTTCACCAGCAGGCGTCGCTGTTGTCCTTCATGGATGTGTTCCTGATCCTGACGATGCTGTTCGCGTCGCTCGTGCTGATGACGACACTTCTCAGGAAACCCAAGGCCGCTGGCGGCGGTGGCGGAGGTCATTAAGGATCGAAGGGGTCTTGCCGCTGTCAGTTTGCCGCGGTCAGCGCAATCGAGGCATCGGCCGGCTCGAGCGACTCATAGGCTACGCCATCCCCGAGCCCGAGCGACAGAATCTGCTCGCCGCTGCCATCGGTCAGTTGGAACGTGCCGTCGCCATTGTCAGTCCAGTTGCGCACCCGCTCCAAGCCGGGCCAAACAGCCATGCAATCCTCGCCGGCAATCACGCTGCTGGAGCGATGCGTGGTCATTGTGCCTCGGCTTATGAGGCAAACTGTGCGGCTCTGCATGTTGGATACGGTAAATTCACGCTCGCCCGTCGTAGTGACAGACGCGGTCGTTAGCGGGTCGGGCTGGACGTCATGCGCCGGCGAAAACCACCAGAGTGGACCGCCGACCGCAAACACGGCCGCCAGAAGTTCGCGAATTGCCATTCTCCGCTCCTTCACATCACCCAAGCATCGATCGATGCCGGCATGATGCGCCGCAAAGCTTGCGTCATGGTTAACGGATTGCAAACGCGTGTGAATCGGAGCGTTTCAGCTCGAGTGTAAACGCTTCAGCCCTTGAAAGGCGTCTCCGGCACCGGTGTGACCGGCTTGCCCTGCTCGAACCAGGAGATCAGGTTGTCGGCCACGAGGTCCGCCATGGCATTGCGGGTGGCCACCGACGCTGAGGCGACATGCGGCAGCAGCGAGACATTATCGAATTTCATCAGCCGCTCCGGCAGGCAGGGCTCGACTTCGAAGACATCGAGGCCGGCGCCCGCGATCACCTTGCGCTCAAGCGCGTCGGCAAGATCGTCCTCATGCACTGTCCAGCCGCGGCCGACATTGATCATCACGCCACTGGCGCCGAGCACTTCGAGGATTTCCCTGTTCACCGTCTGTCGTGTCTCGGGCGTTTTTGGCACGATGCAGATCAGCGTATCGACAGCGGTCGCGAGCGCCTTGAGTGACGGGTAATAATCATAGGCGATCTCAGCCTTGGCCGAGCGCGTGTGATAGCTGATCTTGACGTTGAAGGCTTCGAGCCGGTGCGCGATCTGCTGCCCGATGCGGCCCATGCCATACATGCCGATATGCCGGCCGCGCAGCGTCAGCGGCGAGAGCGGAAAGGCGCCCTCCTTCACCCAGCGCCCTTCGCGCATGTAATTCTCGGCGCGTGGGAACAGCCGCAGTGTATTGAGCAGCAGCCCGATGGTGGTATCGGCCACTTCCTCGTCGAGCACGTCGGGCGTGTTGGTGACAATGATGCCCTTCGACGCGGCGTGCCCGACGTCGACGCCATCATAGCCGACGCCGAAATTGGCGATGATCTTGAGATTGGGCAACGCGTCCATGATCGATGCCGGCATGGCGTTGAACGACGCCGTGCCCACGACTTTTGCCGCCATGTCAGGCGTGATGTCTTCCGCCTTGGCGCTCGGCAGTTCCATGATGTCGAATCGGCCCGCGAGCCTTTCGCGAACGCGCGGATTTACCTTGCCGATGAGGAGCAGAGTGGTCATTGGATTACCGTCTCAGAGTTTCATTTCCGGGGTTTCACGGGGCCGGTGGACTGGCGAATGCGCATTTCCGGCTTGATGAGATGGAGTCCGTCCGGCTCGTGGCTGCCGGCAAGGCGATCGAGCAGCGCCCGTGCCGCCATCCGACCCACCTCGGACTGACCGTTCCAGACTGTGGTCAGCGCCGGCGTGGCGATCGCTGCCTCTTCGAGATCGTCGTAGCCGGTGACAGAAATGTCGACGCCAGGCACGAGGCCCGCGCGCTGGATGCCGTTCATGAGGCCGATCGCGACGAGATCGTTCCAGCAGACGGCCGCCGTCGGCCTTTGCGGCAGCGACAGGAAATGCACTGCTGCCTCGAAGCCACCCTCGCGGGTACGCGGCCCGGGGATGCGCAGTTCCGGCAGAACCGTCATGCCCGCCTTCTGCAGGGCGTTGACATAGCCCTGGTAGCGGTCGCGGCCGGTCGAGGTCTGGTCGGTACCGCCGATCATCGCGATGACTTTGTGACCAAGTGAGATCAGATGATTGGTGGCGAGCGAAATACCGTAGCTGTCATCGCCGCGATAGGCCGGCAGCGTGACGCCCTCGATGGTGCGGGCAACGAGGATCAGCGGCATGCCATTTTCCTCGGCGAGTTCGATATCCCCGGGAGGGGTACCGATCGCCGGGGAGATGATGATGCCGTCGCCGCCAAGCTGCAGCATGGTCTCGAGAAAATTCCGCTGCTTTTCGACGGAATCGTAGTGGTTGGAGAGAATGAAGGTGTGCTGGCTGCGGTCGAGCTCGCTCTCGATGGCTTTCAGGATTTCGCCATAGAACGGGTTCATGATGTCGTGAACCACGACGCCGATGATGCCGGAGCGAGAGGTGCGCAGGCTGGCCGCACGGCGGTTATAGATGTAACCGAGCGCACGCGCCTGCTCCTTGATTCTGTCGCGGGTCGTCGTAGCCACGAGCGGACTGTCCCGAAGCGCAAGCGACACGGTGGCGGTAGAAACCCCCAGCGTCTCGGCAATCGTGGACAGTTTCACTTTCTGGGCCATCGAGCCTCCCGTTGCGGAACTCCGGCCGATGCCGGCTCCCGCCTCTCCCTAAATCGATTGAGTAGCGACATTCTTCGACGCCCGCAACAACCCTTGCAAGCCTGTGTGGCGCTTATTCACTTGATATCTCCGCCTCAGGCTCCACCTGCCCAAGGTTGCGGTTGATCTTGCGCAACACTTTGAGGAACTGGCGGATCTCTTTGTCCGACAATGCGGAGAGCGCCATGTTCTCGGTCGCCTTCGCGGCGAGCTGGATGGCGTGGACATGCTTGCGGCCCTCGTCGGTGAGAACGGCGCGCAATTGCCGGCCGTCGGCCGCATCGGGCTGTCGCTGGATGAAGCCCTGCGCCTCCATGCGCGCAAGCGTCCGCGTCATGGTCGGCGGTTTGACGCCCAGGCGGTCGGCTATGGCGCCTGCCGAAAGGCCGTCTTCTTCGGCGAGTGCCAGGATGACACCATCCTGTCCGGCATAGATGCCGCTGTGGGAGAGAGAATTCGTCAAGAAGGTGCGCATCGAGCGCGACGCGCGCGTGACTTCGGACTGGAGATCACCGGGCTCGCGGGGCTGGATTTCCTTTTCCGGCTTGTCCTTCTTCTTGGACTTGTCCTTCTTGGTCATCCCCGCCCCGTTTGAATTTAAACTTTTTGAATGTATGACTGATGGCGCGGGGCAATGGCAAGGGGTTGGCGCGAAATGGCAGGAGAAACAGGGCTTTTGACCGCCCGCACCATCGCCATCCTGCCGCTCGGCGCGCATGAATTTCATGGCCCGCATCTGCCGCTGGAAACGGATACGATCATCGCCAGGGCCATCGCCGCGCGGCTGAGAACGGCCCTGTCCGATGCGCTCGACGTGATCTTCCTCGAAGCCGAACCGGTGGGCTATTCGCCCGAGCATCTCGATCGACCCGGCACGAAATCTCTCGCCTTCGACGAGGCTGTGAACCGCTGGCTCGGCATTGCCGAAGACCTTTCTAGCCGCGGCATCCGCAAGCTGGTGCTGCTCAATGCCCATGGCGGCAATTCGCCGTTGATGACCATCGTCGCCACCGAGGCCCGCATCCGCTTCCACATGCTCTGCGTCGCCACCAGTTGGACCCGTTTTGGCGTACCGGAGGGCCTGATTGCGTCGGAAGCAAAGGCAGTGGACATCCATGGCGGTGATATCGAGACGTCGGTCATGCTGGCGACCGCTCCGGACCAGGTCGATATGACGAAGGCGCAAGACTTTCCTTCGTTACAGTCCCGCCTGGCAAATGACTACCGACACCTGCGTGCCTACGGGCCGCATGCCTTCGGCTGGATGATGCGCGATCTGAATCCCGATGGTGCGGCGGGCAATGCCGCCGCGGCCAGTGCCGCCAGGGGCGAGGCGTTGCTCGCCCATGCCATCACGGGATTGGTCGAACTGGTCGAGGATGTCGATGGATTCGACGTCAGCCTCTTCCTCCCCCGGTCGCACGCTTCGAGTTGAGCGTTGCCTCAAGCCGCCTGCCGGTACCTGGCGGTTCCCGAATTACCGAGCCTGAAGCGCTCGAGCAGATCGTGCAGATGCCGGCTCTGTTCGGACAGCGAGACGCTTGCCGATGTCGTTTCCTCGACCATGGCGGCGTTCTGTTGGGTCATCTGATCCATCTGATTGACGGAGCTGTTGATCTCCTGCAGCGCCGAGGACTGCTCCTCTGTCGCCTTGGAAATCGTGGTTATGTGATCGTTCACACGGTTGACCAGGCCTTCGATTTCCACGAGGGCCTCACCCGTGGACCGCACCAGGGTGACGCCGCTCGCAACCTCGATTTCGGATTGGCCGATCAAGCTCTTGATCTCCTTGGCGGCGGTTGCCGAGCGCTGCGCGAGTTCGCGCACTTCCTGTGCGACCACCGCAAAACCACGGCCCGCCTCGCCTGCGCGCGCCGCTTCGACGCCCGCATTGAGCGCGAGAAGGTTGGTCTGGAAGGCGATTTCATCGATCACCGACAGGATCTGGCTGATCTTGCCGGAGGATTGCTCGATCCGGCTCATGGCCTCGACCGCATTGCGGACGATGTCGCCGGACTTGCCAGCGCTGCCCTGCGTCTCGATCATCATGGCCTTGACCTCCCGGGCCCGCTCCGAAGTGCTGCGAACGGTCACTGTGATCTCGTCAAGCGCGGCAGCGGCCTCTTCGAGCGAAGCGGCCTGGCGTTCGGTGCGGCGGGAAAGATCGTTTGCTGCCGAACTGAGCTCCCGCGTATCGTTGTTGATCGTGTCGCCGGAGGCACGAATACGCTCGATCGTCGATCCGAGGATCTCCATCGTGGCGTTGACATTGGCCTGGAGTTCGGCGAAAGCGCCACGGAACTGGCCCCGCATCGTCTGCGACAGGTCCGCCTCGGCGAGTGCCGCCACGACACGGCGGAACTCGGTTATGCCAGAATCCACGGAGATCACGAGCTCGTTTACCGACTGCGCAAAGCGGTTGAGGTCGCCATTCTCATAATCCTTGGTGATGCGCTGCGAGAAGTCGCCCGCGACTGCCGCCGCCACCACGGTGCTGATCGTGGACTGGAGTTCGGCGCTCTTGGCATGCAGTGCGGCCTCCTGGGCTTCAAGGGCCCTGATGGCGATGCTGTTCTGGCGGAATACCTCCATGGAGCGCGCCATCTCGCCGATTTCGTCGCGCCGGCCGGTGTCGCCAACTTCGCTTTCAAGGTTGCCACCCGCCAGGCGAGTCATGCCTGCGGTCAGCGTCTTGATCGGCCTGGCAATACCCTGGCGGGCAACGAAGGAACTGACGCCACCGCCGGCCAGAACGCAGATGGCCGCAACGATGATCTGGGTCCAGATAGCAACCGAGGAGGAACCAAGCGCCTCCTCGCGCGCCGCAGCCAGCGTATCGCCTGACGACTTGCTATAGACCTTGACCGCGGCAGTCACGGTTTTCTGTGCAGCGAGCGCCTTGCCGAGTGCCGCCTTCATTGCCGCAACATCCGACGCGGATGTCTGCGCTGTCTTCACCATCGCGCGAATCTCGTCGAAATAGACAAGAAGCGCCGCTTTGACATCTGCGAGCATCTTGATCTCGTCCGGCGTTGCGGCCGCCTCGATCTTGGGCAGGCGCGCCAGCATTTCCTCGGCGCGCTTTTCAGTTTCCGCTGCAAAATCCGCTACCTTTTCAGGCTCGGCTGCCAGTTGATAGGTCATGCGGCTGATCGCGATGATATCGACGCGAAGATCCATAGCCTCCCGCGCAACTTCCTCCCTCTGGCCGACGGACGCCAACGTGCCCCCCAGGTCCCGGATACCAAGTACGCCCATGGCCGCGATGGAAAGCGCCGCCACTCCCATGAAAAGCACCACGATGCCGATCTTGAGCTGGATGGGAAGGTTTTGAAGCATGGAGAAATTCCTTTGAGTCATGCGAGCCGTGGCAATCGGTCGGATGTTGCTTAGAATTTATAAATTTTGCTAAGTTTTTGATAACGCAGGCGCCCAAAACCCGGGGTTTTGGGCTGTTTTTGCTGCAGCGCAAACATATCGGATCGGTCAAAGCCGCAATAGCGCCGGAAACTGCACCACGCGTCCATTTGCGCGCCGATCGTTCCTCTCCTATATACGATCCAACCCCTTAGCTTCCCATCACCCCCGAGGCGACCATGACCGAAGCCCAGACCGCAAAGCCCATTCCCGTCACCGTGCTCACCGGCTATCTCGGCGCCGGCAAGACGACGTTGCTCAACCGCATCCTGACCGAGAACCACGGCAAGAAATACGCCGTCATCGTTAACGAATTCGGCGAGATCGGCATCGACAACGACCTGATCGTGGAATCCGACGAGGAAATCTACGAGATGAACAACGGCTGCATCTGCTGCACCGTGCGCGGCGACCTGATCCGCGTCGTCGAGGGCCTGATGCGCCGCCCCGGTCGCTTCGACGCGATCATTGTCGAGACCACCGGCCTTGCCGATCCGGTGCCGGTCGCCCAGACCTTCTTCATGGACGACGACGTGCGGGCCAAGACCCAGCTCGATGCCGTGGTGGCGCTGGTCGACGCCAAGCACCTGCCGCTCCGCCTCAAGGACAGCCGCGAAGCCGAGGACCAGTTGGCGTTCGCCGACGTGGTGCTGCTCAACAAGACCGATCTCGTCTCGCCGGAAGAGGCCAACAAGATCGAGCAGATCATTCGCGTGATCAATCCGTCGGCGCGCATCTATCGCACGGAGCGCTCGAATGTGGACCTGACCAAGGTTCTCGATCTCGGTGCCTTCGATCTCGACCGTGCGCTGGAGAACGATCCGCAATTCCTCGAACACGGCCACGAGGACCATGTCTGCGGCCCGGATTGCGATCACAACCATGATCACGATCATCACGACCACGATCATCATGGTCATGAGCACCATGACCATGATCACCACCATCATGACCATGCACCCTCGGCGATCCATGATGTGACTGTGCAGTCGATCTCGCTCCGCGCCGGCGAGATGAATCCGAAGAAATTCTTCCCCTGGATCGAAAAGATCACCCAGGTGCAGGGCCCGAACATCCTGCGCCTCAAGGGCATCATCGCCTTCGACCAGGACGACGAGCGCTACGTGGTGCAGGGCGTACATATGATCATCGAGGGCAACCACCAGCGTGCCTGGAAGGACGGCGAGAAGCGCGAGAGCAAGCTCGTCTTCATCGGTCGCGACCTCGATCGCAAGAAGATCGAGGAGAGCTTCCTCGCCTGCGCGGCATGAACCGCATAGACCGCGAGACCCACCCGATGGGATGCACCCGGCATTGACACGATGCCGGGTTCACGCCATCGAGGCCGCGTGACTGATTGATCCAATGCCGGAGAATGCTTGTATGCCGACCGTTGCCCCGCTCGACCTTGACGGCCATGTGCTCGGTGCGCATTTCCTGGGCGACGTTCCCTTCTTCGCCTCCTCGACCGGCAGCGTCCATCGTCTCGACATGGGCCATAAGGTGACTGAGGCCAACAACGGCATGCTGGCGAGCGTCGCTGACCCCCTGACCAATTCCGTGCTGACAAGTGGCGAGGACGGCAAAATCTTCCGGATCTCCGCTGATGGTACGGCAAAGCTCGTGGCGGAAGAGCCCCGCAAATGGATCACCGCACTGGCGGCCGGCCCATCCGGTGCGGTCGGCTATGCCACCGGCAAGGTGGCGACAGCGGTTACCTCCGACGGCAAGAGCCGCAGCTTCACCGAGCAGCGTTCGGTCGAGGGCGTCGCTTTTGCACCAAAGGGCCTTCGCCTCGCGGCATCTCGCTACAACGGCGTGACGCTTCACTGGGCGGGCACCAACGGCGCACCGGTCGATCTCGAATGGAAGGGAGCCCATACGCAGGTCACCTTCTCGCCCGACGGCCGTTTCCTCGTAACCGCGATGCAGGAGAATGCGCTGCACGGCTGGAAGCTCGACGGCAAGCCCGGCGAGGAGACCCGCCACATGCGCATGACCGGCTATCCCGCCAAGATCAAGTCGCTCTCCTGGTCGCCGAAGGGCAAATGGCTCGCCTCCTCCGGCGCGCCGGCTGCGATCGTGTGGCCCTTCGCCGCCAAGGACGGTCCGATGGGCAAGGCGCCGCTCGAGCTCGGCACCCGCGCCAACATCCTGGTGACTGCGGTCCAGTTCCACGGCAATGACGAAGTCCTGGCGATCGGCTTCATGGACGGCATGATCCTCGGCGTCCGCCTCGCCGACCAGAAGGAAGCGCTGCTCCGCCGACCCGGCAAGGGCGCGATTACTTCGATGGCCTGGTCGAAATCGGGCAAGCTCCTCGCCTTCGCCTCGGAAGCCGGCGACTGCGGCGTGATCGACATATCGGGATGACGCGATGACTGTTCCGCAGGAATATGTCCATGCGACGCGAGACTTCGAGCGTTTCATGGACGATTTCATGCAGATCGCCATGCTGGAGACTCACCATCGCAGCTACGCGATCTTGCGCGCCGTGCTCCACGTCTTCCGCGACCACCTGACCGTCGATGATGCTTTGCGTTTCGCCGAAATCCTGCCCGCCGTTCTGCGCGCGATCTTCGTCGAGAATTGGCACCCGGTCACTGAGCCCGCACCCTTTCCGGATCGGGCCAGGTTGAACCAAGAAGTCAGGGCCAACAGACGCGACCACAATCTCGCCTCCGAGACCTCGATCTCGGACGTCGCTGCAGCCCTGCGGCGCAGTGTAAGCAACGCCGACCTCGATCGTGTCCTGGCAACGTTGCCGCCGGGCGCCGCTGAATATTGGACGCCCTGATCCGCAATTGCAGAGGGCGCCAGACCGCATCGCAGCCCGGCGCCTGCAACGTCACATCGGGTCAGGCTGCAGGAGGCCGATCATGGTCTTGGCGGAATCCTGCACGATGGCGATCCAGCCGGTATTGTCGATATAGAACTTTTCGCGCATGACCGTGCCGCCGGCGCCAGCCGCAGCTTCGGTCGCCGCATCGATGTCATCGACATTGATATAGGCGAACCAGTCGTTGCTGCCCGGCTGGCTCTCCGGCCAGGGCATCAGGCCCGCCACCGGCACCGGATTGCCGGCGATGAAGGCCAGCGTGTAATTGCCCATGTCGCCCATCGGCATGTCCTGATAGGTCCAACCCGCGACGCGTTTGTAGAATTCCTTCGAGGCTTCGATGTCAGAGCTCATCAGCTCGTTCCAGCCGAAAGTACCGTGTGCCATCGTCTTCTCCCTTGGTTTTGGCCCAGTGAAAGGCTCTTAGCATCGCTATAAGAACATTTCATGAACGCAAGAGTCAACCCGATCGCTGGTTCAAAATGCCGTGCGCAAGAATCCGGTTGCTCAAGTTTTCCCGATATCTATGCTGACCATTGGACCGAGGAGTTGGGGCATGAGGCACTCGATTGCGCGAGGCGTCGCGACACTGCTATTCCTGCTGATGATGATCAGTCCGGGCTGGACCGCGGATGTCGAGAATTCTCCTGTCGTGAAAGTGGTGATACCGGGCACCCAGACACGTTTCCTTGATCTCGCGCGGCAGTTCGTCCCCGATCTCGACGGCTTCGCCAACACCTTCACGGGCCAGACGTTCAATCCAGTTCGTCACATTGGCGGACCTGATTTCGCCAATAAGGACGTCAAGACGTTCGGCCTCTTCGACGTCTCCCATCTCACCATGAAGGCCGACGGCAAGAACCGCCTTCTGGTCCTGTTCGATTTCTCCCAGGCGGCCGACGCAGCGCAGAGCATAGCGATCCTCGCACTCTACGACCTCTCGAAGGAAAAGCCGGAACTGCTCGATGCGGCCGATACCGGCTTCGACGCCAGTACCTATTTCTTCGATCAGGCGCTGCTGCCGGTCAGCGATGCCACCGATGTGATCCTGACGCTGAGTTCACATTTCAACGCGAACCAGAGTTACGCCACGCAATCGATGATCCTGGTGCGGAACGACAAGTTCGAACTCATCGACAGCACCAGCCTTCTTGGAGAGCGCAATTGCGGCATCGACCGGCAGCAGGTGATCGGCTATACTGCCAATCCGGCGGAGGGCAAACCCTATGCACCGATCACAGTGACGGTGACCGACACGACATCGGCCATCGAGGAAGTCTGTGCCGATCTGAAGACGACCAAGCTGGGCACGAAACAGGTCAAGACGACGTATGTCTGGAATGCGGAGAAGGGGCGCTACGTGCCTGACTCCGATGCGATGCAGCGACTCGAGAAGGAAAACGAGTCCCGCTATTAAGCATGAGGGCAAATAGTGCCCTTACATTGCAGTCCCGCATTGAAGCTATGTGTGCGGCGCACTGTACTTTTTCTGCGTTGCGCACTATGTAGGCGCAAAATCACGGCATCGTCGCCGTTCTGCCGCCCTCTCAATGGTACCTCCATTTCCGGGCGCATATCCGAAAGATGGACATGACCCAATTTGAAGGCATCGAGCCGCCGCTTGGCGTTGCTTTGGCAAAACGCGGCTACAGCGAACTCACCCCCGTCCAGAAAGCCATGCTGGCACCAGAGCTTCGCGACGCCGATGCGCTTGTCTCGGCCCAGACCGGCTCCGGCAAGACCGTGGCCTTTGGTCTCGCGATCGCGACGACCCTGCTTGACGGCAAAAACAGGCTGCCGCGCATCCAGGCGCCGCTGGCACTCGTCATTGCCCCGACCCGTGAACTCGCCATGCAGGTCGCTCGCGAACTGACCTGGCTCTACGAGGAAGCCGGCGCGTCGATCGCCACCTGTGTCGGTGGCATGGATGCGCGCGACGAGCGGCGGGCGCTGGAACGCGGTGCGCATATCGTCGTCGGCACGCCGGGCCGTCTGCGCGACCACATCACACGCCGGGCGCTCGATCTTTCGGCGATACGCGCGGTTGTCCTCGACGAGGCCGACGAGATGCTCGATCTCGGCTTCCGCGAGGATCTCGAATTCATCCTCGACGCAGCACCCGTCGAGCGCCGCACGCTGATGTTTTCGGCCACTGTGCCGAAGTCGATCGCCACGCTCGCCCAGAACTACCAGCGCAACGCGATCCGCATCGCGACGCAGTCCGAGCAGCGCCAGCATATCGATATCGAATATCGCGCGCTGCCCGTGGCACCGTCCGATCGCGACAATGCCATCGTCAATGTGCTGCGCTTTTACGAGGCGCAAAACGCGATCATCTTCTGCAACACCCGCGCTGCGGTGAACCACCTGACCGCGCGGCTGCACAATCGTGGCTTCACCGTCGTGGCACTTTCTGGCGAGCTTTCGCAGAACGAGCGCACCCACGCGCTGCAGTCGATGCGCGACGGCCGTGCCCGCGTCTGCATCGCGACCGACGTGGCTGCGCGCGGCATCGACCTGCCGAATCTCGAACTGGTCATTCATGCCGACCTGCCGACCAATCCCGACACGCTGCTGCACCGTTCGGGCCGTACCGGCCGTGCCGGCCGCAAGGGCGTTTCCGCGCTCGTGGTACCGACCAGCGCCCGCCGCAAGGCCGAGCGCCTGCTGCAGATGGCCAAGTTGCAGGTTGAATGGGCGGCTCCGCCCTCGGCCGACGAGGTCAATGCCCGCGACGACGACCGCCTGCTTAACGACGAGGTCTTCGCCAGTCCCGTACAGGATACGGAGCGCGATTTCGTCGCCCAACTCATCGCCCGCCACGGCGCCGAGCAGGTTGCCGCCGCCTTCTTGCGCCAGTACCGCGCGGGACGCTCCGCGCCGGAAGACCTCATCGACATTGGTTCGGTACAGGCCGCACGTCCGGCTCGCGCGACACGCGACTTTCCAATCGATGACACGCCGCCCCGCCGCGGCGAGGATTTCGGGCCCTCGACCTGGATCTCGATCTCGGTCGGCCGCAAGCAGAATGCGGAGCCGCGCTGGCTGATCCCGCTGCTTTGCCGCGCCGGCAATATGACGAAGCGCGATATCGGCGCAATCAAAATGCAACAGGACGAGACCTATGTGCAGCTCTCTCAGGATTCGATCGAGAACTTCCTGCACAATATCGGCCCGAACAAGACGATGGAACGCGGCATCCGCATCAGCGTGATCGAGGGCCAGCCGGATCTGTCGAAGCCATCGCGGGAGCCAAAGAAGTCCTTCGCCGAGCGCAAGTATGGCGACGACCGCAAGGCTACCACAGATCGCCGGCCCTATGAGGATCGTAAGCCCCGCGCCGAAGTGCCGGCCCGCGAAAAGCCGGCCTATTCGAAGAAGTCCGACCCCGTGGCCGAAGAATTCGGCGCTGCCCATACCAAGAAGAAGTTCGGCCGCAAGCCGGAATTCGCCGGTGGCGAGCGGACCTTCTCCGAGCGTCCCTTCGCAGACCGCCCGCCGTCAGATCGTCCCGGCAAGGATTGGGCAAAGCCCTCCAAGCCGACTTTCGCCGGCGCGGGCGATGGCCTGAAGCGCAAGAAGAAGACCAAGAGCAACGGCTGAGCCAGCCGGGCTTGTTGAAAGGAAGATCCCCTTATCGCTGGACGGCGATGAGGGGATTTTTTTAGCTCAACACCATATGCGGCTGGCCGTTGGAGGTTTTCTCCATCGTCCTGCCTTCCTCGTTGAGCGTACAGGTCACCCGCTTGCGGAAAGCCGACCAGCTCTCGAAGGTGATGACATCGACGGGCTCGTCGAAGTCGAAAGTCACGCGCGTGCGGCCGTGCACACTGGTCAGCGTCTGCACCGCGATGATGGTGCCGGTGAACATCTGGCCGAGATAGTGCCCGATGACCTGGTCGCCGATATTGTAGCTCCGCACCGGCGGCCGGTTGCCGATCGCCCCCATCAGCGTGTTCCAGTCGCGGAACCCGTGCTGTGCGGCGATCAGTTCGAGCGCCTTGGAATGATTGATCACTGTGCCCTGCCGTCCCAGCGTGTCGCGCAAGCGCTTCGCCTGGTCCTTCAGGACATCGAGCGACGGTAGTTTGGGAGCCTGTCCCATGACTGTCCTCTTGTCCGGCATATGTGGCGCATCTCGGGTGCCCGCATTGCCAAGGCCTATGCCTTAAAGAGAAATCAGACTAGGTCCAAAATCAGGAACTTCACCATGTCTTGCGACTGCGGGCGGCAGGGGTTCCCATCCCTGCCGCGCTCATAGTTCGGGATCTGCTGAATGTCAATCTGGAGCACCGCGCGTTCGAATGACCGCGCCGCGCTCCATCTCGAAGGTACATCTCAGAACGGATAATGCTGATGCGGATCCTCGATGGTGATCCAGCGCAGGTCGGTGAACTCCGAGATCGCGGCCTTGCCGCCGAAGCGGCCATAGCCGGAACCCTTGACCCCGCCGAAGGGCATCTGCGCCTCGTCATGCACCGTCGGGCCGTTGATATGGCAAATGCCGGATTCGATCCGCGCCGCCACGGCCATCGCCCGCTGGATGTCGCGGCTGTAGACCGAAGCCGACAAGCCATATTCGGTATCGTTGGCAATGCGGATCGCTT
This sequence comes from Rhizobium sp. SRI_017, assembly GCF_057586295.1. Classification (NCBI taxonomy): domain Bacteria; kingdom Pseudomonadati; phylum Pseudomonadota; class Alphaproteobacteria; order Hyphomicrobiales; family Rhizobiaceae; genus Rhizobium; species Rhizobium sp. SRI_017. The sequence continues at coordinate 119,153 of NZ_JBYCZP010000005.1, read as the reverse complement.
CATCCTCGTCCCTGACGCGGATGACAGGCTTGACCGGCCCGAAGCTTTCCTCGTCATAAGCGCGCATCCCAGGCTTCACATTGTCGAGCACGGTGGCTTCGACGACGCTGCCCGTCCGCTTGCCGCCTGCCGTGACGGTCGCGCCTTTGCCAGTCGCGTCGGAGATGAAGTCATCCATCTTCGCGGCCGAGGCAGGGCTCACGAGCGAGCCGAGCACGACATGGCCGCGCGGGTCGCCGGCGGGCAGTTTCGACGCGCGGGCCGAGAGCTTGGACACGAATTCGTCGGCGATCTTCTCATGCACGATCAGCCGCTCGGTCGACATGCAGATCTGGCCCATATTGGCGAAGGCGCCAAAGATCGCACCGTTCACCGCGGCATCGATATCCGCGTCTTCGAGCACGATCATCGGCGCCTTGCCGCCGAGCTCGAGCAGTGCCGGCTTGAGATTGCGGCCGCAGAGTTCGCCGATGCGCCGGCCGACCTTGGTCGAGCCGGTAAAGTTGACGCGCTTGACCTCGGGGGCCGAGATAAGCGCCTCGACGATGGCAGCAGCGTCCTCCGGCGCATTGGTGATGACGTTGACCACGCCCTCGGGGAAGCCCGCCTCCAGGAACGCCTTGCCGATGGTGACATGCACGCCGGGGCAGGATTCGGACGCCTTGAGGATGACCGTGTTGCCACAGGCAAGCGCCATGGCGAGCGCGCGGACGCCGAGGATGATCGGCGCGTTCCACGGCGCGATGCCGAGGCAGACGCCAGCCGGCTGGCGGATCGCCATGGACAGCGTGCCCGGCTTGTCGGACGGGATGATGTCGCCCTGGATCTGCGTCGTCATGCCAGCAGCTTCGCGCAGCATGCCGGCGGCCAGCATCGTGTTGAAGCCAGCCCACGGACCGGTGCCACCGGTTTCCATGATCAGCAGCTCGGTGAACTCGCCGACCTTGGAGGCCAGCACATCGGCCGCCTTGTTGAGCAGCGCGCGGCGCTCCCCGGGACCGGTCTTCGACCAGGCGGGAAAAGCCGCCTGCGCCGCCGCGACGGCTGCCTTGACGTCGTCGAGACCGGAGGCCGGCGAACGTGTCGCCACTTCGCCGTTGAAGGGATCGATGCGGTCGAATGTCTTGCCTGAGATGGCGCCGACGAACTTGCCGCCGATGATCTGTTGAATATCCATGGTCGTTTCCTCTTTCTTAAAATCCAAGCACGTCTGCATTGATCGACGCTTCGAGACCGCCATCGGCGGCGAGATTGGCGCCGTTGATCCAGCGCGCCGCATCCGAGGCGGCGAAGAGGATCACGGGAGCGATATCGGATGCGGTGCCGGCGCGGCCGGTGCGGTTAATGTCGGAATCGACCTTCTCGTCGCCCAGCACGTCGCGGAATTGCTTCAGGATCGGCGTTTCGACCGGGCCGGGGCTCACGGCGTTGACGCGGATGCCGCGGTCTTTGAAGCGTTGTTGATGGGCGGCAATCTGCGTCCAGAGGATCAGCAGTTCCTTGGAGAGCGGATAGCCGATCTCGTCGGGCACCTCATTGTCGGCCATGACCTTCAGGATATTGGGGAAGCCCTGAACGCCGACCATCCGTTTCGCGCGTTCGAGATTGGCGCGCCAGCCATAGCCTGCGATCGAGGCGACGTTGACGACCGCGCCACCCTCGCGGATATGCGGCGCCAACGTTTCCGTCAAATGGCGGAGGCCATAGAAATTGATCGCAAGCGTGGTCGCTGCGCCACCGTTACCGGAGACGCCCGCCACGTTGAGCAGCGCATCGAAGCGCTTCGGCAACTGGCGGGTGACTGCCGCGATGCCATCGGGATTCGACAAGTCACCCTTGAGAAAGGCACCATGCGGCACGGGCGGATCGCGCATGTCGATGCCGACGACATCCGCACCCTGAGCGATGGCCAGTTCCGCCGTGCGGGCGCCGATGCCCGAGGATACGCCTGTTATAACGAGGGTCTTACCTGCAAGCATGCTTCACTCCCTGCTGGATTGGCCGGGTATTTCGAGCCGGTAGCCCACTGGCATCAGCGAAATCCCGAAACGTGTTTCGATTTCGCCCCAGAGGCCGCGCGGCAGCAGGAGCGAGAAGAGAAGGGCAACGACACCGAGGCCGATCAGGTACCAGACGCCGAGCGCGCCGAACCAGGTCTCGATAACGAAGAAGATCACCGCACCCAGGATCGCGCCCTCGAACCGGCCGATGCCGCCGACCAGCACCATGAAGATCATATAGGCCGTCCACTGGACCGAGAAATAGGTCTTGGGCTGGAAGCTGGTGGCGCTGGCCAGCCAGAGCGCGCCAGCAACGCCGATGCCGAAAGCCGCGAGCACGAAGAGCAGTCGCTTGGTCCTGACGACATCGACGCCAAGCGACTCCGCAGCATCCTCGTTGTCCCGGATCGCCTGAATCGCCGCACCCGTCCGGCTGCGCAGCAGCGCGAAGAGACCGGTGAGCAGGCCGGCCATGGCGATCAGCGCCAGCCAGTAGATGATGTCGCGCCTAGCGCCGGCGTCATAGACATTGAGCGAAATCAGCGACCGGCCGGTCTCGCCCTGGATCAGCCCATCGAGATTGACGCAGAGATGGGTGAGGGCCGAGACCACCCACATGCCGATGGCGAATTCGCCGCCCTTGAGTCGCAGCATGACCAGGGACAATGGATAGGACACCGCCGCGACCACGACACTCGCCAGAACCATGGCGATGAAGGGATCGATGTCAGCTTCGGCGAGGCGAACGGTGAAATAGGCGCCGAGGCCGAAGAACACTTGCTGGCCGACCGAGACCAGTCCGCCATAGCCAGCCAGCGCATTCCACATCGCTGCCATGATGACATAGATGAAGAGCGCGGTGAGCCGATCGACAGCGCCGGCACCAAGCACGCCCGGCAGTACGGCGAGGCCGAGCAGCACGATGGCCGAGACCCAGACAGCCAGCCGCGACGAACGGGTCCAGCGATGAACCATCGAAGGGGATACGACCGTGCTCATAGCGCACCTCCCCGGCTGAGCAACCGTGCCGGTAGCGTGGCGAGATCAGGCAACAGCAGCCGGCCGAACAAGATGATGAGGAACACCGCGTGGCCGGCAATCAGGAAGCCGAGAGGATGCAGCGAGGCTCCGAAAGTCTGGGCGATGCCGAGGATGATGCCTCCGGCCAGCGTGCCCCAGAGCGAGCCCGCCCCGCCGATAACCGCTGCTTCGAAGGCGAACAACAATTGCGGCGCGCCGGAATAGGGCTCGAACGTTGCCCGCATGGCGAGGAACATGCCGGCGATCGTGACAGTCACCAACGTGATCGCTGCTGCCGCCGCATTCACCCGCCTTGCGTCAATGCCGACAAGGCCCGCCGTATCCGGATCTTCCGCCGTGGCGCGGATGGCGCGGCCGAGTTTGGTGTAGGTCAGCATTATCTGCAGCACGGCGAGCATGAGAACGGCGGTAACAAAAATGAGCACCGGCAGCTTGCCAACGAAGAGCCCACCCGGAAGCTCCCAGCTGTCCCAGGAGAGATCGCCGATCGAATTGGCCAACGACCGCGTGTCGGCGCCGAACTGTTCGAACAGCGTGTTGTCGATCACCATCGACAGGCCGAAGGTCGAGAGGATCGGCAGCAACTGACCGCCGCGCGCGCTGCGATCGAGAATCAGCCGCTGGATCAGCCATCCGGCCACGGCCATGACCGCCACAGCGATCAGGAAACTCGCCCAGAGCGGCAGCTGCGCCCGCTCGGCGAGCACGAAAATGAGGTAGGCGGCTGCGACCGCGAGGCTGCCATGCGCGAGATTGATTATGCGCATGACCGAGAACATGAAGGAAAGACCGCAGGCGATCAGCGCGTAATAGCCGCCAAGCAGGATGCCCTGAAGGATCTGGTTGGTCATGCGGGGATCCTCCTTGTCGCAGGGCGAAACGCTTGCTCCCTCTTCTCCCAAGCGGGGAGAAGTGCCGAGCGGATGCGAGGCGATGAGGGGGTCTTTGTTGCTATGGGCGCTTCGCGCACCCCCTCATTCGGCCCTTCGGGCCACCCTCTCCCCGCTGGGGAGAAGAGGGAGTTTGCGGTCGTCCTCGAGAGCAAATCCCCGAGCAGAATTCCTTCGGCTTCCATCGAGAGCGGTCTAAACTTCCTCATGCCACCACCCTCCCCGGCTTGGCCCGATTGAGTCCGAAATAGGCCTCGGTCACCTGGTCGCGCGTCAATTCCTTTGCCTTGCCCTCCAGCACCGCTTTCCCTTCCAGCATGCAGATCACCCGGTCGGCGACGCTCATCGCCCGGGTCAGGTCCTGCTCGACCAGGATGATCGTCGTGCCCGACTTGATCAGCCCGTCGAGCGACGCATAGACGCGGTCGACGATGAGCGGGGAAAGTCCGAGTGAGACCTCGTCGAGTAGCAATATGTCCGGATTGCTCATCAGCGCCCGGCCGATCGCGGTGGCCTGTTGCTCGCCGCCGGAGAGATGGCCGGTCTTGTGATCCAGTCGCTTCTGGAGATTCGGAAAGATCTCGATGATCCGATCGATGGACCAGTCACCCTTGCGATCGGCCATTGCGCCGAGCTTCAAGTTCTCGGTGACAGTCATCGAGGCGAACATCCGCCGGCCTTCCGGGACCAGGGCAATGCCCCGACGGACGCGCTGATGCGCTGGCAGAGCGGTCACATCTTCGCCATCCAGAAACATTCTTCCGGAAGCGATTGCATGTGCACCGGCCAGCGTCCGCATCAGCGTTGTCTTGCCAGCGCCATTGGCGCCGACAAGCGCCAGCGTCTCACCCTTGCCGACGCTGAACGAGACGCCCCGGACGGCTTCGAGTAGCCCATGGCGGGCGGTGAGGTTCTCGACTGTGAGCGTGCTCATTTCGGCCCACCTCCGAGATAGGCCTTAACCACCTGCGGATCGGACATTACCGCCTTGGGTTCGCCGTCGGCGATGATGCGGCCGGCATCCATGCAGATAAGCCGCTCGACCACCTGCAGGAGCACATGGACGATATGCTCGATCCAGACGATGCCGATACCGCGATGGCGGAGTTCCTGGATGGTGTGAACGAGTTCCTGCGCTTCGGAATCGGTCAGCCCCCCGCCGATCTCGTCGAGCAGGACGACCTTCGGCCCCGTCGCCAGTGCGCGGGCCAGCTCAAGCCGCTTGCGGTCGAGGAGACCGAGCGTCTCGGCCCGGCGGTTCGCGACGGCGAGCATGCCGCAAAGGGTAAGGGAATCGATGACGCGCTCATAGGCTTCGTCGCGGCTCTGCACATTGCCATGCGAAGCCGCGACATAGACATTCTCGAAGGTGGTCATCCCGGCAAAGGGCTTCGGCACCTGATGCGTCCGGACGAGGCCCAACCGGCAGCGGGCCGCTGCCGAGAGCCGCGTCACGTCGCGCCCGCCGAAGTTCACTGTCCCCGCGCTCGGCGGATAGGCGCCCGACAGCGTGGCGAGCAGCGTGGTCTTGCCGGCGCCGTTCGGCCCGACAATCCCCACTGCTTCGCCCATGCCCATCGAGAAGTCGACATCCTCGAGCACGGCCAGTGCGCCGAACCGCTTGGTGATGCCGCTCCCCGAGAACCGGCTTTCGCCGGTCCCTTTTCCGCTTTCCACCAGCATGAACCTTATCCGTTATAGGGCAGCAGCTTGGCCGCGACAGGCACGTTCGGGTCGGTCGCATTCTCGGTCACGACGTAATCGAGCGGGAATTTCGACCCCTCAGGTGCCTTGACCCACTGCGTCCCGATGATCGGGCCGGGCGAGATGTTCGGGAAAGGACCGGAGGTGAAGTCGACCTTGCCCGCGATGGTCACCGTATTGAGCGTCGAAATCGACTTGGCCACCGCTTCCTTGCTCTTCGGATCCGAAGCCTTCTTCAGCGCATCGAAGCCGGCATCGAACAGTGACAACGTCGCGCCGAGCTGCTGGGTCCACTGCTTGCCGGACGAGGCCTCGTAGCCGTCGGCCAGTTCAGGACCGCCGACGCCTGCGATCGAAGACTTGTAGGGAAACGCCTTGTGCCAGTAGCAGGCGCTGCCGAGATTGACGCCGAGATTGCCGAGCGCCTCTACGCCGGAGGGGAACAGGCCGGTCTTGGCGACCTGGACGATCTTGACCTGCTTGTGCAGACCCTGCTGTGCCGCCTGGCGCCAGAAGGTGGCGAAATCAGGCGGAATCGGGAAGGTGTTGATGATCTCGACGCCTTCCTGCTTGAACAGCGCGATCTGGCTGGAGAAATCGGTCGTGCCGGTCTCGTAGGCACCCGGATCGATGATCGTGAAGCCGTCCTTCTGCAAGAGCGGCGCGAGATTGGCACGGATCGCGTTGCCGTCGGCATCATTGGGATACATGACGCCGACCTTCTTGTTGGTCTCGATCAGGTTCCACTGCGACACATAGGCCTTGTGGAATTCGCCGACGCCGAAGCCGAAATGATAGGTCCATTTGAACGGCGACGGCTGGTCGGGCTTGGCGCCACGGCCGAAATACCAGGCTTCCCAGGGCATCACGGTCGAGAGGCAGGGCACGCCCGCCGCTTCGCAGGCGTCGGCCACTGGATTGATCGTCTCGGGCGTCGAGATCGCCAGTATCATGTCGATGCCCTGGTTGTTGATCAGGTCCTTGGCGAGCTGGCCGGCACGCGACGGATCCGACTGCGTGTCCTGGTCGAGGATCTCGACCGCATATTTCTTGCCCGCGATCTCGATGCCGTCGCCGATCGCCTTGCGCACGACGTCGAGCACGTAGCCGTCGGTCTCGCCGAAACCGCCGAGCGGGCCGGTGCGCGGGCTGATGAAGCCCACCTTGAGCGTGTCGGCCGCGAAGGCCGGACGCAGACCCACAGTCATGGCCGCCGTTGCCGCACCCGCTGTTGCCAGCAGTTCGCGGCGCGACATTCCCTTCTTCATTGTCATTGCTTCCTCCCGTTTTGAAAATCGCCGATCGGCCTTGTGGCTCAAATCGGGTACTCTCCCTTGCCGCCGGATAATGTGATCCAGCGGAGTTCCGTGAATTCGTCGAGGGCCGCGGGGCCCCCGAACTTGCCGTAGCCGCTCGCCTTGACGCCACCGAACGGCACCTGCGGCTCGTCGGCGACGGTTGCCGAATTGATGTGGCAGATGCCGGATTCGATGCGCTTGGCAACCTCGAAGGCACGGCCGATATCCCGGCCGAAAACCGCGGCGGACAGACCGTATTCGCAATCGTTGGCGACCGTCACGGCTTCGTCGACCGAGCCGACGCGGATAATCACCGCTACGGGCCCGAAACTCTCCTCACGATAGAGCCGCATCGGGCGCGTCACATGGTCGATGACGGCGGCGTCCATCATTGCGTCGTGGTTCTCGCCTCCGGTCAGGAGCACAGCGCCTTTGGCTACGGCATCGTCGATCAGGCCACGCACCCGGCGGGCGGATTCAGCGGTGACCAATGCTCCCAGGGGCAGGTCACCGCGCGCCGGGTCACCCGCCCGCAACGTCCTGGCTTTGGCGAGGAACTTCTCGACGAAGGCATCCGCCATCTCATCCATGACAATGATCCGCTCCGTCGACATGCAGATCTGGCCCTGGTTGAAGTAGGCGCCGAAAGCAGCGGCCTTCACCGCCTCGTCGAGGTCCGCGTCGTCGAGGACGATGAAGGCCGCCTTGCCGCCGAGTTCCAACAAGCAACGTTTGAGATGCTTGGCGGCTGTCTGGGCGATGATCCGGCCGACACGGGTCGAGCCGGTGAAATTGATGCGTCGGATGACAGGGTGGGCGATCAGCGTTTCCATAATCGCCGAGGCGTCGGCCGGCGCATTCGAGATAATGTTGATCACCCCATCCGGCAGACCCGCTTCCTGCAGCACATCGCCGATCAACCGGTGCGTCGCCGGGCAGAGTTCGGATGATTTCAGCACCACGGTGTTGCCGCAGGCGAGCGCGATGGCGATCGAACGGACGCCAAGGATGACGGGTGCGTTCCATGGCGCAATGGCGAGGCAGACACCTGCCGGTTGGCGCCAGGCGAAGGAAGTCTTGCCCGCCATGTCGGTGGGGATGATCGATCCGCCGACCTGTGTCGTCGCGGCAGCTGCCTCCTGAAAGATCTTCGCGGAGAGCTCGACATTGAACCCGCTCCATTCGCGGGTCGCACCCGTCTCGGCCATCATCGCCGCGATGAAGTCTTCGTTGCGGGCGAGCAGCAACGCGGCTGCGCGCTCCAGCAGCTTGCGACGAAAGCTGGGGCTGGTTTGCGACCAGTCGGGAAAGGCAGCAGCGGCCGCATTCGCGGCTGCTGTGACGTCATCCAGACTGGCCGCAGCAGCGACGGTGACAAGGTCGCCGGAAACCGGGCTGAAGCGTTCGAAGGTCGCTGTGTTCGAGGCGGCGATATCACGGCCACCGATCAGCAAGCTGACGAGCCTTGGCGTGCTTGTCGGCGCTCGATCGAGCGGGTTTTCCGTGATGACAGGATTGTTCGCCAGGGCCATGTCTGCCTCCTCCCAAAGGCCGATAATGAAGATGCTACGCCTTGCGTCGGAAATGAGAATGTGATTTTCTGGCCAATACTTGCAAATTTCTGGTCATTCTGACGATGCAGGTCGAATCCGCTATCCATCATGATGTCCGCGGCGAGGCGATCGAGCCCGCGATCCAGTCGCGCGTGATCCGCTTTGGCCGGCCGCCGCAGCGCTGGTTCCATCATGCATTGCTGCTGGCAAATGGTTCGATTCGCCTGTCGCGTGATGATGGCGCGGCGGCGGTGTCGGGCCCGGCGATCGCCTTCTTCCCCCCGAGCGAGGGCGAAACGATTACCGTCGGCGCCGGCAGCCGCGGTTATCTCGTCGGCATGTCGCCGGAGATCATCGGCGAGGCGATCGGCGACCACGCGGAATCGGCTGCACTGCGGGTCTTCTCCGGCAGCTTCTCGCTCGGCGACGCGATCCAGCCAGCCACGTCGCGCGAAATGGCGCCGCTCTTTGAAGGCGTGATCGCCGAACTGGCCGATGAAGGCCGCGCGTCGCGCATGGTGATATCAGCCTATACCCGGCTGATCCTGATGGCCGCTTGGCGGCTGAGGCGTTCCGATGCCACCGATGAACCACGCGCGAATGCCGGCTCGATACTCCAGCGCTTCCGGCAATCGGTGGAGATCGGCTTTCGGCGCCACCGCTCCATAGCAGATTATGCCGGCGAGCTCGGCATCAGCCCGGACCGGCTGCATGCCATCTGTCAGCGCATGCTGTCGCGCTCACCGATCGAACTGGTGCATGATCGCGTGGTGCAGGAGGCCAAGCTTCGGCTCGAACGGTCCGCGCGCAGCTTGCAGGAGATTTCCTACGGTCTCGGCTTCCGGGATCCCGCAAATTTCAGCCATTTCTTCAAGCGCAAGACAGGCGTGTCCCCGGCGCGCTATCGTGCGCTGGCGCGTGACGCGACCAGCGCCCCGACGATCCCGCTGTCGTCGAGCTATTACGACTGGCCCTGATCGGGGCGGAACGAAGCCTCACGCCTCCGGCGGCGGGGCTGCAGTCGACTGGCGGAGCACGAGTTCGACCGGCCAGATCTCGCCGTGGCTGGAGAGGTCCCGGCCGGCCAAAAGCTGCAGCAGGATATCGCCGATTCGTACGCCCGCATCCCGCATCGAGGACCGCGTCGTCGAGACCGTCGGCACCATGTTGTCGGCGTTGATATAGTTGAACACGTCGTCATGCGCGATCAGCGAAATGTCCTTGCCGAGCATCAGCCCGCCCGAGCGCACCGCGCGCATCACGCCGAGCGCCGTCATCATCGAGCCCGCGAGCACCGCCGTCGGCGGCTCTTTCTGGCTCAGGAAGTCCTGCATCGACCGATAGCCGACATCGTCGCTGAACTGGCCGAAAGTGATCAGCTCGGTGCGAAGCGGCAGCCCATGCTCCTTGAGCGCCTTGCGGTAGCCCGCGTCGCGATGCTCGGCGAAGAGATCACCGCTGTAACCGTTGATCATCGCTATGCGCTTGTGACCGAGATCGGCGAGATAGGAGGTGGCGCGATACATCGCGTCGAAATTGTCGATGTCCAGCCAGGGATAATCCGAACCGTCGATGCCCCGCCCATGCACGACGAAGGGCATGTTCAGCTTCTTGAGGAAGCCCATCCGCTCGTCACCGACGGTCGGCGTATGCAGGATTACCGCATCGACGCGCTTCGAAGCCGCGAGCCGCTGATAGGCGACGAGTTCGTTCTCTCGGTCCTCCACGACCGTGATCAGGATGTCGATCTGCCGGGCCTCCATGCGGCTGCCTAGGCCAGCCAGGAATTCCGTCGTGTTCGGGTCGAAGCCCTTGCCCTCGCGGAGCACGATGCCGACCGCGCCGGCCCGGCCGGTCGCAAGGCCCGCCGCCGAACGATTGGGGTGATAGCCGTGCTCTTGCGCGAGCTTGAGGATTCGCTGACGTGTCTCCGGCTTCACTTCGGGATAGCCCGAAAGCGCGCGGCTGACCGTCGTCTGGCTTATGCCGATGGTCTTGGCGAACTCTTTCAGATTCATCAAACCAAAGCCTCCAGGGATCAACGCGGCAAACCTCCTCCTGCCGTGCGTCCCCTCTCGATCTCACCATAGACGGAAATCCAAAAATTTGAAAGCGCCATCAAATTTATTTTGGAGGCCTCATCCGTAACTGCAGGCAGACATAGGGGGTACCTGAGTTACGCTCCTTAAGAATTATCACACTAATTCAGTTGCTTGATCGACTCACCAGCCCATACGTGGACGGTCAGGGCACCCTTAAAAAATGCTGGAGGCACCCTTGACAAATACGCGGTAAAGTCGTTTTATATATTTAAAGCGCTTTCAAAACTGGGGAGAGAATTGAAAGCTTCACCCAAGACGAACGCTTTTCAATGAACGGCCGCCCCATCCGGGGACGGGCGACATTTGCATATCCAGATCCAAGGGAGGACCATCGGATGAAGAAATTGTTCCTGGCGAGCGTCGCAACGTTCGCGCTCTCAGCAGTCGCGGCCCACGCTGCCGACCTCGAGTTCAAGCCCGGCGAAGACAAGCGCTTCAACTGGGCGAGCTTTGACGAATACAAGGCCGGCCATGGCGACCTGAAGGGCCAGACGCTGACGGTCTTCGGGCCATGGCGCGGCGACGACGAGAAGCTGGCGCTCGCCATGCTCTCCTACTTCCAGGAAGCCACCGGCATCACCGTGAAGTACTCGTCCTCCGAAAACTACGAGCAGCAGATCGTCATCGACACCCAGGCCGGCAGCCCGCCTGACGTCGCGATCCTGCCGCAGCCGGGCCTGCTGGCCGACCTCGCATCCAAGGGCTTCCTCGTCGATCTCGGCCAGAAGAATGCCGACTGGATGAAGGAAAACTATGCGGCCGGCGATTCCTGGGTCAAGCTCGGCACATACAAGGACAAGGACGGCTCGGAAAAGTTCTTCGCTTTCCCCTACAAGGCCGACCTGAAGTCGCTCGTCTGGTATTCGCCCGACAACTTCGCTGACGCCGGCTACGAAGTGCCGAAGACCATGGAAGAGCTCAAGGCGCTCACCGAGAAGATGGCAGCAGACGGCGCCAAGCCGTGGTGCATCGGCCTCGGCTCCGGTGGTGCGACCGGCTGGCCGGCGACCGACTGGGTCGAAGACATGATGCTGCGCACGCAGTCGCCTGACGTCTACGACAAGTGGGTCACCAACGCGATCCCGTTCAACGATCCGGCCGTCGTCGGCGCGATCGATGAATTCGGCTGGTTTGCCAAGAACGACAAGTTCGTCGATGGCGGCGCACAGGCCGTGTCCTCGACCGACTTCCGCGACAGCCCGAAGGGCATGTTCACCTCGCCGCCGAAGTGCTACATGCATCGCCAGGCCTCGTTCATCCCGTCCTTCTTCGGCGATGGCGTGAAGCTCGGCGTCGATGCCGACTTCTTCTACCTGCCGCCTTACGCGTCCAAGCCCGAGCTCGGCAATCCGGTTCTCGGTGCCGGCACGCTGGTCTCCATCACCAAGGACACTCCGGCTGCCCGCGCTTTCATCGAATGGCTGGAAACTCCGATCGCGCATGAAGTCTGGATGGCCAAGACCGGCTTCCTGACCCCGTACAAGAAGGCCAATCCGGACGCCTATTCGGACGCGCCGACCAAGAAGATGGGTGAGATCCTCACCAATGCGACGACGTTCCGCTTCGACGGTTCGGACCTGATGCCCGGCAAGATCGGCGCCGGCGCCTTCTGGACCGGCATGGTCGACTATACCGGCGGCAAGTCTGCCGAAGATGTCGGCAAGGGCATCCAGAACGCCTGGGACGCCATCAAGTAAGCAATACGGCGCGGCGGGAGCTCATGCTCCCGCCGCAGCCCGACCCCGGTTGTGGGTCCATCAAGTTTTCACTTGAGCATGATCTGAAATACAGACTTAATCGGATCTTCCGGGGGATAAACCGGGGAGGATGCGGCGCTCGCAAAATGGCGGGCGGCGACAGGGGAGGACTGTCTCATGCAACAGCTTTTATATGCCGCCTTTACCATGGTGGCCGGGGTTGTCGGTTGCGCCATCTATTTCTTCAGCAGCAACTTCATCCTCGATATGATCTTTCCCTCCAAGGGAACGGACACGGCGAAAGCCGGGCGGAACATACGCCGCGCCAACATGATCCGGCCTTGGCTGTTCCTGTTGCCGGCGCTGATCGCGCTGATCCTCTATCTGGTCTACCCGGTCTTCGACTCGATCCGGCTGTCCTTCATGAACAGGTCGGGCACCGAATTCGTCGGTATCTCGAACTACGTGTGGATGTTCAACGACGCGCAATTCCGGGAATCGATCTTCAACAATTTCCTCTGGCTGCTCGTCGTGCCGGCTGCGGCCACCTTCTTCGGCCTTGTCATCGCTGTGCTGACCGACCGTATATGGTGGGGTAATATCGCCAAGTCGCTAATCTTCATGCCAATGGCGATCTCCTTCGTCGGCGCGGCGGTGATTTGGAAGTTCATCTACGACTATCGCGACGCTTCCACGGCACAGATCGGCTTGCTCAACGCCATCGTCGTCTATTTCGGCGGCGATCCGCAGGCCTGGATCACCATTCCCTTCTGGAACAACTTCTTCCTGATGGTCATCCTCGTCTGGATCCAGACCGGCTTCGCGATGGTGATCCTGTCCGCGGCGCTCCGCGGCATTCCCGAAGAAACCATCGAGGCAGCCGTCATCGACGGCGCCAGCGGACCGCAGATCTTCTTCAAGATCATGGTGCCGCAGATCTGGGGCACGATCGCGGTCGTCTGGACCACCATTACCATTCTGGTGCTCAAGGTCTTCGATATCGTGCTGGCCATGACCAATGGCCAGTGGCAAAGCCAGGTGCTCGCCAACCTGATGTTCGACTGGATGTTCCGCGGCGGCGGCGACTTCGGCCGAGGTGCGGCCATCGCCATCGTCATCATGGTTCTCGTCATTCCGATCATGGTCTGGAACATCCGTAACGCACGCAAAGAGATGGAGGGACGCTGATGCTCGGGACCAAGAAATCTCCGCTTATCTGGGTTGTCCACCTCTCGGTCATCCTCATCGTGACGCTCTGGACACTGCCGACGGCCGGCCTGCTGATCTCGTCCTTCCGCGACAAGAACCAGCTCGCTGCCTCCGGCTGGTGGACCGCACTGACCACCTCGACGCAGAATGTGGTCTTCCGTACGCCCGGAGCCGATACCGCGGTCGAAAAGGACGGCAAGTTCGTGATCGCGGGCAATGTGCTCGAGGCGCGTGGTGGTGTCGTCAGCGCTTGGGGTTCTACGCCGGCCAAGCCATCCGAATTCCAGCCCGGCCAGTCGGCCGAGCTGAAGGATGGCTCGACGGTGACAGTGGCAGCCGATGGCGCCTTCACCATCGTGTTTCCGACCAAGCCGGAAGGCGTTCGTGGCCAGCGCATCGCCTTCGTCGCCTCGATTCCGCCGCGCTTCACCCTCGATAACTATCGCGAGGTTCTGAACGCGGAAGGCATCGGATCGTCCTTCATCAACTCGCTGACCGTGGCGATCCCCTCGACCGTGATCCCCATCCTGGTCGCAGCCTTCGCCGCCTATGCGCTCGCCTGGATGAAGTTCCCCGGCCGCGCGCTGATCATCGCCATGGTCGTCGGCCTGCTGGTCGTACCGCTGCAGATGTCGCTGATCCCGCTGTTGAAGTTCTACAATGGCGTCGGCGCCTTCTTCGGAGTGCCTTCCAAGACTTATCTCGGCATCTGGCTCGCGCATATGGGTTTCGGCCTGCCGCTCGCCATTTACCTGCTGAGGAACTACATGGCCGGCCTGCCGCGAGAGATCATGGAATCTGCCCGCGTCGACGGCGCCACCGATTTCGAGATCTTCCTCAAGATCGTGCTGCCGCTCTCCTTCCCGGCACTCGCCTCCTTCTCGATCTTCCAGTTCCTGTGGACCTGGAACGACCTCCTCGTCGCCATGGTCTTCCTCGGCGCCGGCAATGAGGAACTGGTGCTCACCGGCCGCCTCGTCAACCTGCTCGGTTCGCGCGGTGGCAATTGGGAAATCCTGACGGCCTCGGCATTCATCACCATCGTGGTGCCGCTTCTCGTGTTCTTCACGTTGCAGCGCTTCCTCGTCCGCGGCCTGCTTTCAGGCTCGGTGAAGTAGTCGGGAGATAGTTGTGAACGTGCATATGGGACAGGCAATGATGAACCAGACGAACCTGATATCGCCGGCGCCTGACAAGGACTGGTGGCGTGGCGCGGTGATCTACCAGATCTATCCGCGCAGCTACCAGGACTCGAATGCCGACGGTATCGGCGACCTCAGGGGCATCACGGCCCGCCTGCCCCATATCGCCTCTCTGGGCGCGGATGCGATCTGGATCTCGCCCTTCTTCACCTCGCCGATGAAGGATTTCGGCTACGACGTCACCGACTATTGCGACGTCGATCCGATCTTCGGCACGCTCTCGGATTTCGACGAATTGGTAATGACCGCCCACAGCCTTGGCATCCGGGTGATGATAGACCTCGTGCTCTCGCACACATCGGACCAGCATCCGTGGTTTGCCGAGAGCCGGACGTCGCTGACCAATCCCAAGGCCGACTGGTATGTGTGGTCGGACGCTGCCCCGGATGGCACGCCGCCGACCAACTGGCTGTCGATCTTCGGCGGCTCGGCCTGGCAATGGGATTCACGCCGCCAGCAATATTACATGCACAACTTCCTGACCTCGCAGCCCGACCTCAACTTCCACAATCCGGAAGTCCAGGACGCGCTGCTCGACGTCACCCGTTTCTGGCTCGCCAAGGGCGTCGATGGCTTCCGCCTCGATACGATCAATTTCTATTTCCACGACAAGCATCTGCGCCACAATCCGCCGCTCGCGCCCGAACTGCGCAACGCCCAGACGGCGCCCGCCGTCAATCCGTACAATCACCAGGAACATCTCTACGACAAGAGCCAGCCTGAAAATCTCGAGTTCCTCAAGCGCTTCCGCGCCGTCTGCGACGACTATCCGGCCATCACCTCGGTCGGCGAAGTCGGCGACAGCCAGCGCGGCCTCGAGATCGCCGGTGAGTATACGTCCGGCGGCGACAAGGTGCATATGTGCTACGCCTTCGAGTTCCTGGCGCCGGAACCGCTGACGCCCGCCTTCGTCCGTGCCACGCAGGAAAAGCTGCAACGCGTCGCCCCTGAAGGATGGGCCTGCTGGGCCTTCTCCAACCACGACGTCATGCGTCACATCTCGCGCTGGGGCGCCAACATCCATGACGTGTCAGGCTATGCCAAGCTCCTGAGCGCGCTCTTGATGACGCTGCGCGGCTCCGTCTGCATCTATGAAGGTGAGGAACTGGCGCTTCCCGAAGCCGACCTCGCCTATGAGGATCTCCGCGACCCCTACGGAATCCAGTTCTGGCCGAACTACAAGGGCCGCGACGGATGCCGCACGCCAATGGTCTGGGAGAAGGCCGCACCAAATGGCGGCTTCTCCCTGGTCAAGCCCTGGCTGCCGGTACCATCAGCGCATCTCGACCTCGCGGTCGATGCGCAGAGTGCCGAGCCGACCTCGGTGCTCAATCACTACCGCAATTTCCTGGCCTTTCGCCGGACACAGCCCGCTTTCGCCAAGGGCGAGATCGAGTTCTTGGTCGCGGACAGCGCCGTACTCAGCTTTACCCGCAGCAACGGCAACGAGACGGTGCTCGCGGTCTACAATATGTCGGAACACTCAGTCGTGGCCGACCAGCCAGAGGGGAACTGGGAGCCGCTCGAAGGACACGGCTTCCCGTCGGAACTGAACGAACGCAGCATAAACCTGCCGGCCTGGGGCGCATGGTTCGCCCGCAGAGCCTGACAAATATCGGTGAGGAGGGAATGCAAATGTCTGGAGTGGTTCTGAAGGACATCAAGAAGTCCTACGGCGCGGTGCACGTGATCCATGGGGTGGATCTCGACGTGAAGAAGGGCGAGTTCATCGTCTTCGTCGGCCCATCGGGTTGCGGCAAATCGACCTTGCTCCGGATGATCGCCGGTCTCGAGGACATTTCCGGGGGTGAGATGTTCATCGATGGCGTCAAGGTCAACGACGTGCCGCCGTCCAAGCGCGGCATCGCCATGGTCTTCCAGTCCTACGCGCTCTATCCGCATATGACGGTCTACGACAACATGGCCTTCGGCATGCGCATCGCCAAAGAGCCGCAGGCCGAGATCGACAAGAAAGTCCGTGCCGCAGCCAACATCCTGCAACTCACGAACTATCTCGAGCGCCTGCCGAAGGCACTTTCCGGCGGCCAGCGCCAGCGCGTCGCCATCGGCCGCTCGATCGTACGCAACCCGAAGGTCTTCCTGTTCGACGAACCGCTGTCGAACCTCGACGCAGCCCTGCGCGTCGCGACCCGCATCGAGATCGCCAAGCTGCATGAAAGCATGGATGACGCGATCATGATCTACGTCACCCATGACCAGGTCGAAGCCATGACACTGGCAGACCGGATCGTGGTCCTCTCGGCCGGCAGGATCGAACAGGTCGGCTCGCCGCTCGAACTCTACGAGAATCCGCAGTCGCTGTTCGTGGCGGGTTTCATCGGCTCGCCGAAGATGAACCTGCTAACCGGCAAGCATGCCGAGCCCTATAGCTGCACCACGGTTGGCGTGCGTCCGGAACATCTTGACATCGTCGAGAGCGGCGGCACCTGGAGCGGCAAGGTCATCCACACCGAAAAGCTCGGCGCGGATTCCTTCCTCTATGTCGACATGGGTCTCGACGAGCCGATGACGGTCCGCGAAAACGGCACGACGAAATACAATTCCGGCGACACGGTTTCCGTTAAGGCGGTGGATGGCAAGGTCCATCGCTTCGGTCCCGACGGCCGCCCGGTCAAAGCATAGTCGATCAAGGCCTGACCGCCGCCGCAACCAGACCCAATGGTCCGGATGGCTCCAAGATTCTCCTCCCGGTCATCCGGGCCACCCTCCCCGCCGCTTGCGGGGAGGGTTTTCGTTTTCGATGGCACCTTGGTGTCGGCCGCAAGGATTGACGCCGGACAGACGGTCGTCCAAAGCATCCTGATCAAGCACCTCCAGCCCGAGTATCGCCCATGGCCGAATTCAATCCTCTGGTTTCCCGGCTGTCCCCTCCGCCGATCCCTTCGGTGCAGGCCTGGTCACGCGCCTATGACGGGTCGCTCGGGGAGCGGATCAACCTGAGCCAGGCCGTTCCGGGCTATCCGACGCATCCCGACATGTTGAAGTGGCTGGGCGAGGCCGCGGCGCTGCAGGAATATACCAACTACGGCGACATCGAGGGCGAACCGGTGCTGCGTGAGGCCTATGCTGACCATGCCTCGGAGGTCTATGGAACGCGGCTCTCTCCGGCGAACATTCACATCACGTCAGGCGCCAACCAGGCTTTTATGTGCCTCATCATGGCCGTCGCCAATGCCGGCGAAGCCGTGGCGCTGCCGATGCCGTTCTATTTCAATCACGACACTACGCTCGCCATGCTCGGCATCCGCAGCGTGCCGGTGCCCTGCGACGCCGGCTTCCTGCCCGATATCGAAGGGCTGAGAAAAGTCGCCGCAAGTGGCATCCGCGCGCTGGTGCTGGTGACGCCGAACAATCCGACCGGTGCGGTCTATCCACCTGCCCTGCTTGCCGAAATATTCGAAATCTGCCGAACGAATGGCGTCTGGTTGATTCTCGACGAGACCTATCGCGACTTCCTGCCATCAGATGGCGGTGCACCGCACAAGCTGCTCGACCTGCCGGGCTGGGAAAAGAGCCTGGCGCTAACCTACAGCTTCTCGAAATCCTATTGCATTCCCGGCCATCGCTTGGGCGCAATCACCGCGAGCGCCGATATGGTCGACCAAGTGGCAAAGGTAATGGACAATCTGCAGATCTGCGCGCCTCGTTCCCCGCAGGCCGCGGTCGCCAAGGCGATCCCGGCACTGGCCGATTGGCGGCAAGCGAATAACGAAGAGATCGGCAAACGCGTTGCGGCGATGAGGGATGTGATGACCCGCCTGCCGGCCTGGGAGATCGCCGCCATTGGCGCCTATTTCGCTTATGTGAGGCATCCCTTCCGCGGCGCAAAATCAGAGGCGGTGGCTGAAAAGCTGGCCCGCGAAGCCGGCGTCGTCTGCCTGCCAGGCGCCTATTTCGGCGAGGGCCAGGACGACTACCTGCGGTTTGCCTTTGCCAATGCGGATGCGCCGACGATCCTGAAGCTGGAGGCAAGGCTGAAGGATTTCAGACTTTCGCCCTGAGAACCTGTCAGCAATAGATCTGCCACCGCTTCCTGATCGCCGCATCGGCTTCGAAGTCAATCAGCGATGGCGCCGCATCCGCCAAAATCCTGTTCTTGCGCTCGATCGCCTTCTGGATCAGATCCGGGCGGCCGAGCTCGTTCCATTCCTTCGGGCTCGAACGGTTTGCGACGGCGGGGTAGATATATTCGGTCTGCATCACTTCCAGCGTCTGTGCATGGCCGAGATAGTGGCCGGGGCCGTCGAGGCAGACCGAGCGCATGGTCTCGATCGAGACCGAATCCTCGGTCACGTCGATGCCGCGCACGCAGCGCTGCACCTGGCCGAGCAGGTCATCGCCAAGCACCAGCGATTCCAGGCAGAAACCGAGCAGCGAGGCATGCATGCCGACGGCTTCATAGACCATGTTGAGGCCGGAGAGGCCTGCCATCACGTTGAGGATGCCCTGTTCCCAACCGGCCTGCATGTCGGGCAGCTTGGAGTCGGACATGCCGCCTGCGGCACCGCCGGGCAGGCCGTAGAACTGGTGCATCTGGGCGCAGCCTGATGTCAGAAGGCCCTGCTCGCCCGAGCCACCCGACATGGCGCCGGTGCGCAGGTCGGAGACGAAAGGCCAGGTTCCGAAGATCGCCGGGAAGCCGGGCGAGATCGAATTGACATAGACGACACCGGCAAGGCACTCGGCCACCGCCTGGACGATCGCGGTGGCGAGCGGAGCGGGTGCGGTGGCGCCCGCCTGTCCGGCCGAAAGCAGCAGGATCGGCATGCCCTCGCGGATGCAATGCTCCATCGTCTGGCAGCTTTCGGTCGCGAATTTCATCGGCGGCACGACGAAGCAGTTCGAATTGGAAACGAAGGGACGCGCGCGCCACTTGTCCTCGCCGCCGGCGATCATGTGCAGCATCTCGAAACCGTCGGCGACATGCGACGGATCGGAGAAGCTCGTGCCGACATGCTTGGTCGTGCCAGCGCAGCAGGCATAGAGCGTGTTCATGTCCATCTGGAGATTGTCGACCACGTCGCGGCAGACCATCGCCCGCTGGAAGAAATGGATATTGTCGAGATGGTGGACGAGCTTCGAGGCGGCCAGCAGGTCATGCGAGGTCGATTCGCGATATTCGCGCTTCTCGACATCGACGACATGCACCGCGGCACCCGCGGTGCCGAAGTGGACCTTGGTGCCCGACAGTTCCATGTCGAATTTCTCGTCGCGGCCATGGAGCGTGATGCCGCGCGCAGCCTTGGCCAGCATGTCCTCGACCAGCGCCCGCGGGAAGCGCAAGCGGCCGTCCTCGCCCAGAATGGCGCCGGCTTTGGTCATATACTCGACACCGGTATCCGGCGCCTGGGACAGGCCGATCTTTTCGAGCGCCTCGAGCGCCGCCTCATGGATGCGCTTCACCGAGGCATCGGTGAGCGGCTTGTATTGGCCGCCGGGCATACCCGGACGTACTGGACGCAGGTTCTCCGCAAGCGGCGCCGACCGGGCTGCAACGCGGGCCGATCGGCCGCCTGCACGGCGGCTCAGGACGACTTCATTCATTCTGCTTCTCCATGTCCGATCCGGCGATGAGCATGGCATCGATCTTGCTGCCCGATGCCGCCGCCGAGAGTTTGGTGAAATCGCCATGCTTGATAATGGCATCCATCTGTTCCGCGATCGCCGCATGGGTGACCCGGGCGATCATCGAGCCCAGCGAGATGCGGCGCGCGCCGATCGCTGCGATCTCGCTGACCGAAAGCTTGGTGAGCGGGCCCGCCGCCAGTGCATTGACAGGTGACCTGACCGAGGCGATGACACTCTTCAGTTCCTCCGGCCCTGGCGGGACGGGGATGTAGACGAGGTCGGCGCCGACCTTTTCGAAAGCCTGGATGCGGCGGATGCCTTCGTCGAGGTCATAGACACCGTTCATCACGCCATCGGCACGTGCGCAGAGGATGAAAGGCTGCTTGAGCGAGCGGGCAGCATCGACAGCGGCCTTGATGCGCTCGACGGCAAGCGTGAAATCATAAGCCGGGTTGTCACCGGACATCATCGTGTCTTCGATCGAGCAACCCGACAGGCCGGCTTCGGCTGCCAGCCGGATCGTCTCAGCGACATCATCCGGTGCATCGGCAAAGCCATTCTCGAAATCACCCGACACCGGCAGCGGTGTGGCGCGGACGATATCTTCAGCGTGCTTCAATGCTTCCTCACGCGTCACATGACCTATGTCCGGTCGGCCGAGGGTGAAGGCGAAGGCGGCGGAGCTGGTGGCGAGTGCGACGGCGCCCGAGGCGGCCATCATGCGGGCGGAGCCCATATCCCACGGGTTGGGTATGACGAAGCAGCCCTCCTGGTGAAGGGCGTGGAATGTCTGGTGACGTTCGGCGAGCATGATGATCCTCCTATGGTTCGATAGGAGTGGTGTAGTGAGGATGCTGGCAGATTATGTCAGGATGGTGCGCCAGCACGGAGACCCAGGCACCCCCCTCTGCCCTGCCGGGCATCTCCCCCTCAAGGGGGGAGATTTGATGGGGCACAGCCTCACCCGTCACGACCGTCGAATGCGCAGCAGTCGATGCCCATTTGGGGCGGCGAGCAAGCATCTTGCGAATCTCCCCCCTTGAGGGGGAGATGTCCGGCAGGACAGAGGGGGGTAAGATGTTCGGCACTACGCCCTCACCCTCTCCGCCTTCGGATCATACATCGGCGCCAGCGAGGCCGTCGCCGAAACCCGCGTCCCGGCAATCTCGATCTCGTATGTCGAGCCCAGCACATCCGCCTCGCTCTCGCCCTCGCAGGGCACGTAGCCCAAACCGATGGCGCCGCCGAGATGGTGACCGTAATTGCCCGACGTCACGATCGACACGATCTTGCCGTCGCGCACCACGGCTTCGTTGTGGAACAGCAGCGGCTGCGGATTATCGAGCTTGAACTGCAGCATACGGCGCTTGAGCCCTGCCTCCTGCTTCCGCAGCACCGCCTCGCGGCCCATGAAATCCTGCTTGTTGAGCCGGACCGCAAAGCCTAGGCCGGCTTCCAGTACATGGTCCTCATCCGTTATGTCATGGCCGAAATGGCGGAAGGCCTTTTCGATGCGGCAGCTGTCGAGCGTGTGCAGGCCACAGAGCTTAAGGCCAACGTCCACTCCTGCTTCTTCCAGCGCCTCGAACACATGCGCGGCCTGGTCGGTGGAGACATAGAGTTCCCAGCCGAGTTCGCCGACATAGGTCACGCGATGGGCGCGGGCGAGGCCCATGCCGACTTCGATCTCGCGCGCTGTGCCGAAGGGGTGATGTGCATTCGAGAAGTCATTGGGACTGACCTTGGCCATCAGTTCGCGCGACTTCGGACCCATGACGCAGAGCACGGCCTCGCCGGCCGTTACATCGGTGATGACGACGAATTCATCGGAGGTCAGGTTCTTGCGCAGCCAGGCGAGATCGCGTTGCAGCGTGGCGCCCGGCACGACGAGGAAGAATGCATTTTCCGAGAGCCGCGTCACCGTCAGGTCGCTCTCGATGCCGCCCTTGTGGTTCAGCATCTGGGTATAGACGATGCGGCCGGGCTTGACGTCCATCTGGTTGGCGCAAAGGCGGTTCAGGAACGCGCAGGCATCGCGGCCCTCGACCCGGATCTTGCCGAAGGAGGACATATCGAACAGGCCGACACCATTGCGGACCGCGAGATGTTCGTCCTTCTGGTTTTCGAACCAGTTCTGCCGGTTCCAGCTATATTTGTACTCCCGCTCCTGGCCTTCCTTGGCGAACCAGTTGGCGCGCTCGTTGCCGGCGACTTCGCCGAACACCGCACCACGCGCCTTAAGATGCTCGTGCAGCGGCGAGCGGCGGACGCCGCGGGCGGTCGCCATCTGGCGATAGGGGAAATGGTCGGCGTAGAGCAGGCCGAGCGTCTCGGTAACGCGCTCCTTGAGATAGGCCCGGTTCTTCTGGAACGGCTGGGCGCGGCGGATATCGACTTCCCAGAGATCGAAGGGCGGCTCGCCGTCGTTCATCCACTGAGCCAGCGCCATGCCGGCGCCGCCGGAGGAGACGATGCCGATCGAATTGTAGCCGGCCGCGACCCAGTAGCCCTTCAGTTCCGGTGCCTCGCCGAGATAATAGCGGTCGTCAGGCGTAAAGCTCTCTGGACCGTTGAAGAACGTATGGATGCCGGCGGTTTCCAACATCGGCATGCGATTGATCGCCATTTCCAGGATCGGCTGGAAGTGATCGAAATCCTCGGGCAGCTGGTCGAAGCAGAAATCCTCGCGGATCCCGTCCATGCCCCAGGGCTTCGCCTTGAGCTCGAAGGCGCCGACCAGCATCTTGCCGGCATCTTCCTTGTAATAGGTGCACTCGTCCGGCACGCGCAGCACCGGGAGCTGCGTCAGGCCCGCGATCGGCTCGGTGACGATGTAGAAATGCTCGCAGGCATGCAGCGGCACGGTGACGCCTGACATATTGGCGAGCGTACGCCCCCACATGCCGGCGGCATTGACGACATTCTCGGTCTCGATCGTGTAGGTCTCGCCGTCCTGCTCGCAGGTGACGCTGGTGACGCGGCCATCCTTCTGATTGACAGCAGTGACCTTGACGCCCTCGATGATCGTGGCACCGTTCTGCCGAGCGCCCTTGGCGAGCGCCATGGCGATATTGGCCGGGTCGCATTGGCCATCGAGCGGCAGATGCACGGCGGCCTTGACGTCGCCGATATTGAGATGCGGATACATCTCCTTGGCTTCCTGCGGGCTGATCTCTCGCACATCCACATTGAAGGCGCGGGCGAGCGAGGCCTGACGGTAGATCTCCTGCTTGCGCTCTTCGGTCAGCGCCATGGTCATGGAGCCGTTCTGCTTCATGCCGGTGCCGATGCCGGTCTCGGCTTCGAGCTTGACATAGAGATCGGCGGAATATTTGGCGAGCCTGGTCATGTTCTGGCTGGCGCGCAGCTGCCCGATCAAGCCGGCGGCATGCCAGGTCGTGCCTGATGTCAACTGCTTGCGTTCGAGCAGCACGACATCGGTCCAGCCGAGCTTGGCGAGGTGATAGGCCACCGAGCAGCCTGAAACACCACCGCCGATAATGACCGCGCGGACCTTGGAGGGGATGGGCTTCTTCATGCACGGAGCCTTTCATTCTCGGGATCGAACAGCGGCTTGTCTTCCTGGACGATAGCCTTGCGCTTGTCGCCGAAGATCTCGACCTCGATTTCCATGCCGGGCACCGCGAGATCGGCGCGCAGCATGCCGAGCGCCACCGATTTACCAATGCGGTAACCCCAATTGCCCGACGTGGTCTCGCCGACGACCTTGTCGCCATGCCAGAGGGTGGACATGTACGGCGCATCGCAATCGCCGGCGTCAACGACCAGCGTCACGAACCGCTTGGTGACGCCCTGCTGCTTCTCGCGCTCCAGCGCCGGTTTGCCCCTGAAACTTGGCTTCGACCAATCGACGAAGCGCTCAAGCCCGCCCTGCAGGATCGTGTAGTCGGTCGAGAGATCGCCCTTCCAGGCGCGATAGCCCTTCTCGATGCGCAGCGAATCCAACGCCTCCATGCCGAAAGGCTTGAGGCCATGCTTCTGCCCCGCCGCCCACACGGCGTCGAACACCGCGCCCGTGTCATCCACCTTGGTATGCAGTTCCCAGCCGAGCTCGCCGGCGAAGGAGACGCGGACGAGGTGCAGCCAGCGGCCCGCGATCTGGCAGGACTGATGCGTCAGCCACGGCTTCGTCAGATCGGCATCGGCAACTTCGGCCAGGATCGCACGCGCATTTGGGCCTGTGAGGATCTGGCAGGAGAACTGCTCCGTCACGTCGTCGATGGTGAAGGTCGCATCCTTGGGCAGGTGCTTCCTCAGCCACTCCAGATCATGCCACTGCGCCGTCGCCGCCGTGATCAGGAAGAAGAAATCCTCGTCCAGCATCATGACCGACATTTCGGTGACGATCCGGCCCTTGTCGTCGGAGAAATAAGCTAGGCCGATGCGGCCCGGCTTCGGCACGCGGCCGGTGATTAGGCCCTTGAGCCATTCCGTGGCGCCCTCACCCTTGACGCGGTAGCGCGAGAAGCCGGGAAGATCGAGGATCCCGGCCGTGTCGCGCACGGCGAGACACTCTTCCTCGATCCGGGGCGACCACGGGCCGTTGCGGGTCCAGGTCTGCGTCGCGGCTTCCGACGTATCGTCGCCCGGCTTGGCATACCACATGGCGCGTTCCCAGCCGTTGTAGGGCTTGAACTGCGCGCCGAGTGCCTTGATCCGGTCATGGATCGCCGAATGCTTGCGGTCGCGGCCGGCTGGCCAATAGTGCTTGGGGAAATGCATGGCATATTCGTGGCCATAGATTTCCACGCCCTTGTCGACGCAATATTGCGGGTCGGTATAGTCGGTATAGCGGCGCGGATCGCAGGACCACATGTCCCACTCGGTCTCGCCATGCATCACCCATTCGGCCAGCACCTTGCCGGCGCCGCCCGCCTGGCAGATACCGAAGGTGAAGACGCAGGCCTCGAAGGCATTGGGGACGCCAGGCATCGGCCCGATCAGCGGGTTGCCATCCGGCGTATAGGGAATCGGCCCGTTGATCATCTTGGAAAGACCTGCCGTGCCGAGGATCGGCACCCGCTCGATCGCATCGTTGAGATACCATTCCAGCCGCTCGAGATCGTCGGGGAAGAGCTGGAAGGAGAAATCCTCCGGCATCGGGTCGTCCTTGGTCACCCAATGCGCCTTGCAGTTCTTCTCGTAGGGGCCGAGATTCATGCCGTACTTCTCCTGGCGGAGATAGTAGGAGCTATCGACATCGCGCAGCAGCGGCAGCTTATGGCCGGCTTCCTTCGACCAGGCTTCGAGTTCAGGAATGGTATCGAACAGCATATACTGATGGCTCATCACCATCATCGGCACGTCGCGGCCGAACATCTTGCCGACCTCGCGGGCATAATAGCCGGCGGCATTGACCACATATTCGCAGCGGACCTCGCCCTTCGGCGTGGTGATCACCCATTCGTCATTCTCGCGGCGAACCGCCGTGACCGGGCAGAAACGGACGATCTTCGCGCCCATATCGCGCGCACCCTTGGCCAGCGCCTGCGTCAACTGCGCCGGGTCGATATCACCGTCGTTCGGATCATAGAGCGCACCGGTCAGGTCATGCGTTTCGGCGAAGGGGTAGCGGGTGCGGATGTCGTCAGGGCTTAGGGTATCGAGCTCCATGCCCTGGTAGCGGCCCATCCCCACGACACGCTTGAATTCCTGCAGCCTCTCCCCAGAGTGGCCGAGCCGCACAGAGCCGGTGACGTGGTAGTTCATGGGATAATCGACTTCGGCGCCCAGCCCGCGATAAAGCTCAGCCGAATAACGCTGCATGTTCATCAGCGACCAGGACGACGAGAAGGTCGGCACGTTGCCGGCGGCATGCCAGGTCGAGCCCGCGGTCAGCTCGTTCTTTTCAAGCAGGATACAGTCGGTCCAGCCGGCCTTGGCGAGGTGATAGAGGCTAGAGGCACCCACAGCGCCACCCCCAATGATCACCACCCGCGCGGTTGATGGCAGTTCCGACATTCGCGACCTCCAAACCGAAATACGAGCCGTCGCCGGAGCCCATCCGGACGGCTGAATACTGCTCTGGATTTGCCCTCTTGCCCAGCCTTGGCGCAAACAAAGGATAGAGCGCCTATGGCAACGAAATTTTTGCGTCGAAGGGGGAATTACCCAGTCCATGCTTTGCGATAGATTGGATCGCACAAATTTATCAGCCCCTCGAAATCGGCGAATCTGCCTATTTGCGTCGGGATCAAGGGGGAATGATGCGTTACGGATTTATCGGCCTCGGCCATCTCGGCCGCTTTCTCGCTGGCAGCCTCGTGAGAGCTGGCTTCGATCTCACCGTCAACGATCTCGACGAGGTCAACGCAGAGGCCTTGATCGCCTCCGGAGCGAAGTGGGCGAAAGACCCGCAAGCCCTGGCCGAGCAGGTCGATTGCGTCATCACCTGCCTGCCTTCGCCCAAGATTTCCGAGGCGGTGCTGGCAGGCCCGCGCGGCATTCTCTCGGGGCTGAGGTCCGGCGGTACCTGGATCGAGATGAGCACGCTCGACCATAATGACGTGACCCGGCTCGCCGCGGTGGCGGCCGACAAAGGCGTCCGCATGATGGAAGCCCCCGTCACCGGCGGCGTCCATAAGGCAGCCTCCGGCGAGATCACCGTCATCGCTGGCGGCGCCAAGGATCTGTTCGAACTGCATAGGCCGGCACTTCAAGCCATGGGTGGCGAGATCTTCCACGCCGGCGATCTCGGCAAGGCCGCGGTCATCAAGGTCATCACCAACATGCTGGCCTTCATCCACCTGATCGCGGCCGGTGAAGCGCTGATGCTGGCCAAGAAGGGCGGCATCGACCTGACCGACGCCTTCAACATCATCAAGGCCTCGTCGGGTAATAGCTTCGTCCACGAGACCGAGAGCCAGGTGATCCTCAACGGCAGCTACAACATCAATTTCACCATGGACCTCGCGCTGAAGGATCTCGGCTTCGCGCTCGGTTTCGGCAAGGAGTTCGGCGTACCGCTGGATCTCGCCGGCCACGCCATGCAGACCTTCGTCCGTGCCAAGGCGATGTATGGTGGCTCGGCCTGGTCGAGCCAGGTTGTCAAGCTCCTCGAGGACGCCACCGGCACCGACCTCCGCGCCCCCGGCTTCCCGGCCGAACTCTGATGGACCTGGATGGTGCGGTATTCGACTATGTCATCGTCGGCGCGGGCTCGGCGGGCTGCGTGCTGGCCGACGCGCTGAGCCGCGACGGCCGGAGCACCGTCGCCATCGTCGAGGCCGGCGGCACGGATCGCAAATTCTACGTCCAGATGCCGCTCGGCTACGGCAAGACCTTCTACGACAAGTCGATCAACTGGAACTACTACGCCGAGCCCGATCCGGGCCTCAATGGCCAGCGCGATTTCTGGCCGCGCGGCAAACTGCTTGGCGGCTCCGGTTCGATCAATGCCATGGTCTGGATCCGCGGCGACCGGCGTGACTATGACGAATGGGATGTACCGGGTTGGCGCTATGACGATGTGCTGCCGGCCTTCAAGGCGCTGGAGGACAACGAAGCCGGCGCCGACCATTATCGCGGCACGGGCGGCCCGATCCATGTCACTGACTGTACCCATCGCCCGCAACTGCTGACCGACCGCTTCTTGGCTGCCGGCCAGCAGGCAGGTTTCCCCTACAACAAGGATTTCAACGGCGCCACCCAGGAAGGCGTCGGCGTCTACCAGATCAACACCATGGGCGGCTGGCGCATGTCGGCCGCAAAGGCTTTCCTGCGGCCGGCGCTGAAGCGGAAGAACGTTACGCTGATCACCGAGGCGCAGGCGACAAGGATATTGTTCGAAGGCAAGCGCGCGAGCGGCATCGAGGTCGACCGTCGCGGCCGGAGATGCCGGCTCACCGCACGCCGGTCGGTTGTCCTCGCTGCCGGCGCCGTCAATACCCCGCAACTGCTGCAACTTTCCGGCATCGGCCCTGCCGGCCACCTTCGTTCGCTCGGCATCGATGTCATCAGTGACAGCCCCGCCGTCGGTCGTCACCTGCAGGATCATCTCGGCATCAACTACACCTTCCTTGCCAAAGTGCCGACCATCAACCAGCAACTCGGATCCTGGTGGGGCAAGCTGCGTCACGGGCTGGACTTTTTGCTTTTTGGGCAGGGCCCCCTCAGCCTCAGCCTCAACCAGGGCGGCGGCTTCGTCCGCTCGCGGCCCGAGCTCGATCGTCCCGATGTCCAGCTCTATTTCCAGGCGGTCAGCACCGTCACGGCAAAAGCCGGCACCCGGCCGCTGACGGAACCCGACCCCTTCCCCGGCTACGCGATCGGCCTGTCGAGCACACGGCCTAAGGCGCGGGGCAGCATCCTAATCCGCTCGATCAATCCTTTCGAACATCCCGAAATCCGCGCCAACGCCTATGGCGAGGCTGAAGACGCCACGGTGATGCTAGCGGGCGTCAAGCTGATCCGCCGCATCGCCGCCCAGCCGGCGCTGGCAGATATCACGGCAGAGGAACTCGTCCCCGGCCCTTCCGTGCAAAGCAATGCGGAACTGACCAACGACTTCCGCAATCGCTCCGGCACGGTCTACCACCCCTGTGGCACCGCGCGGATGGGCGCCGACCCCGCAAGCTCCGCGGTCGACGCGCGCCTTCGGGTCCACGGTGTCGATGGTCTCGTCGTGGCCGACGCCTCCGTTTTCCCGGCGGTCATGTCGGGCAATACCAATGCCCCAACCATGATGGTAGCCGCCCGCGCCGCTGCCTGGTTGCTCGAAGACAGGGAGGCCTAGCGGAATGACCGATCTCTGGTTACAGTCCGCGCCGAAACGGCCCGACCCGGCGGACAGAATGAACAATCACAATGCCTTTGCAGGCTATCAACTGCCGCCGCTCGCCTGGCTGCGCGCCTTCGAGGCCGCTGCCCGCCACCAGAGCTTTACGCTCGCCGCCACTGAGTTGAACCTCACCCAGGCAGCCGTCAGCCATCAGGTCCGCTCGCTGGAAAAGCATCTCGGCGTCGTGCTGTTCGAGCGGCTGCCGCGCAGCCTGCGCCTTACCGAGAAGGGTGCGGCCTACCTGCCACCGCTGCGCAACAGTTTCGACGAACTCGCGGCCGCCACGGCTGGGCTATTCGGGCCAGTCGGCAAGCGAACACTTTCCATTCGAGGACCCGTTTCCTTCATCGCGCTGTGGCTTGCACCGCGTCTCGCCGACTTTCGGGCGAAGTGGCCGGAGATATCGCTGCGTATCTCGACGATCGTCTGGGCACCGACCCAGCAGGACGAAACTTCTGACATCGATATCCGCTTCGGCGATGGCAATTGGCCCGGTTTCCGCTCGGCGCTCATCCTGTCCCACAGAGTTATCCCCCTCTGCGTGCCCTCCATGGTGCAAGGTGAAGATGATGCTTCAAGGCTCGCGTGGGTCATGAGCCGCAACCTGCTGATCCACGATACCGGCTATGAGGATCTCTGGAAGAAGCTCGCACAACAGGCGGGGCTGAGCTTCATCCAGCCTGCCGGCATTAATATCGACACGACGATCTCCGCGCTCGAACTCGCTTCTGCCGGCATCGGCCCGGCCATCGTGCTCGAACGCCTCGCCCACTCCTACATCACCAGCGGCCGGTTGGTGAAGTTCGTCGATATGGCGCTGCCGATCGCCGAGGGGCACTACGTCGTCCAGCCCGAGAGCCAGAAACGGCCGAAGCCCGAGGCGACGCTGTTCCGCGACTGGCTGCTGGAACAAGCCGCCCGGCAGGACTGATCACAGAAAATTTGGCGTCATGCACGTAACCTGCAACGAGGGTCTTACGCCGGATCCTGCGCATCCTCTTGAGGCTGCGAGGTTTTTTAGGCTCCTCAGAAATTGCCTATCAAACTCTTTACAATATCGACAACATATTGCAAAAGAACGCGAAATATGATTATATTGAATGAACATTCAGCAAATAATGAGGTCCGCCATGAACGAGATTGTCCGCGATTTGAGCATCCCGAATGATTGGGACCGCCGCGGCTTGCCCGGCTGGACCTATCATTCCGACGCCATGCTGGAACTCGAAAAGCAGCATGTCTTCCGCGAGCACTGGCAGATTGCCTGCCACATCTCCGACCTGCCGGAACCCGGCAACTATCTGACGATGGACATCGTCGGCGAGCGGGCACTGATCCTGCGCGGCCAGGACGGCGAGGTCCGCGGCTTCCATAATATCTGCAAGCATCGCGGCTCGCGGCTTGTCGCCGACGACAAGGGCAAGTGCCGCAACGCGCTGGTCTGTCCATTCCACGGCTGGGTCTACAATCTCGATGGTACGCTGCGCGGCCCGTCGCGCCCCAATTCCTTCCCGCCGCTCGACAAGGTCGAATTCGGCCTGACGGCGCTCGATACCGAGGTCTGGATGGGCTTCGTCTTTATTCGCTTCGCCAAGGGTCAGCAGGGCTCGGTGGCCGAGATCATGGCACCTTTTGCCGACGAGCTTCGCCATTACCAGTCCGAAACCATGGTGCCCGCAGGCGAGATCTTCACCCAGACGACGCCGGTCAACTGGAAGTCGGTCCGCGACGTCGACAATGAGGGTTATCATGTCGCCATGGCCCATCCGGCGCTGCAGGACCTCTACGGCCAGACCTATTACGACGAACCCTTCGTCGACGGCATCTGCCGCTCGTTCGCCACCTACAACCCGCATGCCGGCCGCCGCTGGAGCGTGCGCAACTACGTCAGGATCAGCCAGGACAATCCGCGCCTGCCGGAACGGCTGAAGAAGGCCTGGATCTATTATGGCCTGTTCCCGAATTGCGTGATCGCGGTGACGCCGGAGACCGTGCAGTTCTACCAGGAATTCCCGATCTCCCGGACCGAGACCATGCTGCGAGGCGCCGTCTATCGCTATCGCGACGAGACCCGCGAGCAGGAAGCGGCGCGTTATCTCCAGATGCGCATCGATCGCGACACGCTGTCGGAAGACGTCCAGCTCACCATCTGGTCGAACGAAGCCATGGCATCCAAGAGCTTTGGCAACTTCTATCTCTCCGACCTCGAATATGGCGTGCGGACACATCACGAACATCTGCGCCGCGTGCTGCCGGTCATGACGCTGGAAAAGGCGCCGGACGAGAAGGAAGTGGCCGAGGTGAATGCGCAGATGCGCAGCTGATCCAAGCACTGGAATTCGACGGTAGGGCATGCCAGTCTGAGGCATGACCTACCTCATCTATGCCGCCGCAGCCCTCGCCGAAATCGCCGGATGCTTTGCCTTCTGGGCCTGGCTCAAGCTCGACAGGTCCCCGTTCTGGCTGGCGCCAGGCATGGTGTCGCTGGCACTCTTCGCCTGGCTCTTGACCCTTGTGCCAAGCGACGCCGCGGGCCGGGCCTATGCGGCCTATGGCGGCGTCTATATTGCCGCATCCATTCTCTGGCTCTGGCTGATGGAAGGACAACGCCCAGACAGGTGGGATCTGACCGGGCTCGCCGTCTGCCTCGTGGGCAGCGCGATTATTCTCTTGCCGTCGAGGACGTGAAGGGCCTCAGCCCTTCCACAACCCTTCGCGCACCAGTTCGTCCTGGGTGATGACGATGCTCTTGCGCAGGATGTCGGCCATCTCATCGATCTGGGCGGCATTGATGGTCAGCGGCGGGCTCATCACGCACATATTGATCAGCGGCCGCACCAGCAGGCCCATTTCCTGGCAATGCTTGTCGATACGCTTGCCGACTTCGAGATCGAGGGCGAGCGGATTGTTGCTCACATGGTCGGCGACGCATTCGATCCCGGCCATCAGGCCGACGCCGCGCACCTCACCCACCAGCGGCAGGTCCTCGAGTGCCTTGAGCCGGCTCTGGAAGTGGCTGGAGATCGTGCGCGTATGGTCGAGCAGGCCTTCCTCGAGCAGATCGAGATTCTTGAGCGCCACGGCGCATCCAACAGGATGGCTCGAATAGGTCAGGCCATGCGCGAACATCGCGTCATTGTGGTTGGACTGGCGCAGTTCCTCGAAGAGGCGCGAGGCGATCATCACGCCGCCGAGAGGAAAATAGCCCGACGTGACCCCCTTCGCGAAGGTGATCATGTCGGGCCTGACGCCGAACACGTCTTCGGCGGCAAAGACATGGCCGAGACGGCCAAAGGCGGTGACGACTTCATCCATGATAAAAAGAATGTCGTTCTCCGCGCAAAGCTCCCGCATACGCGGCCAGTAGCCCTTGGGCGGCACGATGACGCCGCCCGAGGCCATGATCGGCTCGCCGATGAAGGCGCCGATCTTCTCCGCACCGACCTTCTCGATCAGCGCCCGGAATTCCTCGACGAGGAAGTCGGTGAACTCGGCCTCGGTCATGCCAGCGGGGCGGCGGAACGGGTTCGGGCAGGTCAGCTTCAGTACCTGCTCGCGCGCCGAATCCATCCAGTCGTGATCGCGCGGGCGACCGTTGAGCGAGCCCGACAGATAGGTCGAGCCGTGATAGGCGCCCTCGCGCGACACGATCAGCTTCTTCTCCGGCCGGCCCTTCACATTGTTGTAGAACTGCATGAAGCGCAACGCCGTCTCCACGGCCGACGAACCGCCCGTCGTGTAGAAGACATGGCCGACACCCTCGGGCGCGTGGTCAGCAAGTCGCTTGGACAGCACCGCGGACGGCTGGTTGGTCGTGTACCAGGGCGAATTATAGCTCAGCGCCATCGCCTGGTCGAACATCACCTGAGCGATTTCCTTGTTGCGGTGGCCGACATTGACGCACCACATCCCGGCAGGGCCGTCGATCAGCCGCTTGCCGGTATGGTCGGTGACATAGATGCCATCGCCGCTCTCAATGAAGCCTCGCGCCTCGGCGCCTATCGAGCCCGACACCGGCCAGGGCTGAACGAGATGCTGCTCCGCCATCGCGTAGACGCCATCCGGGCTGTTGTCGTTCAGATCGTCATAGTCGCGCTTGGCAGCCATCGCAGCCTCCATTCATTCTATCATTAGTCATGCAAGACAATGTTTTTCAAACTTATCTTGCCACTATATTGAATGCCCGTTCAGTCAATATCGCAGACGGCAGCAGTCTTGGCAATGCCATCAGCCCTTGCTTTCCGCCGTGCCGGCAAGTTCTGCACGCTTCTCTTCGACCTTCTCGATCCAGGCCTG
Source organism: Rhizobium sp. SRI_017 (assembly GCF_057586295.1). Classification (NCBI taxonomy): domain Bacteria; kingdom Pseudomonadati; phylum Pseudomonadota; class Alphaproteobacteria; order Hyphomicrobiales; family Rhizobiaceae; genus Rhizobium; species Rhizobium sp. SRI_017. The sequence goes on along the minus strand of NZ_JBYCZP010000005.1, from coordinate 85,772 downwards.
ACCCATCTTGTAGGCCTTCAGTGCGTCGACCGCGTCTTCGTGGTCGATGCGAGAACAGATACGGTAGATCTCCAGCACTTCGGCGCTCATCTCGTCCTTGCGGAAAAAATACATCGCCGCCGCATAGCGAGCGCGGCCCGACCATTCCTCGCCGGCCGGCGTCAAAATCAATCCCCAATTTTCCCTGTCTTCATGGGTCATGGCTTACGCAATGCCAGGCGGATTGGCCCCGCGCCGATCGAGCTTCAGGAAAGGGCGTGGCACGATCTTCACCCGCTTCATCATCTTGCTGTATTGCAGCTCGCGGAGCGCATAGATCTCGACCCAGAGATCATCGACGATCCGGTCGCCATAGGGCCGCGTCAGGCTGGCGATGGCGATATTCTTCTTGAGGATCGGCGACCAGGCCGAGGCCGTAACGATGCCGGCTTCCTTTCGTCTGCGATGATAAATCAGCGACAAGGGTCCGGCGACGTTGCCCTCGACTTCAAGGCCGACGAGGATATGCTTCAGCGTCTTCTTCTCTCGCGCCCGCATGATCGCACGGCGACCGTTGTAGTTCGGCTTTTCGAGATCGATCATCCAGTCCAGCCCGATCTCGTCGGGCAGGCGCAGGCGGTCTTCCCGGAGCGCCGTCTCCGAGGTGACGAATTCGGCATTGGCGACGATGAAGCCTGCCTCGGTGCGTGCATGATTGAGCGCCGCATAGCCGATCGCCCGCATGCGGTTGCGATTGCCGGATTCCCAGAGACGATCCCAGAGCCCGAGCGCCTGATCGCGATGGCAGAAGACCTCATAGCCGAGATCGCCGGTAAAGCCGGTGCGCGAGATGGTCACGCTGCCGCCATCATGCGGGAAATCTGCCAGTTGGAACGGCTTGAGCTTTTCCACGCCCTCGAAGCCCGCATCGCGCAACACGACCCAGCTGACCGGACCTTGCAGCGCAAGGCCGGCAATCTCGGTGCTCTCGTCGGTGACCTTGATATCATAACCCTCGGCGCTGTCGAGCAGCCAGGGCAGATGCCGCTCCTGCGAGCAGAGGCGGAAAAGCTGCGGACCGAGCCGGAACAGCGTGCCGTCGTCAAGCACATGGCCGTTGTCGTCGCACCAGGCTGTATAGTGGACGCGGCCGATGCCCAGCTTCCGCACATCGCGCAAGGTCAGCCGATTGCAGAAGGCCTCCGCATCCGGCCCTTCGATCCAATACTTGGTCATCGGCGAGATATCGAACAAAGCAGCCGTCGAGCGGATCGCGAAATATTCGAGCTCCTCGTCCGACAGCGTCGTCGGCGCCTTGAAGCCCGACCAGGCATACCAGTCATTGTTGATATTCAGCGCTTCGAGCCGCGGATGAAACGGCGTTTCGAGGAGCGGCGTCAGCACATCGCCGCCACGCTTGCCGATCTGCAGAGAAATCTGGTTCATGCCGCCCTCCGCGAGAGAATGTGCCGCGCCGCATTGCGACCCGGAAGTCCGGAAATGCCGCCGCCGGGATGCGAGCCGGCGCTGGCGAGGTAGAGGCCCTCGAGCGGCGTATCATAACCCGAAACGCCGAAGGTCGGCCGGTTGAGCAGCAGCTGGTCGACCTGCAATTCGCCATGATGCCAGTGACCACCCGGCATGCGGAACTGCCGCTCGATATCGACGGGCGTCAGCAATTCGCTCGCCACCACGGTCTCGCCGATGCCGGGCGCATATTGCTCCAGCGTCGCCATGATCGCGGCCATGAATTTCGGCTTGCCGACCTCCCAGCCTTCGCGGAGATCGTAGGGTGAATATTGCACCACCGCCGAAAGCACTGCACCGCCCGGGGGTGCGAAAGATGCATCGGCAAGGCTCGGGATGGTGAATTCCATCACCGGATCCGGCGAGAACTCGCCATATTTCGAGGGGTTGAAGGCTTCCTCGACATGCCGCACCGAACGCGCAATCACCAGCCGTCCCTTGAGGTCGCCGGCAGAGACACCCTTGAAGTCCGGCACCTTCGAGAGCGCGAGATGCAGCTTGGCCGCATCGCCTTTGCTTCGGACATGCTTGAGGCTCATCGACAGATGCGTATCGACCTCGCCCGGCGCAACGAGATTGCGCAGCGTCGCCACCGGATGGATCGCCGAGACGACCAGCGCCGCACGCAGTTCCTCGCCGCCTTGAAGCACCACGCCCTGAACCTTGCCACGATCGGATAGAATACGGGAAACCGGCGCGTTGAGCCGGATTTCCGCGCCATGGTTGCGCGCCGCCTGCTCCAGCGCCGAGGCCAGCGAGCCCATGCCGCCACGCGGCAGGAACTGGCCGCCCTTGGCACCGAGTGCCGTACCGGTCAGCCGATAGTAGAGACCGAGCAGCGACGTCGGCGAACGCGGGCCGAGATGGATGCCAAGCACCGCATCGAAGGCGATCAGCGCCTTCAGCCTGTTGTCGGTGAGATACTCATCGGCGACGTCGGCGACATTCATCAGCGCCATGCGGGCGAAGTCGCGCGCCTCGTCGCGACCCTTGCCGATGAGGCTGAGGCCCGTCATGCCGAGGTCGAAAAGTTCACCGAGACCTGCCTCGCCCGGACGCGGAGGACGTTTGCCGAGGAAGCGGCCGAGAATGCCCGCCTGCATCATCAGCTTGCTGCGCATTCTGCCGAAAGCCGCGGCTTCGGTGGGCGAAACACCGTCGAAGCTTTCGCCATAAGCACCGCGAAGAACAGCCGGGCCGCTGTTCGCATCGAGCACCACGGTCGGCGCCATCTCGGAGGTGAACAGCGACGTATCAAGCCCGAGTTCGGAGATCACCTCCGGCGCGAGCCGGTTGACGATATGGGCAAGCCCACTCGCCCTGTAGCCGGGATGGAATTCGCGCGTCCGCGCACCGCCGCCGACCGCGTCAGAGGCTTCAAGCACGATGACCTTCCTGCCCGCCTTGGCGAGCAGTCCGGCAGCGACGAGACCATTGTGGCCGCCGCCGATAATGATGGCGTCAAAGGACTTCATGGGCGGGGCTCATATGTTGGCGTGTCATCTTGAGGTCGCGCAGCACTTCGGCCGCGGCGTTGTAGCCGGGGGCGCCCATCACGCCGCCACCCGGGTGGGTCGATGAGCCGCACATATAGAGCCCGTCAATCGGGCTGCGATATTGCGCATAGCCGGGCACCGGGCGGTTGAACAGCAATTGGTCGAAGGTCAGCTCACCCTGGAAAATGTTGCCCTCGGTCAGGCCAACTTCGGCTTCCAGCTCACGCGGCGTGCGTACTTCCATATGCAGGATACGGTCGCGGAAGCCGGGCGAATATTCGGCGATCTGGCTGACCACGGATTCGGCGAAGCCATCGCGGTTGGCATCCGTCCAATCCCGGCCTTCCACTTTCGGCGGGCAGTACTGCACGAAGCAACTCATGAAATGCTTGCCCGGATGGGACATGGTCGGGTCAAGCGTGGTCGGGATCATCGCATCGAGGAACGGATCAGCCGACCAGCGCTCGGCCTTCCAGTCGTCATAGCCGCGTTCGATGCGCTCGACGGAGTCCGTGAAATGCAGGTCGCCCTTGATGCAGGTCGAACCTTTCGGCAGCGCCGGAAATTCCGGAAGACCGTCGAGCGCGATGTTCACCTTGCCCGAGGAGCCGCGCATCTTGAAATGCTTGACGCGTTGTACAAACTTTTCCGGTAGGTCTTTCTCGTCGACCAGCTTAAGGAAGGTGCGCTTGACGTCGGCATTGGAGATGACGAGCTTGCCGAGGATTTCGTCGCCCGAAGCGAGCGCCACGCCGGTCGCGCGACCATTCTTGACGATGACCTTATCGACTGCCGAGCCGGTGCGGATCGTGCCGCCTGAAGCCTGGAAACTCCGCGACAGCGCCTGCGTCACCGCGCCCATGCCGCCGCGGGCATAGCCCCATGCGCCGACCGAGCCATCAACCTCGCCCATATAGTGATGCAGCAGGACGTAAGCCGTGCCGGGCGACATCGGGCCGAGCGCCGTGCCGATGATGCCTGATAGAGCCAGATAGGCCTTGACGACATCGGTCTCAAAATACTCATCGAGGAAATCGGAGATCGACATCGTCCAGAAGCGCAGCGTCAGCGCCAGCTGTTCCGGGCTGAACTCACCGATCTTCTTGGCGAGGAACAGCAGCTCGCCGATATCGCGCGGCTTGTAGGAGAACGGATCGGGTGCGGTGCGCATCAGGAGCGGCTGGATGAACCGGCACTGGCGCGTCACGTCGCGGGCATAGCGCTCATAGGCCTCGCCGTCGCGCGGCGAATAGCGAGCGAATTCGCGGCGATGTTGGTTATGGTCACGATAGGAGGCGAGATAGCCGCCGTCGCGCGTCAGGACGGCGCCGCCCTCATAGCCGACGATCTGCAGGCCATGCTTCGGCAGTTCGAGATCGCGCATGATCTCGGGACGGAACAGCGAACAGACATAGGAACAGTTGGAATATGTGACCCCGGGCGTGAGTTCGCGGCTGACGGCAGCGCCGCCGACCCAATCGTTCTTCTCGACCACGCAGACCTCAAGCCCTGCCCGCTGCAGATAGCTGGCTGTGACGAGACCGTTGTGGCCGCCTCCAATGATCACGGCGTCATATGTTTTCATTGTCGTTCCCCGTTATCTGACCGGAAACTGCCACAGGCCGACCAATCTTGTCCAGATATTTTGAATGAACATTCAGTCAGAACATTGCAATTAACTGAATTTGCGATATTATTTCTGCAACACAACGCAAGCGACCAATGAGGAAATGGAGAGCCGCAGCATGACCGAAGCCGAACCGGAATATGACGACGTCCATATGCGATTCCTCGAACTGCTCTGGGGCGACGGCTATCTCTCGCCCGGCGGCCCGGCGGAGGTCGACCGGGTGCTTGAGCGCTTCCCTATCGCGGGCAAAGACATGCTGGACATCGGCTGCGGCTCCGGCGGTATCACGCTGCACATCGCCAAGCGTTTCTCGCCCCGTTCGATCACTGGCTTCGACGTCGAAAAGCCCGTGATCCGCGAAGCAACGCGCCGCGCGGCCGAGGCAGGACTCAGCGACCGCGTCGATTTCGTCCAAGCTTCACCCGGCCGCCTACCCTTCGAGGACGGCAGCTTCGATGTCGTCTTCTCCAAGGATGCGATGGTCCATATCCCCGATAAGGACGGGATCTTCGCCGAAATCTTCCGCGTGCTGCGACCGGGCGGGATCTTTGCCGCTTCCGACTGGCTGGTCGGTCATGACGGGGAACTATCGCAGGATATGAAGGATTACATCGAGGCCGAAGGTCTGTCCTTTGGAATGGCCTCGCCGAAACGTTACCAGCAGGCAATGGCAGGCGCCGGCTTCATGGACGTACGCACCGAGAGCCGCAATGCCTGGTATCGCGAGGAGGCGCGGCGCGAATTGAACCGCCTGAAGACCGAACTATATGACGAGGCAGTCAGGATCACCAGCAAGGCCTTCGTGGAGAAGAACCTCCGCACCTGGACGGCCATGCAAAAGGTTCTTGACAGCGGTGAGCATTGTCCTACGCATCTGAGTGCAACCAAGCCCGCAGTTTGATTCACCAAACGGCTGGGAACGACGGGAAACTGACCACGCAATGAACATTGTCCCGGATCTCGGCGGCGAGCGGAAAAGCCGCAAGGCATCCAAGGAAACCCGCCAGCAGCAGCTCATAGAGGCGACGATCGACTCGCTCGCCAAGCGCGGCTATTCCGACACCACGCTCGCCAATGTCGCCGATGGGGCGGGCCTGTCGCGCGGCATCGTCAATTTCCATTTCGAGAGCAAGGAAAAGCTGCTCATCTCGACCTTACAGTTCATGTCGGACGAGTATGCCAACCACTGGAATGCCGCTCTGGAAAAGGCTGGCCCCGGCGCGGCCGACAAGATCTGGTCCCTGGTCAACGCCGATTTCGACCGCAAGATCTGCACCAAGCGGAAGCTCGCTGCCTGGTGCGCATTCTGGGGCGAGGCCAAGTCCCGGCCGACCTATCAGGCGCTCTGTGGCGCGAGCGATCAGAACTATCAGCAGACATTCGTCGAACTCTGCACTGAGTTGAAAGCCGATGGCGGTTATGCCTATGACGCCGAACCGATGGCGCTCGGCATTTGCTCGATGATGGAAGGCCTTTGGTTCCGGCTGATGATGAATGACGGCCTGACTCGTGAACGGGCGCTCGGTGCCGCGATAGAGTATGTCGCTGCGGTCTTCCCCAAACATATTTCCACATCCGGCGTGAAATAAGCGCTGCACGCCAACCGTACCGCCTATGGGACGGTCGATCAGTGACCTTGCCGCCAAACCTGCAACCCTGCCCCGCCCGATGGAGCTTTCATGCGCCTGCGCATCTCCCTTGCCATTACCCTTCTCTCCGCCACTTCGGCTCTTGCCGCGGAGGCCACCACCTACAAGGGCACGATCGGCAGAATTCCGATCATCGTCGAAATGGCGGAAGGCACGGACAGCGGCGACTTCGCGGCGCGCTATTCCTATCTGTCGAAGGGAGTCGATATTCCGCTGCATGGCACGCGCAGTCTCGATGACGGCATAACCATCGAGGAAGAAGCGCCCTGCAATGAAAAGATCTGCAAGAACGCAGCGGGCGATATCCTCGAACAGCCGCCCATCGGCGCCGACTGGACGTTGACCAGCGACAAGGACGGCCAGCGTCTCAAGGGCACCTGGAAGGACCGCAAATCGGGCAAGTCCTTGCCGATCTCGCTCACACTCGTCGGTAGCCGATCGCTGGGCGACAGCACGGGCGAGAATGTCGATGATCTCGATCCCTCCAGCGCCGCGCGCGATGCGACGTCGACGATCACGCCAAAGGACCTGCTCTACGACTTCCTCAAGTTCGACCATCCCGTGAAGCAGGGACCGGAAACGCCGTTCGACGGTGCCACGATCCGCATGGACACCGATCCCTTCACGGCGACTGCCTACCCCACGATCGTCAAGCTGCCGGGCGCCGACACCGCCGCCATCAACACCTATCTCAGGCAGCAATGGCTGCAATTCCAGTTCAACCCCTATTATTGCAAGTCCAAGCTCTACCTCGGTTATGGCTGGTTTGGCAGCGAGAGCGACGGCAGCAACGGCTTCTGGGACGGCGCCAATGTGTCCGTCGATTACCTGTCGACGCGCCTGCTCGGCATCTCGGAGAGTGGCAGCTTCTATTGCGGCGGCGCCTATCCAAATCACTTCATCAACCGCCGTTTTGCCGATGTCAAAACCGGCCAGCCTGTGGTGGCCGAGAGCCTGCTCAAGGGTTTTGTCCTGAGGAATTCCGACGGCGAAGAGGTTGATCCGGCAAAGGTCGATAAAGACGACTATGTGAAGTACAGCCCGAATGTGGAACTGGTCAAGTTCATCAATGATCGCCGGAACAAGTCCGACGTTTCTGTCGAGAACGACTGCGTCATGGACGATCTAGTTCAGACTAATCTCGGCGTCTATTTCACCAAGGATGAACTGGTCTTCAATCTGAAGGATTTACCGCATGTCATCTTTGCCTGCACGGATGATGTCGTCAGGATACCGCTCAAGGACGCGCTACCGTTGTTGAACGAGGAAGGCATCCGTCTGCTTTTCGGCACGTGAGACCCTGCCTCAACGGATCAGGATCGCCCTGAAATCATTGACATTCGTGCCGGTCGGACCCGGCACGAAGAGGTCGCCGGCGGCATGGAAAGCCGACCACGCGTCGTGACGTGCGAGAAAGCTGCGTGGATCGCCGGCCGCCTTGCGGATACGCGCGGCCGTACCGCCGTCGGCAAAGGCACCGGCATTGTCTTCCGAGCCGTCGATTCCATCAGTGTCGGCGGCCAGCGCGGTGATGCTGTCCACGCCTTCGATATCCAGCGCGAAGGACAGCAGGAATTCGCTGTTGCGCCCACCCTTGCCATAAATATCCATGATCGTCACCGTCGTCTCGCCGCCGGAGAGAATAACCACCGGTTTGGTGAAAGGACGATCGCGCAACGCGACCTCCCGGGCGAGAGCCGCGTGCATCTTGCCGATATCGCGTGCCTCACCCTCGATCTGGTCGGAGAGGATCATGGCCTCGACGCCCTGGCGCTTTGCTTCCTCCGCAGCAGATTCCAGCGAAACACGAGCGGAGGCGATGACACGAACCTCGTTGCGGGTGAATGCACTATCATCCGGCCTCGGCGCAGCGGCAGCCTCGCTCCGCAAGTGAAGAATGACATTATAGGGCAAAGACATGCGATAGTCGGCAACGATGCGGAGCCCCTCCTCGGCCGAACCCGCATCCGGCACGGTCGGACCGGACGCTACAAAGGCCGGATTGTCGCCCGGGACATCGGAAACGACGAGGCTCACCACACGAGCCGGGAAAGCCGCCTTTGCCAGCCGGCCGCCCTTGATGCGCGAGACATGCTTGCGCACGGTATTCATTGCCGAGATCGGCGCACCCGAGGCCAGGAGCGCCTTGTTGACCGCGATTTCGTCAGCCAGCGTCAGTCCTTCGGGCGGCGCCGGAAGCAGGGCCGAGCCGCCGCCGGAGATGAGCGCAATGACCAGATCGTCCTCGGTCAAACCCTTGACCGCATCAAGCAGCGCCTGTGAGCCAACAAGACCGGCCTCGTCCGGCACTGGATGGGCCGATTGCAGAACCTTGATATGCTCTGTTTTCTCTATCGGCCCGTGGCGCGCCACGACCACACCCTCATAGGGCCCCAACCACAGTTTCTCAAAAGCCGCCGCCATCTGGCTCGCCGCCTTGCCGGCGCCGATGACCACGGTTCGACCCTTGGGCCGCGCCGGCAGATGTGCCCTGATCGCTTCGAGCGGATCGGCAGCGCGCACGGCCGTTTCGAAGAGCGAAACAAGGAACGCGCGAGGATCACCAAGTGCGGGAGTGGTGATCATGGTCAGATTTCGAGATCGTAGACCAGGACACCTTCAACGCCACCTTCCAGCGCAGCGACGATGCGGCCGCCAAGTCTGACATGGTCCGGATGGACAAGATAGGCATCGCGCGCCGCCGGCCCGTCGAAATCGATGATGAAGCCCTCGGCGAAGCCCTTGCCCAGTCCCTCAGGGCTGACATTGGGGCCGATATGAAGCGCGACGAAACCTGATATCATCGTCTTCAATGCCGCGAGATCGGCCCAGATACCGTCCTTTTCGGCCTGCGGCAGGTCGCTGCGGAAGCGGAGGAACACGCAATGTCTGATCATGATCTCACCTGATATCGGCGCGGGCGCGGGGCCGCTGGTCGTTGCGTTCATGGGCGAAGACCGCGCGCGGCAATGGCTCCCGCTCGCGGATGATGTCGGCACCCTTCTCGCCCACCATGATGGTCGGCGCATTGGTGTTGCACGAGGGCACGCGAGGCATGACGGAACTATCGCAGACGCGCAAGCCCTGAAGCCCCCTCACGCGCAGGTCGAGATCGACGACGGCCATGGAATCCGTGCCCATCTTGCAGGTTCCGACCGGATGATGGTCGGTCTTGGCATTGGCGCAGCCATAGTCGAACAGTTCCTCATCCGTCTGCACCTTCCCTCCCGGCAGCCGCTCGGCAAGAATATAAGGCTTCAGCGCCGCCTGCTGGAAGATTTCACGCGCTATTTTCAAGCCCTCCAGCGACATCACCCGATCATGCGGGTCCGACCAGTAGTTGGGGTCGATGAGCGGCGCCGCTGCAGGGTCCGAAGACTTCAGGCGCACTGTGCCGCGCGAACGAGGATGGAGATAGGCCGAGTTGAGTGTGACGCCAGCGTTCTTTAGCTTTTCGACGCCGGCCTCGATGCCGGAGCCAAGGCCGAGATGGAACTGGATATCGGGCGAGCGTGCCTGCGGGTCGGCATACCAGAAGCCGCCGGTCTCGAAGAGGCTCGATGCCACAGGTCCGGTCCGGAAGAGCACATATTGCAGCCCGGCCCAAAGAGTTCGGTGAAGCTTGGCGACTCCGTCATAAGTGTGGTCGCCTGTGCATTCCGCGATGACGAACAGATCGAGGTGATCCTGCAGATTGCTGCCGACACCGGGCAGGTCGTGATGGACCTGAACGCCGACGGACTTGAGATGGTCCGCCGGCCCAATGCCCGATTGCAGCAGCAGCTTCGGCGATCCGATCGCGCCGGAGGACACCAGAACCTCACGATCGGCGCGAATGATCTCGCTGCCTGATGACGTCACGACGTCAACGCCGATGGCGCGGCTGCCTTCCAGCACGATGCGGGCAACACGGGCGCCGAGCTTGATCGTCAGATTCTTGCGATCCTTGATCGGCGATAGATAGCCGAGCGAGGCGGACGAACGGCGCCTGTTGCGTTGAGTGAGCTGGTAGAAACCGACGCCCGCCTGCTGCTTACCATTGAAGTCGTGATTGTAGGGAATGCCGAGTTCCTGCCCGGCACGGATATAGGCATCGCAGATCGGCAGTGCCGAAACAGGCATCGAGACACCCAGAGGCCCACCATAGGAATGGTAATCATCGGCAAACCGTTGATTATCCTCGGCGCGCTTGAAATAGGGCAGGACCGAGCGATAGTCCCAGCCTTCACAGCCATCCTGGGACGCCCAGAGGTCGTAGTCTACGGCGTTGCCGCGCGTATAGAGCTGGGCGTTGATCGACGAGCCACCGCCAATCACCTTGGCCTGGGTATAACGCAGCACACGGTTCTTCATGTGCTTCTGCGGCACGGTCTCCCAGCCCCAGCTCGCCACGCCCTTGGTCATCTTGGCAAAGCCGGCCGGCATGTGGAACAGCGGATTCCAGTCGCCGCCGCCAGCGTCAAGCAGCAGGACCTTCACGGATGGGTCTTCGGTCAAGCGATTAGCGAGCACGCAACCCGCTGGGCCGGCGCCAGTGATGATGTAGTCATAGGTCATGGTCTATGGTCCCTAGAAGTCGGCCGCCCTCATTCGCCTGCCGGCACCCTCTCCCCGCAAGCGGGGAGAGGGTTAAGGTGAGGACAATCCCAAATCACAATCTCGCGATCGACAGGCCGCCATCGGCATCAATGATGCTGCCGGTCGCAAAGCCGAATTTCCCCGATGCCAGGCCGGAGACGATGCCGCCGATGTCCCCCGGCTCGCCCCATCGCCTCATAGGTACGAGCCCATCGCCGATCAGCTTGTCGTATTTCTCAGACACACCCGCCGTCATGTCACTGCGGATGATGCCCGGCCGCACCTCGAAGACGGCGATGCCGGTCTCCGCCAGTCGAAGCGCCAGACCCTGTGAAAAGGCAGATAGTCCCGCCTTGCTCATGCAGTAATCCAGCCGTTCGGGCGAGCTCAGCGCCGAGGAAACCGAGGTTATGTTGACCACCGACCGCGGGAATCGCTGCTCGCCCGTCAGCATCGCCTTCAGAACGGCTTGCGTGAAGAAGACCGTACCACGCAGGTTAGTGTCTATGATCGTATCGAAATTCTCAGGCGTCATTTCGAGGAAGTCACCGCGCACCACCGAGGCGATGCCGGCATTGTTGACGAGGCAATCGACGCGACCATAGGTGTCGAGCACTGTGGCCACAGCCTGTCCATGGGTATCGAGTCGGGCAAGATCCGACTGGACATATATGGCATTGGCCCCCAGTGCCTTCAGTTCCGCAAGTGCGCGGTCGCCCAGGACGGCTTCGCCGATCCCGGTCAACGCAATGTCGAAACCATCAGCGGCGAGCGATTTCGCAATGCCGAGGCCGATACCGCGCCGGCCGCCCGTTATGATCGCAACCGGCCGCTCGCCCATCACTGAAGCCCCCCCGCCGTGAGATAGTCCGCGACGCGGAGCGCCTGTGCCGCGACCGTCAGCGCCGGGTTGACCGCGGCCGAGGTCGGCAGGCAGCTCGCATCAACCACGAACAGATTCCGATGATCATAGGACCGGCACCAGATATCCAGCGGCGAGGTCGCCGGATCGTTGCCCATCTTGACCGTGCCGCATTGATGCGACGGCGTGCGCTTGTCGAATGGCCGCGACAGCACGATCGGGAAGCCGGACTTCTTCAGCACTGCCCTGAGCTTCCGCACAAGATCGAGATGGGCATCCCAATTGGTCCGGTGCCACTTCAGCACGATCTTGTCGCCATCCACCGTGATCCGGCTCTCGGGATGCGGGATGTCCTCACTCATTGCGTAGAAATCGATCGCATGCGCCGATATCTGATTGAGCAGCCACTGTGGCACGCTGGGCATATTTGCCTTCAGGATCGTGCCCGAGACACGGCCCAGCAGTTGGATATTGCCGAGCGGCGCCCCACCCTCGCCATCGGAGAGATAGAAATCGTTGAAGCCGAAAGTCTTCTGATAGATCGAGTCGTTGCGATAGAAGGGCGAAATTGCCAGCACCGCGCTCGAATTGTGGTTCATGAAATTGCGGCCGACCTGATCGGAGGAATTGGCGAGACCGGCCTTGAAACGGTCGTTGGCCGAGCGCAGCAGTACGACCGAGGATTGCACGGCGCCGGCAGTCAGGATCACCAGCTTCGGCGACACGGACTTCGCTTCGCCATTCTGCTGATAATGCACCGTCTCGATCCGACTGCCATCGGCCGAGGTTTCCAGCCGCGTCACCCGCGACTTCGTCTGCAGCGTCACAGTCTTATGCTGCAAAGCGTAAGCAAGCGCTGTCGTTTCAGCATCCATCTTGCCGTCGAAGCTGTTGGGATGGGCGTCCCATGGCGTTTTTGCCTTGGCGAGCCATTTTTCGATATCGACGCCAAGCGGCAGCGAATAGGGGTGCATGCCATTGGCCTGCAGCTTCGCACGCACGCTCGCGATCGCTGGCTCTTCAGGCACGGGCGGAAAGGGATAGGGCTGCGAATGATGCGGCTCCGTCGGATCCTGCCCCAGCACGCCACGCACCTGGAACAGTTGCTCAGCCTGGCTGTACCATGGCTCCAGTTCCTCATAGGGGAACGGCCATGCCGGCGAGACGCCCTCGCGATGCTTCATTTCGAGGAAGTCTTCACGCCGATAGCGCACCAGCACCGCGCCATAGAATTTCGAATTGCCGCCGACATTGTAGTAATTGCCGGGATTGAAGGCTTGGCCTTCATGCTCGTACCACATCTCCTTCGGGCGGAAATGGCCACGCTGGAAGATGGCGCGTTGATCGCGATTTTCCGGTTGGTCTGCAATATGGTCGCCGGCCTCGAGGATAAGAATATTGGCGCCCGAGGCCGCGAGTCCCGAGGCGACTGTCGCCCCGCCTATGCCGGAGCCGATGATCACGATGTCAGGCGTAGTCTCCATAACTCAAGCAATCCGCAACTGGCTGGTAGGATCGAAGTAAACTGCCTTGTCGAGATTGAAAGCAAGCTTGGTCGTCTGTCCGGCTTCGATTCGTGCGTCGGCGCGCAGCCGCGCCACGACTTCCTTACTTCCGAGCTTGGTGACCGCGAATGTGTCGGAGCCGGCGGGCTCGACCACCTCGATCAGGCACTCACCCTCGGCAAGCTGGCGCGCATTGCGGTCGGCGCCATCAGGATCAGTCAGCGCCTCGGGCCGGATGCCGAAAATGACCTGCCTGCCAGCGAAGCTCGCCAGCTTATCGGAGGCCTGGCCGGCAGGCAGCTTCAGCGCGCCGCCCTCGGGGCGCTCGAGCGAGACACTGATCCCGCCATCGCCGCGTTCGACAGTCGCCGTCAGCAGGTTCATCGCGGGCGATCCCATGAAGTCAGCGACGAACATGTTGGACGGATTGTTGTAGATTTCGGCCGGCGTGCCGAACTGTTGCAGCACGCCATCCTTCAGCACCGCGATCTTGGTCGCCAGCGTCATCGCCTCGATCTGGTCATGGGTGACATAGACGATGGTGGTCTTCATCCGCTGGTGCAGCCGCTTGATCTCGGTCCGCATATCGACGCGGAGTTTCGCGTCGAGGTTGGACAGCGGCTCGTCGAACAGGAAGACCTGCGGATTGCGCACCAGCGCTCGACCCATGGCGACACGCTGGCGCTGGCCGCCCGAGAGCTGGCTCGGCTTGCGCTCGAGCAGGTGGCCGATCTGCAGCATGTCCGAGACTTGCTTGATTGCCTTCTCGCGCTCTTCCTTGGGAATGCCGCGGATCTCCATGCCGAAGGCGATGTTTCCCGCCACCGTCATGTTGGGATAGAGCGCATAGGACTGGAACACCATGGCGATATCGCGCTTGGATGGCGGCAGGCCGGCGACCGAGCGACCGTTGATCGAGATCTCACCCGAGGTGATGGGCTCAAGGCCGGCAATCGTGTTGAGCAGCGTGGACTTGCCGCAGCCCGAGGGACCGACCAGCACCAGGAAGCCGCCCTCGTCGATTTCGAGATTGATATCCTTGAGGATTTCGAGCGATCCGTAGGACTTGCGTAGATGGGAGATTTTCAGGAAGGACATGATGCTTATCCCTTCACGGCGCCGGACATGAGCCCGCGTACGAAATAGCGGCCGGAGACGATGTAGACGATGAGAGTTGGAAGTGCCGCGAGGATCGCGCCGGCGAAATGGACATTGTATTCCTTGACCCCCGTCGACGAGCTCACGAGATTGTTGAGCGCGACCGTCATCGGCGTCGAGGTGGCCCCCGAGAAGGAGGCGCCAAACAGGAAGTCGTTCCAGATATTGGTGAACTGCCAGATGACCGAGACGACGATGATCGGGCCGGAGGACGGCAGCAGGATGCGCCAGAAGATCTGGAAGAAGCTCGCGCCATCGATCTGCGCCGCCCGCACCAGTTCGGTCGGGAACGCCTCGTAGTAATTGCGGAAGTAGAGCGTCGTGAAGCCGATGCCATAGACGACATGCACCATGATCAGCCCCCAGACCGAGCCGGCAATGCCGAGGATGCCGAGGATGCGGGCCATCGGGATCAGCACGATCTGGAACGGGATGAAGCAGGATAGCAACAACATGCCGAAGAAGATGTTAGAGCCCCTGAAGGACCACTTGGTCAGCACATAACCGTTCAGCGCGCCGATCATGGTAGAGATTGCGACGGCGGGAATCACCATCAGGATCGAGTTGATGAAGAACGGCCTGAGGCCAGTGGGCTGCACACCGATCTGCGCCGTCGACCAGGCCGAGAGCCATGGTTCGATCGTCCAGGTGCCCGGCAGGTTCAGCATGCCACCCTGGCGGATCTCTTCAAGCGGCTTGAAGGAATTGACCACCATCACATAGAGCGGCAGCATGTAGTAGACGGCGAAGACGATCAGTGCCGTGTAGATCAGCGCCCGGGTCAGCAGTCCGTGCGAGATCACATTCTGTGGATTTGGTTGCCCGCTCATCAGCGTTTCCCCTGCCGGATTTCGGAATAAAGATAGGGAATGATGATCGAGAAGATCATCGCGAGCATCACGATCGCCGACGATGCGCCGATGCCCATCGAATTGCGGGTGAAGGTGTAGGAATACATGAAGGTCGCGGGCAGCTCGGTCGCCTGGCCCGGCCCGCCGCCGGTCAGCGCGATGACCAGGTCATAAGCCTTGATCGCAAGATGGGCGAGGACCACGAAAGCCGACAAGAACACCGGCCGCATCAACGGAATGATGATCCGGCGATAGGTCATGAAGGGCGAAGCGCCGTCGATCTGCGCAGCCTTGATGATCTCGTTGTCGACGCCGCGCAGGCCTGCGAGGAACATCGCCATGACGAAGCCGGAGGACTGCCAGACGGCCGCGATCACCACGCAATAGATCGCGTAGTTGCGATCCTTGATCCAGCTGAAGGCAAAGCTCTCCCAGCCCCAGAGATGCATGGTGTTCTCAAGCCCGATGCCGGGATCGAGGAACCACTTCCAGGCGGTGCCGGTGACGATGAAGGAGAGCGCCATAGGATAGAGGTAGATCGGCCGCAGCAGACCTTCGGCGCGAATTTTCTGGTCGAGCAGGATCGCCAGCATCAGGCCGAGGACCGAGCAGATGATGATGTAGAGCGAGGCGAAGATCGCCAGATTGCTGATCGCCCGCCACCAGTGCGGCAGCGCCCATAGCTTGGTGTAATTACCGAAGCCGATGAGATTGTAGGACGGCAGCATCTTGCTGTCGGTCAGCGACAGAAAGCCGGTATAGGCAATGAAGCCATAGACGAAGATGAGGATGATGAGGAAGCTCGGCGCCACGACGATGCGTGGCAACAGGTCCTGCAATCGGCTGCGGCTGTCCATGTTCGACCTACCGTTGGAATTCGTGTCATTGGCAGCAGGAGAGATCGCCCCTCATCCGCCTGCCGGCACCTTCTCCCGTAGTTACGGGGAGAAGGGACTTGTGGCACCGGTCGTGCCTCTAGCTTCCCCTCTCCCCGCAAGCGGGGAGAGGGTCAGGGTGAGGGGCAATCACGCCCCAATCCCTTGATTACTTCGCGCCTTCGACGGCCGCGACCAGTTCCTTGACCGCAGCCGCGGAGTCGATTTCACCGTTGAACTGGCGGGTCACGACGTCGTAGATCGCGTTCTTGACGGCAGCCGGATTGGCATGGCCATGCGCCATGGAACCGAAGAGGCGGACGTTCTTGTCGGCATCGGCGAGGTCGGCGATAGCCTTCTTGCCGCAATCGTCGAAGTCGGTGTTCGGAACGTCTGTACGCGCCGGAGCCGAGCCCTTGACCACGTTAAAGGCCGACTGGAAGACAGGGTTCTCGATCGCCGAGGCCATCTGCAGCTGTGCGGCAACCTTGTCGTCGGCAACCTTGAACATCGCGAACTGGTCGGAGTTGAAGGTCACGGCGCCCTGGGTACCCGGGAAGCGGATGCAGACGAAATCAGCGCCCGGCTTCTTGCCGGCCTTGATGAATTCACCCTTGGCCCAGTCACCCATGAACTGCGCGCCGGCCTTGCCTTCTATCACCATGGCCGAAGCCAGGTTCCAGTCGCGCCCGGAGAAGTTGTCGTCCACATAGGAACGCAGCTTCGTCATGCGATCGAAGGCTTCCTTCATCTTGTCCGAGCCGAGCGTCGCCGAGTCGAGATCGATGAAGGCCTTCTTGTAGAAGTCATCGCCAAACGAGAGCACGACGGCGTCGAACAGCGTCGCGTCCTGCCAGGCCTGGCCGCCGGCGGCTACGGCGGTGATGCCCTGTGCTTTGAAATTGTCGAGCATCGCGATCAGTTCGTCCCAGGTCTCTGGCGCCTTGCCGCCAGCCTTGTCGAGGGCGGCCTTGTTGATCCACATCCAGTTTGTCGAATGGACGTTGACAGGGGCCGCGATCCAGTGGCCGTCATATTTGGAGAACTGCTGCAGCGCCTTCGGCACCACCGCGTCCCAGTTTTCCTTGGCGGCGATGTCGTCGAGATTGCCGAGAGCGCCTTCCTTGGCCCAGTCGAGAATGTCGAAGCCGAGCATCTGCACTGCCGTCGGAGCGTTGCCCGAGGTGACGCGGGCGCGCAGCACGGTCATGGCTTCCGTACCGCCACCACCGGCAACCGGCATGTCGGTCCAGGAAATATTCTTGGATTCAAGGTCCTTCTTGAGGACGTCAAGAGCGGCAGCCTCGCCGCCGGACGTCCACCAATGCAGCACTTCCACGCTGTCGGCGGCACGTGCCGCACCTGCGGCCATGCCCATTACCATTGCCATTGCTGCAGTCGTCATCAGTAACTTGCGCATTGTGTACCTCCCGTTTGCAAGTTCATCGTTCGACGGTTTCCCGCCTTGTCCAAGCCCGCGGCAATCCCTGTCCCGGACCGTCTTCTCCCACGGCTCTCGCCGCTCGCACAATTTAAAACGTTATAAATACATGCAAGTCAAGGCCTGCTTCAACGCTTTCTACGCAAATCATAGAGCTAATTTCCTATTGAAAAATAACACTTTTTCTAAGATCTTATGGCCGAGCAAACGCTTCTCCAAAAAATTGAAACGTTTCCAAAGGCGCCATTGCGCATCCCGCTGAGCCGCGTTAGTCTTCGCCGACTTTTTCCGACTTCGAAGTGCGATCGCGTGGCTAATACCGAGACCTTGAAACCGACGAGCGGCCGGAAATCCGGCAAGCCGACGCTGCGGACCATTGCAGACCTCACCGGCCTTGCGGTCACCACGGTATCGCGCGCGCTCTCCGACGATCCGCTGATCAACCACGAGACCCGCAAGCGCATCGCCCAGGTGGCCGCCGAGATCGGCTATTCCCCCGACCGTGCCGCCCAGCGCCTCAAGACCGGCCGTACCAATGTCATCAGCGTGCTGCTCGACCCTCACGAGGAAATTCTGGGCTTCGGCACGTCGATCATGCTGGGCATCACCAATGCGCTGCAGGGCACGCCCTACCACCTCATCGTCATGCCGAACTTCGTAAAGTCCTCGAACGTCGAGGCGGTGCAATATATCGTCCGCAACAACCTCGCCGATGGGCTGATTTTCACCCGCACCGAGCCGCTCGATCCGCGCGTCCGCCTGCTGATCGAAAACGATTTCCCCTTCGTCACCCACGGCCGAACCGAATTCTCCACGCCGCATCCCTTCGTCGATTACGACAATTTCGCTTTCGCCTACGAAGCGGGGAAACGACTGATCGCCAAGGGTCGGAACAAGCTCACCATTATCCTGCCACCTGCCCGGCTGACCTTCAGCCAGCACATGCGTCACGGCTTCATGACCGCGGTGCGTGAAGCCGGCATCGCCTACGAGATCCCCGAGGCGCTCGACCTCGACTCGCCGGCGAGCGCCGTGCGCGACCATTTCCACGACCGTGCCCGCGGTGACGATCCGCCCGACGGACTGATCTGTCCCGGCGAAGTCTCGGCGCTGGCCGCCGTCACTGGCCTTCTCGAGGCGGGCAGCACGCTGGGTCGGGAGTATGACATCGTCGCCAAGCAGACGTCGCGACTTCTCACCGACATCCAACCCGGCGTCGACACAATCTATGAGGATCTGACCGCCGCCGGCGAACATCTCGGCCGAATGCTGCTCAAGCGCATCGGCGGCGACAGCGGCGGCAGCCTGCAGTTGCTGCTGCAGCCGCCGTTTGGCACCAATGGCGCCGAACGCTGACATCACCTTGCTGATTGCGCCGAGCTGCTTCATCACCATCCCTCAGCGCGGCATCCACCAGCCGGTGCGCCGGCCGATATGCATGTTGAGGGTCTTCATCTCGGTGTAATCCTCCACCGCGTGTTTGCCGAGTTCGCGGCCGAGGCCCGACTGGCGGAAGCCGCCGAAGGGCAATTCCGGCGTGCCGTCCATGAAGGTGTTCATCCAGATCGTGCCGGCCCGCACCTTGCGGCCGATGGTCATGCAGGTGTCGAAACTCTGGCTCCAGACCCCTGCCGACAGGCCGTAGTCGATGGAGTTGGCAATCTGGATCGCCTCTGCCGTCGTCTCGAAGGTGAGCACCGAGAGTACCGGGCCGAACACTTCTTCGCGGGCCACCGCCATGTCCTTGGTCACGCCGGACAGGATGGTCGGCGTCATGTATTGGCCCATGCCGAGGTCGAGCGCGCCGCCACCAAAGGCCACTGTCGCGCCGCCACTGGAGGCGCCTGAAACATAGCCCGAGATCTTCTCGAGATGCTGCGGCGTGATGATCGCCCCGACCTGGGTTGTCGGATCGAGCGGGTCGCCGACCTTCACCTTTTTGGACAGCTCGGCGACGCGCGCGATCACGTCGCTGGCGATATCCTTGTGCAGGATCAGCCGCGAACCGGCATTGCAGCATTCGCCGGCATTGAAATAGGCGCCGAATACGGCCGCATCGATAAAGTCATCAAGATTGGCATCGGGGAAGACGATCTGCGGATTCTTGCCGCCAAGTTCCAGCGACACCTTCTTCAAATGCTGGGCAGCGCTTGCCATCGTCAGCTTGCCGACACCGGTCGAGCCGGTGAAGGACACCATGTCGACGTCGGGATGGCTGGTCATCACCGAGCCGACGTCCGGACCTGTACCGACGACGATGTTGACGACGCCTTCAGGCACGCCGGCTTCCATCAGGATCTCGCCGAGCAGCAGGGTCGAGCCCGAGGTAAGCTCAGACGGCTTGACCACCGTCGTGCAGCCGGCCGCGAGCGCAAACGGCAGCTTCTGGGCGACGATCAGGAAGGGAAAATTCCAAGGCGTGATGATCGAGACGACCCCGATCGGCTCGCGCAGGACAACCCCCATCGTGCCTTCGCCGAGATTGTTGTAGCTCTCGCCATAAAGCGTGCGGGCGAGTGCCGCGGCATAGCGCCAGATATCGACCGCGCCACCGATCTCACCCTTGCACTGGCTGATCGGCTTGCCGGCCTCGATCGCGTCGAGATAGGCGATTTCGTCGAGGCGGGCTGCAATCAGGTCGGCCGCCCTGAGCAGGATATTGGAACGCTCACCGGCCGTCATATTCGGCCAGCGGCCGTTGTCGAAGGCATTGCGGGCCGCCGCAATTGCCCGCTCGGCATCGACCTTGGTGGCGGCCTGATAGCGGCTCACGACGACGCCGTGGCTGGGCGCGGTGCGCTCGATCGTGCGGCCTTCGGCGCCTGATGTCCATTTGCCATCGATCAGCATTTTGAAATCGCGAACCGACTGCTTCAGCTCGCTCGGACGTATCTGCACCGTCATCACCATTCTCCCTTGAAGGTCGCCTGCCGCTTTTCGCTGAAGGCCGCGACCCCTTCCTTGAGATCGCCGGTCTTGGCGGCCAGGATCGAGCCGAGTGCCTCGACCGCTGCACCGTTATCCTCGCCATTGGCGACGGCGATCATGAGTTTCGAAATTTCGAGTGCTGCCGGACCACGAGTGGCGACGCGAGCTGCGTAAGCCTTCGCTTCCTGAACTACGGTGCCGGTTTCGACGACGGCATCGACAAGGCCATTCGCCCGCCCCTCCTCGGCCGAAAACATCTCGCCGCCCAACACCATGCGGCGCACGACTTGCGCCCCAAAACGCTTGACCAGTCGCTGTGTACCCGACCAACCCGGCACCATGCCGAGCCCGGTCTCCGGCAGGCCGATCCTTATCTGACTCTCGGCGATACGGATATCGGCGCAGGCCGCGAGCTCTAGCCCGCCACCCAGTGCATGGCCATTGAGCGCCGCGATCAGAGGCATGCGCAGCGTCGCCAGCCGCTCGAAAACACGATGACCGAAGCGCACCCATTGATGGCCGAATTCCTCCGGCTTCATGTCCGCCCAGGCCTTGATATCGCCGCCTGCGGAGAAGGCTTTGCCCTCTCCGGTCAGAATGGCCACGCGAACCGTCGCGTCGCCCTCGACCCGGTCACATGCCGTAGCGAGCGCCTTCAGCATATCAAGGTCAAAGGCATTGACCTTCTCCGGCCTTGAAACGGTCATGACCGCTACGCCACCTTCGATCTCGACGCGCACTGTCTTATCAGACATGTGCCCCCTCCAAAGTGCGAGCTGGCTTCCGCGGCAGCGAAAGACCGATCAGGCTTTCCGAAAACAGAGCAGCATCCATGACCTTGAGATCATCAGCGACGATCAGCGGGAATTCCGACTGGTCGAGAATGGCTGTCTGCAGGTCGACGCCCGGCGCGATTTCGGTCAGCACGATGCCCGCGGGTGTCAGCTTCATCACGCAGCGCTCGGTCACATAGGTGATGTCCTGGCCCTGTGCGACGGCACGCGCGCCGGAGAAGGTGACATGCTCGACCTGCTCGACAAGCTTCTTGAGCTTGCCTTCCTTCTCGATCACGAGTCGGCCAGCCTCGGTGCCGAGCTTGGCGCCGGCATTGAACATGCCCGAGAAGACGATCTTCTTGGCGCGCGCTGTGATGTCGACGAAGCCACCTGCCCCCGCCGTGACATGCGGCCGGAAGGAAAGCTTGGAGACATTGACCGAGCCATCGCGGCCGATCTCGAGAAACGAGAGCAGCGAGGCATCGAAGCCGCCGCCCTGGAAATAGGTAAACTGATAGGGCGACGGCATATAGGCATCGGCATTCGAGGCGCAGCCGAAGGCGAAGTCCAGCAGCGGCACACCGCCGACGGCACCCTGTTCGATCACCCAGGTGACCGCGCCATGCAGCCCCTCTTCCATCAGGATGCGCGGCACATTGGCCGAAATGCCGAACCCGAGATTGACGCAGCTGTTTGCTTCTAGTTCCTGCGCCACCCGGCGGGCGATCACCTTCTGGATGTTGAATTCCGGCACGCGGAAGGTTTCGAGCGGCCGGAAGATCTCGCCCGAAATGGCCGGGTCGTAGAGCGTCTGCGTGGTCTGTTTCTGGTCGGGATCGACCACGACATAATCGACGAGCATGCCCGGCACGCGCACGTCATGCGGCTTCAGCGATCCTTGCTTGGTGATGCGCTTGACCTGGGCGATGACGATGCCACCATTGTTGCGGGCAGCAAGTGCCTGGTCGAGGCCGCCAAGATAGGCGCCTTCATGCTCATAGGTCAGGTTGCCGTGTTCATCTGCCGTCGTGGCGCGGATGATCGCGACCTGTGGCACGATAACAGGGAAATAGAGCCACTCCTCGCCCTCGAACGCGATCTTCTTCACGACCGGCTCGGCCGCCGCCTTGTCGTTCATCGCGCAGCCCTGGCGGCTGGGATCGACAAAGGTATCGAGACCGATCTTGGTGATCACGCCAGGGCGCTTGGCCGCAGCCTCGCGATGCATGTCGAACAGAATGCCCGAGGGAATATTGTAGGCGGGGATCTCGTTTCCGGTGACCATCTGCCAGATCAGCGGCGGCTCGGATGTCGACGGACCCGATGGATAGGAGCCACCGAGGATCTTCTTGAGCAGGCCCTTCTTCGCGATGTGGTCGACACCCTTGATGCCGCTCATGTCGCCCGCCGCGATCGGATGCAGCGTGGTGATGTCGCGCGGATGGCCGGTCGTATCGAAGCGCTCGCCGATCGCCTTCAGCATCGCATCCGGGCAGCCGAGCCCGCTCGACGACGACACGGACACCACCGCCCCATCAGGGATCAGCGCTGCTGCTTCGGAAGGAGAAATATGCTTGTCCATGTACCTGTCTTCTGAAATCTAAATGCCTGCTTCGACGGCGACTTTGCCGCCCGTCCGGGCCGCCTCGACCACGGCGAGCCCCGTCGCCAGCGACCAGACACCGTCCTCGCCGGTTGCCGAAGCGCTGCCCTTGCCGGATATGGCCGCATGGAACTTTTCGAGCGCCGTCTCATAAAGATTGCGCGGCTCGAGCTTGAGCTCCTGCTCACCCTCGGCATTGCGCAGCACGACAGTGCCGACCGGCCGCTGGGTCATGACATTGCGTCCAACGAGCGAGCCTTCCGTGCCATGCACTTCGAAACCGGTTTCGGCATATTTCGTCGTGAACCCATCGTGGAACTGCGCAATGAGGCCGGACTTGAAGCGCAGCACGCCCATCACGGCATCCTCGAGCCCCACCTTGCCCATGCCGCCGCGCTGGCTGAAGGCCACCGCCTCCACCGGGTCGTCGCCGAGCACGAAGCGTAGCGTATCGGCATCGTGGACGGTGATATCGAGGATCACGCCACCGCCGGCATCCGGCCGGTCGAGGCGCCAACCCTGCAGATGCGGCGGCAGATAGACGGCGTGGAACACGCGGGCAGCCAGAGGCCTGCCTATCTTGCCGGCCGCAATGGCTTCCCGCATCGCACGATGGCTCGCGGCATTGCGGAGATGATGGTTGGTGCCCATCACGACACCCGCCTCGCGCGCCGCTTGCACCATGGCGTGAGCGTCATTCAGGTTCAGGGCCAAAGGTTTTTCGCAGAGAATGTGCTTTCCGGCGCGGGCGGCGGCAATCGCTTGCTCCCGGTGCAACTCGTTGGTTGTCGAGATATAGACCGCGTCGACATCCGCATCCCCGACGAGTGTGTCGAGATCGGTCACCGACTTGGCGATCCCGTGATCGGCCGCATATTTCTTCCCGCGTTCGGCACTCGTGCTCATGACGGAAACGACCTCACCACCGGTCGCCTGGATGGCGTCGATCACCCATTCATGCGCGATCGTGCTCGCACCGATCAAACCCCACCTAGTCATGCACTCTTCCTCCCGGACGCATTCAGTCCGCCCCGGCTCGACTCGCGCACCGCAAGCCGGACTGAGGTGACGATCGCCTCGGCTTCCGCCTTGCCCGAATTGATCTGCTTGAGCAGCAGTTGCGCCGCCCGGCTGCCCATCGCCTGCGGATCCACCGACACGGTCGTCAGCGCCGGCACCGCCGTCTTCGCCTCGATCACATCGTCGAAACCGACCACGGCGAAATCGATACCCGGCTCCAGCTTGCGGGCACGCAAGCCATCGCAGGCGCCGAAGGCCACCGCATCGTTGAAACAGACGGCAGCCGTCGGACGATCCGGCAAGCCGAGCGCTCGCCCCACCGCGTCGACGCCGCCGGCACGCGAGGGTGCGGATCCGATGACGAGATCCTCCGAGACCACAAGCCCTGCCTTCTCCATCGCCGCGCGATAACCGTGCATGCGCTCGGTGAAGACGGCCGTATCCGGGAACCCGCCGAGGAAGGCGATGCGGCGATGGCCGAGGCCGGCGAGATGCTCGACTGCCTGATAGGCACCACCATGATTATCGGCCATCAGCGAGGAGACCTTGGAGCCGGAAATGTTGCGCACGACGATGACCACGGGAATGCCGGCCGCGACCAGCGGCTTGAAATCCTGCGCCGTCGTGCCGCGCGCCGGCGATACGACGAGGCCGGAAATGCCGTGTTCCATCATCGAAGCGATCACCTCGCGTTGGCGGTCGACATTCTCGCCAGTATTGGCGAGGAACTGCACATAGCCCGCGGACTGCACGACCTGGTCGACGCCCACGGCGAGTTCGGCGAAGAACGAATTGGTGAGATCGTTGACGACAATGCCGACGATGCGGGACTTTGATTGCCGAAGGTTGGCTGCCCCGCGGTTATAGACATAGCCGAGATCGCGGATCGCCGCCTGGACTTTGGCCCTTGTGGCCTCGTTCACCAGCGGGCTGGCCTGAAGAACCAGCGAAACGGTCGATTTCGACACGCCCGCCGCCTCAGCGACATCCACCACCGTGATCCGATCCTTTGACATCTCAACTCCCTGATTGTGGCCTGATCTATTGGATCGTTCCAAATTAGTCAAGCGGGATTTTGTGGATCGCAAGGTGGGGCCTATTGCTTCCAATCTACAAGGAGCGGCGATCTCATTACGATAATACATTGATATATAGATATTAATTTTGAAATCTCTCGTCAGTTCGTGCCGCGTTGCAGAAAAGTTTGTTGCAATGCATGCAGATCTCGACAACTCTCCATGCCATACACGAAGCCGAATATTCCATCTTGTGATTTGGAACGATCTAAATTATTCATCCTCAACCTTATGGAGGATCCCATGTCCCTTAGCCTCACGCTGCCCACGACGAATGGTCGCCGCGAAGCCTACATGATGGCAGGCGTGCCGCACGTGGCGCCCGCCGTGCGGCCGACTTTCAACCGCATCGCTTACGCTGCCGCCCATGTCGTTTCCGACCCGCTGCGGGATAGCGATCCCTGGAGTCGCCCTGCCATCGACTGGGAGCGGACCATCGCTTACCGCCGCCATCTCTGGTCGCTCGGCTTCCGGATCGCCGAGGCGATGGACACGTCGCAGCGTGGCATGGGCCTCGATTGGACCGGCGCGCAGGAGCTGATCCGCGAGTCGATGGCGGCTTCGCGTGGTGTCGAGGGTGCCGACCTCGCCTGTGGCGCGGGTACCGACCATCTCGATCCCAATGCCGCGCGCAGCCTCGACGACGTCATCATGGCCTATGAGACCCAGTGCGAATTCGTCGAAGCCCAGGGCGGCCGAATCATCCTAATGGCGAGCCGCGCTCTGGCGCGCGTTGCGCAGTCTGCCGACGACTACCGCAAGGTCTATCGCCGCATGCTGAGCCAGGCGAAGGACAAGGTGATCCTGCACTGGCTGGGCGACATGTTCGACCCGCAGCTTTGCGGCTACTGGGGTTCGGAAAGATTCGAGGAAGCCCTCGAAACGGTACTGACGATCATCGGTGAGAACCGCGACAAGGTCGAAGGCATCAAGATCTCGCTTCTCGACAACGCCAAGGAGGTCGAGCTCCGCAAGCGCCTGCCCGAGGGCGTGCTCTGCTACACCGGCGACGACTTCAATTACGCGGAGCTGATCGAAGGCGACGGCGAACACTACAGCCACGCCCTGCTCGGCATATTCGACGCGGTCGCCGTGCCCGCGTCGCTCGCGCTTTCGGCACTGGCATCGGGCGACACGGCCCGCTTTCGCGCGATCATCGAACCGACAGTGCCCCTCTCGCGCTGCATCTTCGAAGCACCGACGCAGTATTACAAGGCGGGCGTCGTTTTCCTCGCCTGGCTCAACGGCCACCAGGATCATTTCATGATGCCCGCAGGCATGCAGTCGGCCCGCGGCATTCTGCACTATGCCGATGTGTTCCGGCTGGCGGATCAATCGGGCGTCTTGGCGCAACCCGACCTGGCCCATGTGCGCATGAAGCATTTGCTCGGGCTGGCTGGGCTATGAATGGGCCTGGCGGTTAGGATCGTCGAATTGTCGCATTGCCATTTCCTGTCGGCGTGACTACGAGGTTGGAGCCCCAGCCTTCACCCTCGGCGGACATGACGAAGTTCGGCAAAACATCAGGATTCACCTTGCGCCTCTTCTGCGCGATGCTGCTTGTTGCCTTGGGTTTTGCCCATCGGCCTGCCTCGGCGATGCCGGCGGAGATATCGGCCTATTATACGCTACCCGACGGTTCCTTTCCGACAATCTGCATCCCGGAGAACGGAGATAGCAAGACTGGCAAGGATATGAGCCAACGGTGCGAGGCTTGCCGTGTCGCCGGTGCCGTCGCACTGCCGTCTCCGCCCTGTGAGAGCGCAGACGTCGCGCCCATAATTGAGCGCGCGGCATTCGCCTTCACCCCTGAGCGTTTCCATCGTCTGAACTTTCCACCCAACGCGCCGCCCCGCGGCCCGCCTGCCCTCCCGGTTTCATTCCTGACCGCCTGACCTCCATCAGGCTTGCGATGAACCATGGACCGGCAAATGGCGCACTCCGCTGTCCGGTCGGATATGCGGAACTGACACCATGACTGATGCAACCTTCAACGCGCCCTCCGTGAAGGAGCGCCCTTCGACCCGAAAGTTCTACATCGCCGCCTGGCGCTGGCATTTCTATGCCGGCCTCTATGTGGCGCCCTTCCTCATCATGCTCGCCGTCACCGGGCTCATCATGCTCTGGTCCGCAGCACTTGTCGGCCGCGATGGCGAGAAACTCTATCAAGTCACACCGGGGTCCGAGACGGTTGCCGTCTCACGGCAGGCGGTTGCTGCTGTCCTCGCCGTGCCCGGCAGCACGATCGTACAATATATTGCCCCGCGTTCAGCCGATGGCGCGGCTGTGTTTCGATTGGACGTAAACGCGCAGTCGACGATGGTCGCCGTCGATCCTTATACAGCTCAGATTCTCGGCCAGTGGCAGCGCCACAATCTGCTCTACGACCTCGCCAACACCATTCATGGCACCTTTCTTCTCGGCGACCTCGGCGATCGGCTGATCGAGATCGCTGCCGGTTTCGGTGTCGTCCTGGTAATCACGGGGCTCTTCCTTTGGTGGCCTCGCGACGCCGGAGGCTTTCGTTCCGCGGTCCTGCCCCAGGTTTCGGCACGCGGCCGTTCATTGTGGAAATCGCTCCATCAGTCGATCGGCCTATGGTGCGCGGTCGTCCTGCTTGTCTTCCTCGTATCGGGACTCTCCTGGTCCGGCATCTGGGGAGAAAAATTCACCCAGGCCTGGGCCACTTTCCCGGCCGAGAAATGGGACAATGTGCCCCTCTCCGACAAGACCCACGCCGATCACATGAACCACGATGGCGTCAAGGACGTGCCCTGGACACTCGAGCAGACGAAGATGCCAATCTCCGGTACGAATACCGGCATCGACGGCGTTCCAGGCGGCCAGCCCATCGATATCGACAACATCGTCGCACTCGCCCGTTCGATAGGGTTTGACAACCGCTTCCAGCTCGCTTTCCCACGCAACGACGAAGGAGTCTGGACGATCTCGCGCGACACGATGAGCAATGACAGCGCCGGCCCCACGTCTGATCGGACGGTTCATATCGACCAGTACACCGGCAAGATCCTCGCAGATGTCGAATTCGCCGATTACGGCACGGCCGGCAAGGCGATGGCGGTGGGCGTCGCCTTCCATGAGGGCGACATCGGTCTCTGGAACCTGGTCTTTAACACACTCTTCTGCCTGTCGATCATCTTCCTGTCGGTGAGCGGCATTATCATGTGGTGGAAGCGCCGCCCGGCCGGCGCGACCCGCCTCGTCGCGCCGACGCTTCCCGAAAAACTGGGTCTCTGGAAGCCCGGCGCGATCGTAATGCTCGCAGTCGCCTGCCTCTTCCCGCTGACCGGCGCGGTGCTGCTCGCCGTGCTGGCACTCGACCTGCTGGTCCTGAGGCATGTCAAGCCGCTCAAGCGCGCCCTCAGTTAGGCCGCACAGCTTCGGTTGCGGCGGCAATTGCAAAGCGCCCGCAAATGGACGATAGAACCGTGATGAACGATCAATCGCCGCGCGCAACCAAGCTCCCGCAGGACGCCCTGCTGCCACGCAACACCCGCCGTTCGCTGCCGATCGCGCTGCTCCGCGCACGCGAAGCGGTGATGACGCATTTCCGGCCGATGCTGGCGGAGCACGACATCACCGAGCAGCAATGGCGCGTCATCCGCATTCTCGCCGAACGCGGCATGGTCGATGCCTCGGAAATGGCCGACCGCGCCTTCATCCTCGCGCCGAGCCTCACCCGCATCATCCGGTCGCTGGAAGAGCGCGGCATCATCACCAAGGCCAAGGATGAGAATGACGGCCGCCGCGTGCTGCTAGAGATCACGGCGGCAGGTCTCGCCATCATCGACGAGGTCGCGCCCGAAAGCCGCCTGATCTACGACAGGCTCGAGAAAACTTTTGGCCGCGAACGCATCGACCAACTGCTCAACATGCTCGACGAACTGGCCTCGATCAACGATTGACGCTCACGCTGGCACATAGTCGGCCGCAAGCTGCCTGACGTCGGCGACATAACGCTTCAATCTTGCTTCGCTATCGGGCAACTCCGGCCTCGCGCCGGCCCAGCCGATATAGGTCACAGCCCGCAGGAGCAGGAAGAGCGGCAGATGTCTGAGCTCTTTCTTCATTCCCGGCCGGATGGCGAGATATCCTGCGAGTAAGGATTGCTCGATCGTCGGATAATCTGGCTCGCCACGATTCCGAAGCAAGGCCGTCGCCAGATCGAAGAGCCGGAATCCGAAACCGCAATCATCGAAGTCGATGAAGGTGACGCGATCACCGTTGATGAGAATGTTTTCGCGAACCAGATCGGCGTGGATCAGGCCATGGCTCAACTCTCCGTCGATCGACACGAATTCGCTTGAAAGCCTTCCACGAAGCGCGCCCAGAAAGTCGCGATCGGCGGGATCGAGCCGCACACAATCCCAGAACCGCCCCCAGAATGGCTGATCGCCGACCAGCCCCTCGCCGTTCCAGAACGGGCGTACGAAGTCCCGCGGCTGAACGAACTGATCGGCGGCATCGTGCAGGCGCGCCATCTCACTGCCGATGTTGGCAAACACGGCCGCGAGTTCGGTACGAGTGTGCTCCAGCGGCTTGCCGGAAACACCGAGTGGTTCACCCGCCACCCAGCCAATCAGATCAGCATATTGCTGCCCCACCCGGTCCTCGTCGAGGCCCACGAGCAGGGCGCCGTCCGGCGTCGGAAGAGGCTCCGGCACGGAAACACCACACCGGCGAAGATGGGCCATCCAGACAAGTTCCGAGGAGAGCGCATCCTGCGAATGATAGCCCGGACGGTGCAGTCTGAGAGCCGCCGCAGCGCCATTCTCCAACGTGACCCTGAATACCGCATTCTCGCGATATTTGATCAGTTTCGGCTGCTGGTCCGGCAGCTTCCAACGCGCAAGCGCCAACCGTGCCCGCTCTATCAGCGCCTCCTCGATCGCGTCCATCACTCAGAGCCCGGCCAGCACGTCATCAAGAGTAGAAAGCATGAAATCCGCGTCAGGCTTGGAAAATGGCATCGGCGGCCGGATCTTGGTGGCATTCTGCTTGACGCCCAGCTTGCCCATCAGCACGCCGCGTTCGCGCATCTCGTTGATGACCCGTGTCGCAATGTCAGGTGCCGGCGTCTTTTCAGCGCGGTCGAGAACCAGTTCGGCGCCAAAGAACAGGCCCGCGCCACGGACATTGCCGATTATCTCATGCTTGTCCGCAAGCTTTGCGAGCCCCGCAACTGCGTAAGCGCCGACTTCCCTTGCGTTCTCCTGCAGCTTCTCGTCCTTGAGTACATCGAGCACCGCCATCGCCGCCGCGCAGGACACCGGGTTTCCGCCGAAGGTGTTGAAGTAGCGGAAGGCTTTTCGGAAGGCATTCAACGTCTCTGAATTGGCGACGACGCCACCGATCGGATGACCGTTGCCCATCGGCTTGCCGAGCGTCACCACGTCAGGAACGATGCCGGCACGCTGGTGACCCCACGTGTGGGAACCCGTCCGCCCGAAACCCGGTTGCACCTCGTCGGCGATCAAGAGCCCGCCGGCCTTCCTGACGATTGCTGCGGCCCGCCTGAGAAAACCATCAGGCAAATCAGGGAAACCCTCATTGGCAAAGAATGGATCGACAATCAGCGCCGAGAAGCCGAAAGGTGTCTTCTGAAGATCCTCTATAGCCTCGTCGAGCTTCGCCGCCCAGGCATCCGTGAAGGATTCGCCCGGAACGCCCCCCAACGGCCGATAGCCGTCGGGTGCCGGCACATGGCGGACATGGCCGCCATAGCCCCCGACCGGCGGCATGCGGGTCGAGAGCTGCGACACAGCGGCGGTGTTGCCATGATAGGTGTGGTCTGTAGCAATCACGCCGGTCTTGCCGGTCACCGCCTGGGCCATGCGGAGCGCGATGTCGTTGGCCTCGCTACCGGTGCAGGTCAGGATCGCCGTATCAAGGCTGTCGCCGAACGTCGCTGTCAACCGCTCGACATAGTCGAGAATGCCCTCGTGCAGATAGCGCGTATGGGTATTGAGCATAGACGCCTGCCGGCAGATCGCCTCGACCACGCGCGGATGGCAATGGCCGACATGCGGGACATTGTTGTAACAGTCGAGATATTTCCGCCCATCCGCATCCCAGACCCAGACGCCCTCTCCTTTCACCAGATGGACGGGATCATTGTAGAAGGTCGACATGTTGCGGCCGAGCAGCCGCTCGCGCCGCGCCAACAGAGCCTTGACGTCGCTCATCTCACTTGCCTTCCGCGGCCGAGAGCCCTGCATCGAGCGCCGAGATGATACGCTGCACGTCTGTGGCGGTGACGATCAGCGGCGGCGAGATGATCACATTGGTGCCTGACGTACGCACCATCACGCCTTCTTCATAAGCAGTCTCATAGACCTTTGCGACCGCATCCTTGGAGGCGCCGCTCTTCTTGGCGCGATCCGAGACGAGCTCCAGCGCCGCCATCAGCCCCTTGCCCCTCACGTCACCGACAAGCTCGTGCTTCTCCTTGAGTTCGGCCAGCCCCGTGTTGAGTTCTTCGCCCCGTACCACCGCATTCGCAGCGACATTGAGCCGAATGGTCTCCTTGAGCGTGGCCAGCGCCGCCGCCGCGCCCACCGGATGGCCGGAATAGGTATAGCCGTGGCCGATCGACCCGAACGTCGTCTTGTCGGCCTCGAACACTTGCACGACTTTGTCAGCGATCATCACCGCACCGAAGGGGAAGTAGCCGTTGGTGATCGCCTTGGCCGTCGTCATCATATCCGGCTTGACGCCCCAGCCGCGCGAACCCGTCCAGGCGCCCGTACGGCCGAAGGCGCAGATCACCTCATCGGCGATCAGCAGGATGCCATGACGATCGCAGATGTCGCGCATCAGGGGCATGAAGCTCTCATGCGGCACGATCACCCCGCCGGCGCCGAGCACCGGCTCCATGATGAAGGCTGCAATCGTGTCCGCACCCTGGAAGGCAACCTCGTCCTCGAACTGGCGGGCGATCGCCGCTGCGATCTCCGCCGGATCAGACGTGTTGAACGGATTGCGATAGGGAAAGGGCGCGGCGAGATGGATGACGCCGGGCAGCAGCGGCTCGTAGTTGCGGCGGAAATTGGCATTGCCATTGACCGACGCAGCGCCGAAATGCGTGCCGTGATAACCCTTCTTCAGCGCGACGAACTTGGTGCGCTCCGGCTGGCCGTTGATCTTGTGGAACTGGCGAGCGAGGCGCAGCGCCGTCTCCACCGAGTCCGAGCCGCCGGAGGTGAAGAAGGACCGGGTCAGGCCGTCTTCCTTGAAGAATTGCGCCAACTCCCAGGAGAGCTCGATCAGCGGCGAATTGGTTGTGCCGCGGAAGGTCGAATAATAGGGCAACTCGTCGAGCTGTTCACGGATCGCCTGCTTCACCGGCTCGCACGAATAGCCAAGATTGACGTTCCAGAGCCCGCCGACCGCGTCGAGCACCTTCTTGCCGTGGATGTCGACGACTTCGACCCCCTCGGCCGCATTGATGATCTTCGGCGGCTTGGCCTGCATCTCAGCCGGATGCGCCATGGGATGCCAGAGATGGCGGGCATTGTTCTCGATCAGGAAATTGCTGTCACGCATCGGTCAATCCTCTAAAAGGCCAAGCATCTCAAGTGCCTGGGCATAACTCTCGGCAGGGCGGGTGACGTCGAAATGGACGTGAGGGAGGCTCACCGCCTCCGCACCCTCGATATTCTTCTTCTGGTCGTCGACGAAGACGCAGTTCTGGCGGTCGAGCCCGAGCTCGGCCAGAACCTGCTCATAGGCGCGCGGATCGGGTTTCAGGATACCGGTGTAGGTCGCGTCGGCGATGACATCGAACAGCTCGATCAGCGGGAAGCGCTTGCGGAACTCGACACCATAGAACAGGTCCAGCTCGTTGGAGAGAATGGCGAGCTTGAGCCCCGCCGTCTTGACCTTCAGGATCGCATCCCGCGCCTCAGGCCGCATCACCAGCTCGGCATCAGCGCCGCGGGCGCGCTGCACGAAGGTCTTCATGTCCGCCCAGTTCTCGCCGAGCAGCAGGCCGACCTCGCGCGTCCGGGTCATCCAATAGTCGCGCTCGGTGATCTCGCGCGCCTGCATCGACCGCCAGAGCGGATCGGTGGCAGGATCGAAAGGGCCGCGCCAGCTCAGGGAGCCGGGCGGGAGACCCAGCGCGCCTTCGGTAATGTCATGCGTCTCGAACATCGTGCGGGTGACGACACCACCGAAATCGAGGATCAGGGCCTTCTCCACGCTCATGCTCGGCCCCTCGGAACGATGCCTTCGGCGACCCATCTGTCGAAGATCGCAAGCGCCTTGGCCGCAAATTCCGGCGCGTTGATGTGCACATCGGTCTCCTCAAACTGTACCGCGGCCGGTATCGCCCTGCGCATCTCGTCGAGGAAGGCGTCGAGCGCCTCCGGTTCATGCAGCGGCTCGCCCGCCTGGTCCCATTCCTGGATACCGCCCGAAGGCAGGATGAAGGCGACAGGCGCGGTTGCCCTTGCGAGCTTCCGGCCGATGACGCGGGCGACATCACGCCGGCCGGCCGGGGCCGTTGTGACCGAGCCGATCAGCCGGTTGTGCGCGTGGTACGGTCGATCAGCGAAATGGTCAGGCAACGTCTGCCAGGCCTGGATATCGACCATGTCGACGGCGCCCGGCGCAATTATCTGTGGGATTCCAGCACGACCGGCATTCTCCATGCGGTCGGGGCCAGACGTGACGACCGAGCCATTGTGATGATTGGTCACTTCCTGGATGCAGAGATCGAAGACCGCAGCAAAACCCTTCTGCGCCGCGATCGCCTCATAGGCGCGGCCGCCCATGCCGGTCGAGTGGAACACGGCCACGTCATAACCACGCTTCTCCAGCGCCGGCTTCAGGTATTTCATATATTTCAGGCAGGATGAGCCCAGCGAGGTCATGCCGATCAGCGGCCGCTCATTGTCGGGCTTGATGCCGACTTTGGCAGCACCGACCACGGCTCCGCAGGCCTGTGA
This sequence comes from Rhizobium sp. SRI_017, assembly GCF_057586295.1. Taxonomy (NCBI): domain Bacteria; kingdom Pseudomonadati; phylum Pseudomonadota; class Alphaproteobacteria; order Hyphomicrobiales; family Rhizobiaceae; genus Rhizobium; species Rhizobium sp. SRI_017. The sequence continues at coordinate 51,846 of NZ_JBYCZP010000005.1, read as the reverse complement.
CAGGACCGAACGGCAGATCGGGTTGAGGCCATAGAGACCACCGGCCCAGAGGATCATCATCAGGTCGGGCGCGATCCGCTCTGGCGGCAGCAGATGCGAATAGGCGATGGTCGAGACGATGAATTTCGGCACGCCGAGCGGCAGCACTGCCGCCGCATCGAGCGCGAGATCGGTTCCCATCGAACCGCCGAGCACGATCATGCCATCGACCTGCCCGGCCTCATGCAGAGTGCGCACCAGATTGGAGGCGCCCTCCGCCATCAGCGCCATCGCCGAATTCTCGTCGCCACTGTCGATGATATCAGGGATCGTCGTGTTCGCGGCCCTGGCAATGTCATGCTTGGAATAATCAGGCATATAGGGCGGATCGCCCAGCACGCTGACGTCGACCATGACAGGCAGGCCGCCAGCCTTGGCGATGATATCGGCCATGAACAGCAATTCGTCGCTCTTGGTGTCGCCGGTACCGATCACCAGTATGTTGGGCAGACGGGCGCTAGCGCTCATCAACCGATCCTCCTTGATTGAATTGTGGGTCGGACCTGTGTCTCGGCCCCGAAAAATGCTTCCGAAATGCGCCGGGCCGCCGCCCGCACCGCCATGCCGTGCTCGCGAATACGATCATCGTCCGTGCGGACGAGGGGTGCAGCAACCGTGATGCTGCCGACAGGTCGACCACCAGGCGGGATGATGGCAGACGAGGCACTGATCACGCCCGCTTCCATGCCCTGCCGGTTGACCGAATAACCGCGTGCCTGTGTTTCCTCGACGCGTTCCCGCAGTTCTGTCGGATCCAAGGACGTGTAGTCGGTATAGGCTGCGAGCGGCTTGGCGAGTTCCGCCTCGATCATCTCCACAGGACACGCCGCGAGATAGGCGAGCCCCGAGGCCGTCGCGTGGAACGGCAGGATCGTACCGATCTTGACGAAGACCCGATGCGCCTTGCTCGATTCCTCGACGTGGATGGTCGAGAGCCGGCCATTCGAAAATTCTGAAAGGTGGACGGTTTCGCCGGTGAGTTCGGCCAATTCCCTGACGAACTCTGTCGCAGTTCGGAGGAAGGGATAGCGCTCTTCTCGGATCCGGGCGAGGCGCAACAGCGTCGGGCCAAGCCGATACCTGCGTGACTCCGCTTGCTGCTCGACGAAGCCATGCCTCTCCAGTTCGACCAAGAACCGCCGCGTGGTCGCCTTGTCATAGCCACAGGCCTGGGCGATCTCGGTGAGGCCCGCCTCCCGATCCATCCCGGATAGAATATCCAGCAGCGTCAATGCCTTGCCGATGGTGCCCATGGTCTCCTCGCTCCCGTTGGTTCGACGCTTCGTCAGTCAGGCATAACACCCTTCAACAAGCCTTCGCAGCCACCGAGATACTTAACATGCGAATTAACTTGACAGGAAGCCATGCGATTTGCAAGTCTATATTTGAAGCTACGGTTCAATTATCGAACCACAAGTTCCGACGGACTCGCAACCAAAAACAACAACAGCGAGCCGACTTTCGACTGGGAGCCGTTTGATCGGCACATCGCGCAAGAAGCAGGGGAGCCAAAGCGATATGAGCAATCTCAATTCCACAAGCGAAGTGAATCAGCTTCGCAAGAACAGCCTCGGCGTCGCCGCCGTGACCTTTCTGGTCGTGTCTGCCGCCGCACCGCTGACCGCGGTCGCCGGCGGCGTGCCGCTGTCCATGTTGCTGGGCAATGGTCCCGGTATTCCGCTGACCTTCCTTCTGGTCACGGCGATCCTTCTGATGTTCTCCGTTGGCTACGTCGCCATGGCCCGCCACATTCGCAATGCCGGCGCCTTCTATGCCTACACGGCCCAAGGCCTCGGCGGCATGATGGGCGGCGCAGCAGCGATGGTCGCAATCCTCGCCTACAATGCCATGCAGATCGGCGTCTTCGGCCTGTTCGGCGCGGCCACATCGGGCCTCTTCGCCGGCTTCGGCCTGACGCTGCCCTGGTGGGTCTGGACCTATATCGGCATCGCCGTTGTCGCGGTGCTCGGCTACCGTCGCGTCGACCTGTCAGCCAAGGTGCTGACGGTGTTGGTCGTCCTCGAATATCTCGTCGTGCTCGTCATCGATGCCGCGATCCTCATCAAGGGCGGCGACAGCGGCCTGTCGGCGACGCCTTTCACGCCGTCCGCCTTCATGAGCGGCGCGCCGGCTATCGGCATCCTGTTCTGCTTCGCCGCCTTCATCGGCTTCGAGGCCACCACCATCTACAGCGAGGAAGCCCGCGAACCGCACCGCACCGTGCCGCGCGCGACCTACATCTCGGTGGTTATCATCGGCCTCTTCTACATGCTGACCTCCTGGCTGATGGTCATCGGCGCCGGCGTCGACAAACTGGTGCCGGAACTGCAGGGTCTGCAGGATCCGACGACCTTCCTGTTCGGTCTCGCGGACCGCTATGTCGGCCATGGCATCGGCACGATCATGAGCGTTCTCTTTGTCACCAGCCTGTTCGCCGGTGTGCTCGCCTTCCACAATGGTGTCGCCCGCTACATGTATGTCGCCGGTCGCGAAGGCCTGCTGCCGAAGTCGGTCGGCGTTACCCATCCGGTCTTCCAGAGCCCGCATGTCGGCTCCGTCATCCAGACCGCGATCGCCGTGCTCGTCATCGCGCTCTTCGCCCTCACGGGGCAGGATCCGGTGCTGGCACTCTTCTCCTGGCTGACCAATGTCGGCACGCTGGCGATCATCCTGCTGATGGCTCTCACCGCCTTCGCCATCGTCGCCTTCTTCAGCCGCAACCGAGGCCTCGAGAGCAACACTCTGGTCACCACGATCCTGCCCGTCATCACCGGCGTCATCCTGCTGGCACTGGTCATCTACATCGCCGTGAATTTTGGTACGATTGCCGGCGCGAGCGGTTTCCTTGCCGTCTTCCTGCCGGGCCTCGTGGTGATCGCTGCCCTGATCGGCTTCGGGCTGGCCGCACGGCTCAAGGGCGCGGACTCCGCCGGCTTCGCACGGCTTGGCGCGGGCCAGGAAGCCTGATCTATTGGATTGCGTGGCGGGCGGTTTCGCCCGCCATTCTCATTCGAGGCACCGTTTCACCAGGGCAGACCATGCAGGACAAGATCGATCACCTCCGCACGCTTCCCGTTCCGGCGCAATCGCTGTTCATCGCGGGCGCATGGCAGCCGGCAAAGAGCGGCGCGACGTTGGAAGTGGTCTCGCCAATCGATGGCAAGATCCTGACCACGATCGCCGATGCGGGCGCCGATGATGTCGATTTCGCGGTGCGCGCCGCACGCGCCGCCTACGAGAAGGGGACATGGTCCAAGGCCGCGCCCGCCGAGCGCAAGAAGGTTCTGCTTGGGATCGCTGACCTGATCGAGAAACACGCACTCGAACTCGCCGTTCTCGGCGTCCGCGACAACGGCACGGAAATCTCGATGGCCCTGAAGGCCGAGCCCGGCAGCGCCGCCGGCACATTCCGCTACTATGGCGAGGCGATCGACAAGGTCTATGGCGAGATCGCGCCGACCGCCGAGAATGTCCTCGGCCTTGTCCACCGCGCGCCGATCGGCGTGGTCGCGGCAATCGTGCCGTGGAATTTCCCGATGATGATCGGCGCCTGGAAGGTCGCGCCAGCGCTTGCCGCCGGCAATTCGGTGGTGCTGAAGCCGGCCGAAGGCGCATCACTGACGCTGCTCAGACTTGCCGAACTCTGTGCCGAAGCCGGCCTGCCCGAAGGCGTGTTCAACGTCGTCACCGGACGCGGCTCGGTCTCGGGCGAAGCGCTCGGGCTGCATATGGATATCGACGTGCTCGCATTCACCGGCTCCGGCCCGGTCGGCCGGAGGCTGCTCGAATATTCCGCCCGCTCCAATCTCAAGCGCGTCTATCTCGAACTCGGCGGCAAGTCGCCGAATGTGGTCTTCGCCGACGCGCCCAGCATCGACCAGGCGGCAAAGGTCTCGGCCTACGGCATCTTCCGCAATTCCGGGCAGGTCTGCGTCGCCGGCTCGCGGTTGCTGGTCGAGCGCTCCATCCACGAGGAGTTCTCGGAGAAGGTCGCCAAGATCGCAGCCGGGATGAAGCTCGGCGATCCGCTCCAGCTGTCCACCGAAGCCGGCGCCATCTCCAGCGAGATCCAACTCCGGAAAGATCTCAGCTATGCCGACCAGGCCCTCTCGGAGGGCGCCACTCTGCGCACCGGCGGCAAGCGTATCCTCGAGGACACCGGCGGCTTCTACATGCAGCCGACTGTGTTTGACGTAACGCCCTCCATGACGCTGGCCAGGGAGGAGGTCTTCGGCCCCATCCTCTCCGTCATCCCCTTCGACACGGAAGAAGACGCCCTTGGCATCGCCAATGCCACCGACTACGGCCTGGCCTCCGCCGTCTGGACTTCCAACCTCTCTCGCGCTCACCGCATGGTGCGCGGCATCAAGGCGGGTGTCGTCCATGTCAACACCTATGGCGGCGCCGACAACACGGTGCCGCTCGGCGGCGTCAAGCAATCCGGCAATGGCCACGACAAATCGCTGCATGCGCTGGACAAATATGTCGATCTGAAAACCGCCTGGATCCAACTCTAGCAAGTCTTGAACCGCTCACGACCAAGTGAACTTACGACCGAATGGTCTATGGCGCGGCAGCGAACCGCTTTCCACGACCCGGCCATGCTGCATCGCCTCTATCTCGGTGACATCGGCCAAGCGGCTTCACATCATCGCCATGCGCTTTGTGCACTCCCAGACAAGCTTTCGTGCAGGCCTGGGAAAGCAGCGCCGCGTTTCCCTTTAAAGAACAGCATTCAGGCACGGAGGAATGCCATGAGATTTGCAGGCAAGACCGCCGTCATCACTGGTGGCGGCACGGGCATCGGCGCTGCCGTCGCGCGACGGATCGCGAGCGAGGGCGGCAGGGGCGCACTGATTGGCCGGCGCCGTGAGCCGCTCGAAGAGGTTGCCTTTGCCATCGGTGCCTCGGTCTTCCAGGCCGACGCGGCGGACACGCCGGCGATGAAAGTTGCCGCTACCGACATCGTCGCCAAGCTTGGCGGCATCGACGTCCTCGTCGCCAATGCCGGCGGCCATGGCATTGGTCCGACCATCGAGATGAGCGACGAGACCTGGGCGCTCGCTGCTCGAACCAACCTCAACACCGCCTTCGTCAGTGCCCGCGAATGCCTGCCGCAGCTCATTGCTCGCGGCGGCAACATCGTCGTGCTCGCCTCGATCGCCGGGCTCTTCGCAGGCCCCGATGCGGTAGGTTATGTTACCATGAAGCATGCCTGCATCGGCCTCGCCAAATCGCTCGCCCGCGACTACGGCCGCAAGGGCGTTCGGACCAACACCGTCTGCCCCGGCTGGGTCACAACGCCGATGGCAGACGAGGAGATGGATTATGTAATGAAGAAGCACGGGCTCTCGTCGCGGGAGGAAGCCTATGCGCTGGTCACCAAGGACGTGCCGCTCGGCAAGCCGGCCACCCCGGAGGATGTCGCCAATGCCGTGACTTTCCTTGCGTCGTCATAGGCCCGGATGATCAACGGCGCGATCCTGACCGTCGATGGCGGCGCCGGCACGGTCGACCTTCCGACGCTGGCCATGGTGGATTGAGGAGGCGACGGGCCGTTGGCCGCGCCACGTGCGCCTGGCTAACGCATGGCCTCCGCGACACGCAGCGTGTCCGTGAACTGTTCGAAGCGACGGATCTTACCCCGTGATCCAACCCAGACATGGACGACGCGAACATCCATCGACTTGCGCGTACCCTTATGCGTGGCGGTGTAGTTGCCGATCCCCACCGCTGCGTCGCCGGCATCGAGCAAGCGCTCCAGCGTGAAAGTGTAGCCATCGAACATTTCGCCGAGTTGCTTGAATACGCCGGCCACGACGGCATCCGGGCCGACATAGGTTCCGGCGCAGGGAAAGCCATCCATTTCCGTCCAGCTGCAATCTTCGGCAATGTCAGCCAGCATGCCAGCCAGGTCCTTGCGGTCGTTGGCCGCGTAATGGTCGCGGACCATTTCATATGTCGTGCGCATTGATTCCCCCTTGCTATTGCTCTTTTCCAGCGTACCCGGCTCGGCCGATGCCCGCGTCACACCGGACGACTACTGTGCGAGATAGGCACGGTGCAGGATCTCGGGCTCATCGACCAGCCGCTGCGGCGCGCCCGAGAAGGTCAGCTTTCCGCGCGACATCACATTGGCATGGTGCGCGATCTTGAGCGCGATGTGGGTGAACTGCTCGATCAGCAATATGCCCGTACCCTGCTCCGCCAGCTTGACCACGACACCCATCAGCCGCTTGACGATCAGCGGCGAGAGGCCGAGCGACATCTCGTCGGCAAGGATGAATTTCGGTCGTGCCACCAGCGCCTGGCCGAGAGCCAGCATCTGCTGCTGGCCACCGGACATCGAGCCCGCCTTCTGCGCCTTGCGCTCCGCAAGTTCCGGGACGATGCCATAGACGTCTTCGACGGCATCCGCAGCGACGCCTGCTTGATGGCCGAAGCCGGCGGCAAGCAGGTTGTCGTGGACACTCATGCCGGCGAGCACGCGATGGCCTTCTGGCACGGCCGCCAGGCCCGCCGCACGAATGGCTTCGGGCGCCTGCCCGGCCATCGGTCGTCCGCCGATCTCCAGCCCACCTTTCTCGATCGGTAGAACCCCGGCCAATGCGAGAACGAGCGAACTCTTGCCTGCGCCATTGGGACCCAGCAGCGCGGTGATCTTGCTAGGCTCAAGCGTGAGTGAAAGGCCATCGACGACGACCTTGTTGCCCCTTCGGACGGAGAGGTCGGATATGATCACGCTCATGCTACTTCATCCACGCCGAGATAGACCGCGCGGACTCTAGCATCGTTGAGCACCTCCCGCGTTGGGCCGCTGGTGACCAGCGAGCCGAAATCAAGCACCATGGTCGACGAACAGACGGCCTGGATGAGGTCGACATCGTGGTCGATGAGCAGGGTCATCGCACCGTTGAAGGCGTGGATGTCGGAGATGGTCCTGCGCAGGACCTCCACCTCATTCTGTGAAAGACCAGCACCGGGCTCGTCGAGCAGCAGCAACCGCGCCGGTCCGGCCGAACAACGGGCGATTTCGGTCATCCGCCGCTGGAAGGCATTGAGACCCGCGGCCCGCTCGCGTCGCACCGATGACAGACCAGCAAACTCAAGTGCCGCGGAAAGATGCCGCTCGCGCTCGGCGCTGCTCAGAGGCAGGCTGTCGAGCACGACGCTGACATTGTCTTCCACCGTCAGTTCGTCGACCACCTGCTCTTTCTGGAAGGAACGGCGCAGACCCCACCGGCTGCGCATATGCGGCTTCAGCGCCAGGAGTTCGGTGCCGAAAGCCTTGATCGAGCCCGTCTTTGGTGTGAGGAAGCCCGAAAGCACGTTGAGCACGGTCGTCTTGCCCGCGCCGTTCGGGCCGATAATGCCGACGACCGGATCGGTCAGATCGACGGTCACCTTGTTGAGGGCAACCACGCCGCCGAAGGTCACAGTGATATCGCGGATCGAGATCATCGTTGCCCCCCTCGCGCCGTGAGGCGGCCGAAGAGGTCCGCAAGTTGTCCCGCAATGCCGCGCGGCGCGGTCATCAGCGCATGGATCAGCGCTGCGCCGAAGATGATGAAGGCCGCATCGCCGCTGACGCCGATGTCGTTAAGCAGTGCCGGCACGAAGCGATAGAGCACCGCAGCGATTACCGCGCCGTACCAGTTCCAGGCACCGCCCACGATGGTGAGTGCGAAGATCATCACCGACTCGGCCGGCGGAAATGAACGCGCATCGAGAAGCTGGAGATTGCCGGCGAGCAGGCCGCCAGCGACACCCGCCAGGAAACCGGACAGCGCAAAACCCCAGATCTTGTAGAAGGTGACATCGATGCCGACTGCCATCGCCGCCGCTTCACTTCGCCGGATCAGCGACCAGGCGCGCCCGGGCTTGCCGCGTTCATGGAAGTGGATCAGCAGGAAGCCGAGCGCCGCGACCGCGCAGCAATAGCGGAAATAGGCTTCGTCCGTCTGCGCCAGCCATGGCCGCGGCATGTAGGATACGGCCTTGACCGCAAAGCCGAAGACGCCGTCGCCGCCATTGGGGAACTGAACGACATTGATGAGGATGCCGAAACCACCCGCCGCCATCAACGTGACCAGCGCAAGGTAGAGCCCGCGCATCCGCAGCGCCGGATAGGCGAAGATCATGCCGACAATGGCCGCGAAGAAGCCGCCGACGAGAATGTTGATCTCGAAGGGCAGGCCCGTACCGTAGGAAAGTCTGAGCGCCATCCAACCGCCGCAGCCCATGAAAGCAACCTGCGCGAGCGAGACCTGACCCAGTTTGCGATAGAGCAGCGCGATGCTGGCCGCTGTCAGCGCGTAGATCACGACCGAGGTCAGCACCTTGAGCCAGAGCGCGGCGACCAGCATCGGGATGGCGGCCACGATCAGCGCTGCCACGGCGAAGGGCCACGCCGCCTTGACGTTCAGCCTTGCCTTTGGTTCGGAGACAGGAGAAGCGAGTTCGTTGACCACGACCATCAATCCTGCCCCGCAAAGGTAAGCCTGCGGCCTCGCTGCAGCCACATCAGGGCGAGGATTGCGACGATGAAGGGCGAGGCGACGCGGAACGGCGCGAGCGGCTTGTAGAGCGTGATGAAGCTCTCGATGATGCCGATGGCAAGGCCGGCAAAAAAGGCGGTCCGGATCGAAGTGAGTCGCCCCACCACGGTCGTCGCGATGATCGGGATGACCATGAAGGTCAGCACCGCCGGATCGAGCCGTACGAGATCGCCGAACAACATGCCGGTGAAGCCGGCGAGCAGGCCGGAAAAGCCCCAGGCGATGGTCTCAACCTTCCGAATCGGGGTGCCGAGCACCGCGGCGAGCTGCCGGTCTTCGGCAACCGTGCGCATCATCAGGCCCAGCCTCGTATGCGTGAGAAAGATGCTCATCCCCACGGTCACCGCAATGCCTGCGAGCAACGCCAGCAGACGCGTGGCCGTCATCCTGAGGCCGAGAATGTTGAGCGAGATGCCATCAAGTGCCAGCGTCAGCTTACGCGGATTGACGACCCAGAGCAGGTTCATCGCACCGAGTATCGCAATGCCGAAACCGAGGGTCGCCACCGCCTTGACCACTGGTTCGCGATGGCTGAGGCCCGGCGCAATCAGCATCCCATAGCCCGTCGAGAGAAAGACCCCGATGGCAAGGCAGGCGAGCCAGGCCACCGGTTCGGGATAACCCCATTGCAGCACCTGCCAGGCGCACATGGCCCCAAGCGCTCCGATCGCGCCATAGGCGAAGTTCAAGACGCCCGTCGCGCGATTGAGCATGACCAGCCCGACCCCGCCAAGCGCATAGAGCGCGCCGACGGCGAGGCCGGAAACCAGGAAGAGGCCATAAGCACCCATCAGTCAGTCCTGTCAGTTCGAGGTGATGCCGAGCTCTTTTTCCTGAGCACGGATCGGATCGAGATAGGCGCTGTCGACATCGGCGCACTGGCTGACCTGCTTGAAGCCATCTTTGACCAACTGCATCATGATGTTGGCGTGGTTCGGCATGTGCCGGTCACCATTGCCGACATAGTAGGGACCGCAGAGAAGATCGGATTTCTCATTCTTGATGGCGCGGATCGCTTCGGTCACCGTGGCCCGGTCGATTTTCGACGGATCGAGTTTCAGCATCGCATCGACGAAGAAGCGCGCCGAGAGATAGCCGGCTTGGCTGAACGTATCGCGCGGATCGCTCTCGGAGGCATATTTGTCCATAACCGCGCGCCAGTTGGTGGCGTCCGGGCCGGTGCCGTCGATCGGGGTCAGCTCGGCATTGACATACATTACATCCCACCAGGCTTCGCCCAGCAGGCCGGGCACGTCCTTGTCGTAGAGCGGGGTGGACGAGATCCACTTGTACTGGTCACGGCTGCCGGACTCGGTCACGACCTGAAGGAAGGCCGCTGCCATGCCGGCCGGCAGGTTGACGAGGATCGTATCGGGGTTCGACCCGACAGCCTCGAGGAAGCCGGCATTCATGTCGGCGGCACCGGGATCGAGCAGCACACTGGAGCCGGTAAGGCCCTTGGCCTGCATGTACTTCTCCATCCAGCCGCAGGAATACTGGCCGACCGACGGAATCGTGAGGCCGATACAGACCACGTTCTTGGTGCCGAGATTGGCGACCGCCCATTGCGCCGCGCCGACCGTCGAAGGCAGCGGGCCCTCATTGGTTGACACGATATTCGGAGATTCGAAGCATTCCGATACGGCGCAGGCCGACGCCATCGACATCACGCCTTCGTCGGAATAGAGTTTGGCGTTGACACCCATCTCGACGAAGGAGCCGCTGGCGACCAGCGCCACCACTTGTCTGTCCTTGACCAGTTTGGTCGCGACCTGGGCGGCGACTTCAGGATTCCATTGATCGTCCTCGACAAGATATTCGATCGGCCGGCCATTGATGCCGCCATTGTCGTTGACGCATTTGAAGTATGCCGCGGCGGCATCCGCCGAAGACGAGAAATCGTCCGGACCAGTCTGGCCGACCAGGGCCCCGACGAGGATCGGCTCACCCTCGGCCTTCTTGCCATTGTTGAGGCCGCAAGTCGGCGCGGCGAACGCAGTCGTGCCGGTGGCTACGAACAGGGCCGCTGTGGCGCCCATGAGATAAGCGATGCGTTTCATTGTTATCCTCCTAGTTGCTTTGCCGCCGGCCGCTTGTGCGCCCAGCCGGCACGCGGCGGCCTCCCCGGCGCCGCGCCTCAGGGCCCTGTCAGGCCGAGATCTGCTTGCCTGATATGAACGACGCGGCGCGCGCGGCGATCATCATGGTCGGCGCATTGGTGTTGCCCGAGACGAGCGTCGGCATGATCGAGGCGTCGCTGACGCGCAGCCCTTCGACTCCGTGAACCTTGAGGTCGGGACCAACCACGGCCGTGCGATCGTCGGCGCGGCCCATTTTCGCGGTGCCGGACGGATGGAACACGGTCTTGGCGGTCGAGCGGATGTAGTCGCGAAGCGCAGCGGGATCTTTCTCGATCCCCGGCTTCGGCATCACGCGCCGCTTGACGATCCTTGCCAGAGCCGGCGCTTCGAGAATGCGGATCGCCGCCTCGACGCCGCGCACCAGCGTCTCGATGTCGGCCGGGTCGGAGAGCGCGTTCGCATTGAAGATCGCGCCCTCCTTCGGGTCCGCCGACTTCACCCGGATCGAGCCCCGCGACCGCGGCCTGAGAAAACACGGACCGATGCTGAGACCGTGTCCCGGCTCCGGTTCGCGGTCGGCAAAGCCGACCAGGACGGGTAGAACGTGGAACTGGATATCGGGCTGACCGGTGCCTGATGTGTCGACGAAGCCGCCACTCTCCACGACGTTAGAGGAAAGCAGGCCGCCATGAGTCAACATGTAGCGCGCCATGTGCAGCGCCGCCTTGATGCCCTTGTCCTGGCCGAGGATCGAGATCGGATCCCGCGTCTCACCCTGCACTGGAACCTCAAGATGGTCCTGGAAGTTCGCGCCCACACCTGGCAGGTCCGCGACCACGGGAATGCCGAGATCGCTCAAATGAGCGGCGTCGCCGATGCCCGACAGCTGCAGGATCTTCGGTGTTGCAAGCGCACCTGCGGTGAGCACGATTTCCTTGGTTGCAGCGATCCGGGTGCCGTCGAACAGCTCGACCCCGGACGCGCGCTTGCCGTCGAACAGCACGCGGGCGACTTTCGTCTCCGTCATGATCGTCAGGTTCGACCGCTTCTCTGCCTCGCGCAGGAACGCCTGCGCCGAACTCCATCGGCGGCCGTTATAGGTAGTCGACTGGTAGAAGCCGACGCCTTCCTGGTTCTCGCCGTTGAAATCGTCATTGGCCGGCAGCCCGGCCTCGACCGCGGCCTTGACGAAGGCCTCGCTCAGCGGATGGCGATGGCGCGGGTTGGAGACATGCAGCGTGCCGGCACGACCATGATACTTGCCGTTGAGGCTGCCATTGTTCTCGAGCGATCGGAAGGCCGGCAGCACATCCTCGTAGGACCAGCCCTGGCAGCCCATCTGCGACCAGGTGTCGTAGTCGTTTTGGTGGCCGCGAATATAGATCATCGCGTTGATCGAGCTGCCGCCGCCAATGACATTGCCCTGCGGCACGATCTGCGGACGCCCGTTGAGGCCCTTCTCGGGTTCCGAGACATAACCGTGAACGTCGATCCCCTTCTCCAGAACCTTGAAGAAAGTCGCCGGAATATGGATGAAGGGATCGGCATCACGCCGGCCGGATTCGATCAGTAGCACCTTGTGCGCCGGATTCTCGGAAAGGCGGTTGGCGAGCACGCAGCCAGAGGAGCCGCCACCGACAATGATGTAATCGTAGCTTGTCATGGCTCAGCTCAACACGGTCTGGACGGTGGTGAATTCCTTGAGGCCCTCGGCGCCGAACTCGACGCCGATACCCGATTGCTTGACCCCGCCGAACGGCGCATTCGGCTGGATCGCGCCGTGCTTGTTGATCCAGACCGAGCCGCATTCGAGCTTCAGCGCATAGTGCTTGGCCTTCTCCGGATCGGAGGACCAGACAGAGCCGCCGAGGCCGGCGGGGTTGCGGTTGGCGCGCTCGATCACCTCGTCGACATCGCTGTACCGGATGATCGGCAGTGCCGGGCCAAACTGCTCCTCGTCGACGAGGCGGATGCCATCGGAAACGTCCGCAACCAGCGTGATTGGATAGAAATAGCCGGGCCGGTCAATGGGCTGGCCGCCCGTCAGCACGCGGCCGCCTTTGGCCTTGGCGTCCTCCACGAGGTCGCGGACCTTATTGTACTGCATCTCGTTCTGGACGGGGCCGAGCACGCTTTTCTCATCCATGCCGTCGCCAACGGTGATCTTCCCGGCATAATCGGCGAGCGCCGCGCAGACATCCTCGTAGATGCTGTCATGTACGTAGAGCCGCTTGAGCGCCGCGCAGGTCTGGCCATTGTTTATGAAGGCACCCCAGAACAGGCCTTCGGCAATACGCATCGGCTCGGCATCCGGCAGCACGATGCCGGCATCGTTGCCGCCGAGTTCCAGCGTCAGGCGCTTGAGCGTGTCGACCGCCGAAGCCATGACCTTCTTGCCGGTTTCGGTCGAGCCGGTGAAGGTCATCTTGGCGATGCCGGGATGGGCCGAGAGCGCCGAACCGATGGCATTTTCACCGGTCACGACGTTGACGACGCCTGCCGGCAGAACCTCATTCATGATCTCGACGAGGCGGATCGTCGAAAGCGGCGTCATCGGTGATGGCTTGATGACGACGGTGTTGCCGGCGCGGATCGCCGGAATGATATGCCAGCAGGCAATCATCACAGGCCAGTTCCATGGCGTGATCGATCCGACGACACCGATCGCCTTGCGATGCAGCTCGACCCTGCCCTCATTGTTGTCCTGCAGGACTTCCATCGGCAGCGACAGTTCGGCCGTGTAGCGCGTCCAGGCGAGCGCCCCGCCGATCTCAAAACGCGAACCAAGGCCGTTCATGGGCTTGCCCTGTTCGAGCGTCAGGAGCGTCGCCAGTTCCTCGGCATGGGCCTCGATTGCGGCTGCGACATCGCGGCAGGCCTGCGCGCGCTCTTCCTCGGACTTCTGACTCCAATCGCGGAACGCGGCGGCGGCGGCATCGACCGCTTGGTCGAGCTGCTCCGGCGTCGCCAGCGGCATGCGGCCGACGATATCGCCGGTCGACGGGTTTCTGATATCCTGATGATTGGCTGCGGCAACCTTCTGCCCGCCGATGAACAGCGTATGGTCCATAATCCATCCTCCCTGTGGAGCGATCCCGATTGAGGGATCAATCCAGCTTTCGGAAGGATCATCTGCTTTTCATGATGAGCCGTCTTGGGCTGCCGCGCGCCACGACTTGGAGAAAAGCGCAGACTTCGCGCAATCGTCCAAGCCGGTGCGCATCAGGCGCGTCCGGCGGGCTTCAGGAGGTCGGTCGGCGCGCAGTCGAACAGCTCCCGGAAACTGCGATTGAAATAGGAAATGTCGTTGAAGCCAGCGGCGTAGGCGACTTCCGCAATGGTCTGGCCGAAGCGCGCGTCCTTGATCTGCTCGATCTTTTCGCGCGCAAGCCGCAGCCTTTTGTCACGGATTACGGTGGTGCAGGTGACGCCCATGCCCTGGAAATCCTCCTGCAGCGTGCGGATCGAAACGCCGATCCGCGTCGCCAGCCACTTGGCCGAGAGATCACTCTCCGTCAGATGCCGGTCGATCAGGATGTCGACCATCTGCAGCCGCCGTGCGGCGCTGTCGTGCAGCGACTGCATGTGCTCGATCGTTGCCGCCTCGGCGACGAAAGCCTGGCGCGTCGCGTTGAACATCAGTTCACGCAGATTGCCGGCGCTCGGATCGCTGTCCGGCGTCGACATGATCTTGGCGATCAGCGCGCGCAGCATGATCGCCATCGGATCGAAACCTACAAGCTTGCGGGCGACCTCGAACGAGTCGCGCCTTTCCGAATACATAATCTGCCGCGGCAGGTGCATCGAGAGATGATTGGAGAACTGGCCGCCGAAATGGAAGGTCGTCGGCTTGGTGGAGTCGACGAGAATGCAGTCGCCGACATCGAGCGTGTTCTGCTGGCCGCTATGGTCTACACCGCAGGAGCCCTCGAGCTGCACGATCAGGAAGAGATGTTCGGCCGTGTCGCGGCGTATGTCCTCATGACTGCGATGGACGAAATCAAGGTCATTCGAGACATGGGCGAACTGCATGCCGCAAACGTCAATGCCGCGGGCAGCACCCCGGACCGATTTACCCTTGTCGGTCGGTAGCGGATTGAAGCTGCCGCAGATCGAATGAAGGTCATGCCGCCATTGTTCGTAAGCAATGAGCGACCATTGGACAGGAGTGAGATTTTCGCTGCGCAACAGTTCCAACTCTGCCTCCCAACAGTGCCGGTTGAACCTGCGAAACCCGCAATGGGCCGCGATCTATTTAACACATGAAGTATCTGCACTTATGCGGGAGGAGTCAAGGCACCACTTGAAACACAAAGCGCCGCGGGCGATGCCGCGGCGCGCATGCTTGGAGCCAACTTTTGTCAAGCGGCGTTAAGCGCCGAATTCAGCGGTATTTCGACATCGATCTCGAGCAGCGAGAAATTCTTGTCGCGGTCGAGCTTCACCTGAACTTTGTCAGCGTCGAGCTGCACATGTTTGGAGATGACGGCGAGAATTTCCTCGCGCAGGATCGCCACGAGATCGGTCTGGCCGATCGACGAGCGTTCATGCGCGAGCAGCACCTGCAGCCGCTCGCGGGCCATGGGGGCCGATGATTTCTGCCGCTTGAAGAGATTCATAATATTCATGCAGCCCTCCGACCGAAGAACTTGCCGAAGAATCCTGCCTTTGCACCCGGGATCGAGATCGGCACGTCCTCCCCGGCCAGCCTGCGCGCGGCGTCGAAATAGGCCATTGCCGGAGCACTGCGGCTGTCGGCCAAGGTGACCGGCGCGCCGAGATTCGAGGCCTTCAGCACCTCCATGCTCTCCGGCACGATGCCGAGAAGCGGGATCGAGAGAATCTCAAGGACGTCGTCGACCTTCAGCATGTCGCCGCGCTCGGCGCGGACGCTGTCGTAGCGGGTGAGAAGCAGGTGCTTCTCGATACGCTCGCCGATCTCGGCCTTGACTGTCTTGGAGTCGAGCAGACCGATAATGCGGTCGGAGTCGCGCACCGACGAGACTTCCGGATTGGTGACGATCACGGCCGTGTCGGCGTGCCGCATGGCAAGCGTCGCGCCGCGCTCGATGCCGGCCGGGCTGTCGCAGATCACCCAGTCGAAATAGCGCTTGAGTTCGGCGATCACCCATTCGACCCCCTCGGGGGTCAGCGCATCCTTGTCGCGAGTCTGCGAGGCCGGCAACAGGAAGAGGTTTTCCAGCCGCTTGTCGCGGATCAGTGCCTGCGTCAGCTTGGCATCGCCCTGTATGACATTGACGAGGTCGTAAACGACCCGCCGTTCAGCGCCCATGATCAAGTCGAGATTACGCAGGCCGACGTCGAAATCCACGAGCACGACCTTCTCGTTGCGCATTGCAAGCGCCGCACCGAGAGCGGCGGTCGACGTCGTCTTGCCGACGCCGCCCTTGCCAGATGTCACGACGACTACTTTCCCCATCTTAGCCTCTCCGTCTTTCTTCATTGTCACGTCAATCTTTGTGCTTTGATTTCATCGCCATCGAGCCAGAGATGGACCGACTGGCCCTGAAGCTCGGGCGACAGCTCGTCCGCCGTGGTGTAGATGCCGTCGATCGACAGCAGTTCCGCTTCCAGTTTGCGGCAGAAGATGCGTGCCGAGCCGTTGCCCAGCGATCCCGCCATCACCCGGCCGCGCAGGGTGCCATAGACATGCACTGAACCTCCGGCGATCACTTCCGCACCCGATGCCACCGACCCGACAATGGTGATGTCACCTTCCGGGAAGATCACCGATTGCCCGGATCGCACCGGTTCGCGGATCACGATCGAAGGCGCCGTGGGCCTGATATCGGCCACCTGCACGATCGGTGCCACCGGCTCGCTCGCCAGGGATTCGGAAGCAACGGCAACCGCCACCCCTTCGCGATTCGGCACTTCGACATCGGCAGCCGGCCGGCCACCCTTCATTGCCGGCGGCATGCCCGGCTCGATAAACGAGGGCCGCGCGCCTTCAAGTCCCATGATCCGGACATTGCGCTCCGCAAGCTGCGCAAGCAGGACCTTGAGTTGCTTCTTGTCGATCTTGAGATCGGTAATGTCGAGCACGACAGGACGTTCCAGGAAGAACCCGGCAGAACGGGTGGCGAGGTCGTCGAGCTTCACGACCCAATCATCGAGCGGCGCTTCCGGCGAAAGCACGACCGCCAGGAAGGAGCGTCCCTTGATTCGAATCGAGCGGGCGTCAGTTAGGGCTTCATTCATCTGTCTTAATCTTTGTTAACCAGAAGCTAGGCGGGCATGGTTAACATTGTCTTAACAGCGGCTGCCTGCACGAGGCTGGATTGGCGCTGACTTGATGACGCCAATATGACGAGTAGCCTTCATTCCCCGGGGCTATGATCGGCATTGAAACTATCTATTTGCGCAATGAAAGGGATTGACCGATGGTGCAGCGGAGGGCCGGTGTTCCACGCCGGTGGCAAAGCGGCTGGCATGATGGCGAAGCAAGAATTCCCGGATTTCGGACTGACCGAAGCACAGCGTCGCGAGGCAGTGCTGGGGCACTACTACGAATATCCGGGCATGGACGGCGAGCGTGGCGAGATCTGGTGCTATTCGGACCGCTTCTCCTATTTCCCCGGCGACGAGATGATACTTTGTATCTCCGCGACATCTGAGACCTGCGACATCGACATCACCAGAGACGGCGGAGTCGAAACCCATGTCACGACGATTGGTGGCGTCCGGACGACCTGGCAGGAAACACCTGATCAATGTTCCGTCGAAGGCTGCGGCTGGCAACCTGCACATCGATTCACGATCCCGGCCGACTGGACGTCGGGCGCCTATCGGCTGACGCTGAGGGCAACCGGCAAAGACGGCGCGCCCATCATCTCGCACCACCTCTTCATCCTCTGTCCCGGCCCGGACCACGGCAACGGCCGTCTCCTCCAGATCGCCGCAACCGGCACCTGGACCGCATACAACACCTGGGGTGGCTCGAACCATTACCAGGGCATCACCGGCCCCAACCGAGACCTATACGCCACCCGCGTCAGCACCCAGCGCCCCTGGTGCCGTGGCTTCGTCGTCCTGCCGAAAGATGCGCCGCGCGTGCCGCTCGACATCGAGACGCCGCCGGCCACGATCCCGCGCTATCCGCATATGGAATGGGCCTATGCCACCGGCCATTCCAAGAAATATGCATCCTCAGGCTGGGCGAGCTACGACAGTCATTTCTTCCGCTGGGCCGAACGATCCGGCTATGCGATCGACCTGATCAGCCAGCACGAACTGCATTTCCGCCCCGAAATCCTCGAAGGCTATGACTGCATCACCTGCATCGGCCATGACGAATACTGGACCTGGGAGATGCGCGACGCCGTCGATAGCTTCGTCACCCGCGGCGGCCGAGCAACACGCTTTGCCGGCAATTTCATGTGGCAGACTCGGCTCGAGGACGAGGGCCGGACGCAGGTCTGCTACAAGTATCGAGCCCGCGCCGAGGACCCAGTCTACACCAACGGAGGCGATATCACTCGCGCCACCAATTCCTGGGAAGTGCCCGAGATCGGCCGACCAGGCGCGATGACCTTCGGCCTCAATGCCACGCGTGGGCTCTACGCCGGTTGGGGCGGCTGTGCGCCACGCGGCGTTCGCGGCTTCCCGGTCTATCGGCCGGAGCATTGGGCCTTTGCCGGCACCGGCATCTACTACGGCGACCTGCTTGGCGGTGCGAGCCATGTGTTCGGCTATGAGGTCGACGGGCTCGACTATGTCATCCGCAACGGCCTGCCCGAACCCGGCGGCGAGGACGCCTATCCGGAGGGCCTTCAGATTCTTGCGCTGGGCATGACCTCGCTGGTCGAGGAGAGCGCCGATATCGGCCCCGAGAATCGCTTCCTCTCCGACGAGGACGGCCGGTTCTCCGCAGAGGTGCTCTATGGCAGCCCGAGCGACGAGAATCTCGAAAAGGTCAAGCGCGGTTGCGGCATGATCGTCAATTTCCCCAAGGGCAAGGGCGAGGTCTTCCATGTCGGTTCCACCGAATGGATCGCCGGCCTGATCAAGGAGGACGCGATGGTCGAGCGCGTCACCCGCAACATACTCGACCGCTATCTCGCAGCGAGTGCATCATGACCACCGATCAGAACGCGGCCACGCGGCCGGCATCCCATCTTTTCTATCAGTCCCGCCTGCGCCGCCCGCTCGCCGATCATGCCGAGGGCATCTATATCTGGGACGAGCATGGCCGGAGGGTGATCGATGGATCAAGCGGCGCCATGGTCGTCAATATCGGCCATTCCAACCGCAACGTCCTCGATGCCATGAAGCATCAGATGGACAAGGCGACCTTCGCCTATCGCCTGCATTTCGAAAACCAGCCGGCCGAGGATCTCGCCCGCCGCCTTGTCGGCTACATGCCCGAAGGTCTCAACAAGGTGTTTTTCGTCTCCGGCGGATCGGAGGCCGTCGAGTCGGCGCTGAAGCTCGCGCGCCAGTGGGCGCTGGCCACCGATCAGGGCCATCGCTGGAAGGTCATTTCGCGCTTTCCGTCCTATCACGGTTCGACGCTCGGCGCGCTTGCGGTCACCGGATATGATGCGCTGAAGAAGCCGTTCCTGCCGATGCTGCAGGACATGCCGCATATCAAGGCGCCGACCGCCTATCTCGACCGGGACAATTTCTCGATGGAAGAGCGCGGCCTCCGCTATGCCGACCTGCTCGAGGAGAAGGTCCAGTCGGAAGGTCCCGAGAGCATTCTCGCGTTCATCATGGAGCCGATCGGTGGCGCCTCGACCGGTGCGCTCGTCGCACCCGACTCTTACTATCCGCGCATCCGCGAAATCTGCGACAAATACGGCATCCTGCTGATCCACGACGAGGTGATGAGCGGCGCCGGCCGCACCGGCAAATATCTCGGCGGCGACCATTGGGGCTGCCGGCCTGATATCATCGCGCTGTCCAAAGGTCTCGGTGCCGGCTATTGCCCGCTCGGCGCGATGATCGCCCACAACGGACTGGTGCAGCCGGTGCTCGACAAGGGCGGCTTCGCCCATGGCTACACTTATGCCGGCAATCCCTTGGCCTGCGCCGCTGGCCTCGCCGTGCTGGAGGAGATCGAGAACCAGAACCTGCTGGAGAACACGACCACCGTCGGTGCGCTCATCAAATCCGAACTTGAAAGCCTGGCTGAACGGTATCCCTTCATCGGTGATGTCAGGGGCAAAGGTATGCTGCTCGCCGCCGAATTCGTTTCCGACCGCGAGACGATGGCCCCTTTGCCCAAACATCTCGAAGCCCATCAGCGCGTCGTCGATATCGCCTATGAGCGCGGCCTGGTCATCTATTCGCGCCGCACCCGCGGCGGCGTCGAAGGCGACCATTTCCTCGTCTGCCCGCCGATGATCACCACACCGGAACAGGTCGGCGAGATCATGACGATTCTGGACGGCACGCTTGAGCAACTCGCCGACGAGCTCAAACTTCCAATGCGCGGCTGAGGCACTGTTATGAAGTCGAAGAAAGTCATCATCACCTGCGCCGTGACAGGCTCGGTCCACACGCCCTCCATGTCGCCGCATCTGCCCTGGAAGCCCGAGGACATTGCGAGCCAGGCGATCGAGGCCGCCGAAGCCGGGGCCTCGATCCTGCATCTCCATGCCCGCGACCCCGACAATGGCAAGCCGACGGCCGACCCTGCGGTCTTCATGCGCTTCCTGCCCGTGATCAAGCAAGCGAGCAGTGCGGTGATCAATATCTCCACCGGTGGCTCATCGCTGATGACGCTGGAGGACCGCCTTGCCGCCGCACTTCAGGCGCAGCCTGAAATGTGCTCGCTCAACATGGGCTCGATGAATTTCGGCCTCTACCCGGCGCTCGACCGACCGCGCGAATGGGAGCACAGCTGGGAGCCGGAACTGCTGGAGGCGACCCGCAATACGATCTTCAGGAACACTTTCGGCGATATCGAAACGATCCTGAAGCGGCTCGGCGAAGGCTGCGGCACGCGTTTCGAGTTCGAATGCTACGATGTCGGCCACCTCTACACGCTCGCCCATTTCCGCGACCGTGGCCTCATCCCGGGCACGCCCTTCATCCAGTTCGTCTTCGGCGTGCTCGGCGGCATCGGCGCCGATCCGGAAAATTTGATCCATATGAAGCGTATAGCCGACAAGCTGTTCGGCGACGACTATCGCTTCTCGGTCCTTGCGGCCGGCCGCCAGCAGATGCCGATGATCACCATGGCCGCAGCCATGGGCGGCAACGTCCGCGTCGGCCTGGAGGACAGCCTCTACAACGGCCGGGAGCTCGCGAAATCCAACGCCGAACAGGTCCACCGCATCCGCGGCATTCTCGAGGGCCTATCGCTGGACGTAGCGACACCGGACGAGGCCCGCGATATGCTCGGCCTCAAGGGCGGCGACCGGGTGGCATTCTGACGATGGCGGGAAACTTGACAATCAGGCTGGCCGAGGCAGCGGACGCGGAGACGATCCATGCCGCGCTCCTGGCCATGGCGCGGGCGATGGGCGCCGAGGGCAAGATGGTCTCGACGGCGGAAAACATCCGCTCCCATGGCTTTGGCGAAAATCCGGCCTTCGAAGTGTTGATCGCAGAGATCGACGGCGCTTTCGCCGGTCTCTGTCTCACCTTCCAGAGTTTCTCGACCTGGCGCGGCGAACCCGGCATCTATGTGCAGGATCTCTATGTCGATGAAGCCTTCCGAGGCCAGGGTCTCGGCGAAAAACTCCTGCAGGCAACGGCCCGGCGCGGAAAGGCGCGCGGCGCCGGCTATCTCCGGCTGTCGGTCGACATCACGAACCCCAAGGCCCAGACCTTCTACGAGCGGCTGGGCATCGTTCATTCCAGCGATGAGCAGATCCGCATGATCAAGGGCGACGCCTTCGACACGCTCGCCAAAAGCGGAGCCTGTGCACCATGAAGGCATTCTTCGCAGAGGAGCAGAAGCGCCACGACCCGACCTTCTTCCTGTCGAGCGGCGCCCCGCAGCCCAATCCGGAGCAGCCCGAGCGCGTAGAACGGTTACTATCAGGCGCCCGTGCCGCCGGCGTTGAAATCCTGCGCCCTGCCAATCACGGTCTCGGCCCGATCGCGGCGATCCACACGCCGGAATATATTGATTTCCTCAAGCGCATCTATGAACGCTGGCAGCGGATCGAAGGTGCTTCTATCGAGGTGATCCCGAACATCCATCCGATCGCCCGCACCGGCTCATATCCCGCTTCCGCAGTCGGCCAGGCCGGCTATCATATGGCCGACACCTCCTGCCCAATCTCAAAGGACACGTGGGAAAGCGCCTGCTGGAGCGCGTGGACGGCGGTCTCAGCCACAGACGCCGTGCTGGCGGGTGACGGCTGGAGTTACGCGCTGTGCCGTCCGCCCGGCCATCACGCTTTCCGCGATGTCGCTGGCGGCTTCTGCTATTTCAACAATTCCGCCATATCAGGCCAGCGCTTGCGCAAGCAGGCCGACCGGGTTGCGATCATCGATGTCGACCTGCACCATGGCAACGGCACGCAAGGCGTCTTCTACGAGCGCAATGACGTGCTGACTGTCTCGATCCATGCCGATCCGGTGCGCTTCTACCCGTTCTTCTGGGGCCATGCCGACGAGCGTGGCGAAGGCCTCGGCCTGGGTTACAATCTCAACCTGCCGCTGCCCCGCAAATCCGCCGACGCGGCCTTTCTTGACACACTCTCGGCAGCGCTCCGCCGTGTCGAAGCCTTCGCTCCCGACGCCATAGTTGTCGCGCTCGGCCTCGATGCCTTCGAGAAGGATCCGTTCGGCGGTCTCTCCGTCTCGACACCGGGCTTCGCGCGCATCGGCGAAGCCATCGCGAAGCTCAAGCTCCCCACTGTCATCGTCCAGGAGGGCGGCTATCTCTGTGATGAACTCGGCAACAACCTGACCTCCTTCCTGTCAGGCTTCGGCGCCGTTCAGGGGTAGGTTCGTTCGCCGATGGAGATCGAGGCGATCGCATGGCGCAGGTCGTCGAGCAGGAGACGCTCCGCGCGGCTCAGGCGTGCCGAGCGGTCATGGACCAAGTGAACATCGACCACCGGCGCGTCGTGATACGGCGGTAGACGCCAGAGCCGCGCCGCCTTCACATCGTCCTCGACAACATGGATCGGCAGAGGACCAAAGCCGAAACCGGCGATGATCAAGCGCTTGACCTCTTCAAGATGCGACGACGTTCCCACCGTCTCGCCCTCGAAACCCTCCTGCTGTCGAAGCAGCGCGACCGGCCAGAGCGCGCCTGACATCTGATCGGTCTTGAACGAGACATAGGGCTCATTGCGCAAGTCGGAGAGAGTCAGATTTGACTTACCGAAGAGCAGGTGTCGCGGCCCGCAGAAATAGCCAAAGCTCTCGCGGTAGAGCGTCTCATATTCGAGCTTCGCCATCCGCTCCTGCATCAGGCAGATGCCAAAGCTCGCGTCACGGCTGGCCACGGCGGCCATCACCTCTTGGCTCGACATAACGGTCATCGAGATCGTCACATGCGGCAGCGCCTTGTGGAACGCGCCGAGGACCTCGTCAAAGAACGGGCATACGACGTGGCTCGCCAATGCGATCTCGATATGGCCGGTCACATCCTCCGGCTGCTCCTCCATCTGCTGCGGCAGGCCAGAGACGATGTCAAACAGCGCGAGGCAGTCATCGAACAGTCGCTGACCGGCTGGCGTGACGGCAAAATGCGAGGCATTTCGCTCCAGCAGTTTCGCGCCCATATGGGTCTCAAGCCGCTTCAGCGCATTGCTGACGGTCGGCTGCTTCAGCGAAAGCTTCTCACCCGCTGCTGTCAGCCCTTTTTCCTGCACGATCACCATGAAAGTGCGCAACAGGTTCCAGTCGATTTCCCAAACGAAGCGCCGGCGCGGCGGTGTCATCGCATCATCTTCCTGATCTCGTCATTGATCGCCACGCAGATCCGCGGATCCTGCATATGGGCGACATTGAACCGCATGAATCGCGAGGCGCTCTGCGACACGCTGAAGACATTGCCCGGCGCGAGGACGATGCCTCGTGCGATCGTCGCCTGGGCGAGCTGCGCGGAATCGACGCCCTCTGGCAACCGGCTCCAGAGATAGAAACCGCCGCGCGGCATGAGCCAGGGCTCGATGCCGATCTGCGCGAGCTTGTCCGCAGTCTCACGACGCGCCCGGACCAGCCTGCGCCGCAGCTCCTCCATATGCTTGCGATAGCCGCCGCCCGCCAGAACATGCGAAAGCAACTCGGTCGAGACCGGGCTCGGTCCGCCGAAATTGGTGGCCACCTGCAGATCCACCAGACCTTCGATCCAATCCGGCCGTGCCGCGATATAGCCGCAGCGCACCGAGGCCGAGAGCGTCTTGGAGAAGCTGCCGATACGGACGACACGATCGAGCCCGCCGAGCGCCGCCAGCCGCGACGACGGCTCCGGTTCGAAGTCGGCGAAAATGTCATCCTCGATGATCGTGACATCATGCCGGGCAGTGGCATTCAGGAGACGATGCGCGGTCTGCGGCGAGAGCGTCGCGCCGGTCGGATTGTGAAGGGCCGAATTGGTGATGTAGAGCCGCGGATGCTCGGCCGCGAGCACAGTTTCGAAGGCGGCGATGTCGGGCCCAACAGGCGTATAGGGCACCCCAACGATCCTCACCTGATGCGCCCTGAGCAGCGCCTGGAAGTTGAAGTAGCAGGGATCGTCGATCAGCACCGTATCGCCGGGCCGAAGCACAAAGCGGCAGACGAGATCCAGCGCCTGGGTCCCCGTATTGGTCAGCATCACCTGGTCCGGTCCGGCCTCGACGCCCTCCTCCGCGAAGCGGCCAAGCAACAAACGACGAAGCGCAAGCGACCCCTGCGTGGTGCCGTAATAGGCGAGCAGATCATCCCCGCTCCGCGCCAGGCTGCGCAGTGCGCGACGAAGCGCATCATTCGGCATCCAGTCGGCCGGCAGCCAACCACAGCCGGGCTTCAGCGCGCCATCCTCCGCATCGAGCGACTGGCGCGACACCCAGAACGGATCGACCGCACGAGCGCGCGGCGAAGCCGTTTCGCCGAGCTTGAGCGGTGGTAGCGCACCACTCGATACATAGAAGCCCGAGCCGCGCACCGCCCGGATCAAGCCCTCGGCGGCAAGACGATCATAGGCTTCGACGACGGTAGACGGCGACACGTTCATCGATGCTGCAAAGCCACGGATCGATGGCAGCCTCTCCCCTGGCAACAGCGCACGGCCTGCGATCTTCGAGCGGATCGCGGTCATCACATCCATCGTCCGGCTTCCAGCTTCACTCTGCAACATGTCGTGAGACCTCAACTGTATCGCTTCTGATACCAGTACAGTTTTACCGAATTGTATCGATCTGTCCCTGTCCGCGCCAGTCCCCCGCCTGTATCAAAGACAACGAAAGCGAGGCGGCATGAAATCTTCCATAGACGGCTGGGGCAGCGGATTGCTCGGCGTGATCATTTTCAGCGGCTCGCTGCCGGCGACGCGTGTGGCCGTCTCGGACTTTTCGCCCCTGTTCCTGACCTCGGCCCGCGCCGTCATCGCTGCGCTGCTCGGAGCGGCATTGCTTCTGGTATTGCGCCAGTCCCGACCGGCAAAGAACGACCTCCTCTCGCTGGCAATCGTGGCCATCGGAGTCGTCGTCGGCTTCCCGCTGCTGACGGCACTCGCGCTGCAATATATTACCTCCGCCCATTCAATCGTCTTTGTCGGCCTGCTGCCACTCGCCACCGCCATCTTCGGCGTGCTGCGCGGCGGCGAACGGCCGAAGCCTCTCTTCTGGCTGTTCTCCGGCGTCGGCAGCGCAACCGTGGTCGGCTTCGCGCTCGCCTATGGCGGTGAAGTCTCGCTTGTCGGCGACCTGCTGATGCTCGCGGCTATCATCGCCTGCGGGTTGGGCTATGCCGAAGGCGCCAAGCTTTCGCGGACACTCGGCGGCTGGCAGGTCATATCCTGGGCACTGCTTCTGTCCCTGCCGTTGATGGGCATCATCGCCCTCATGACGCTGCCGGGCTCGTGGCAGGACATCAGCAACCCATCCTGGCTCGGCCTCGCTTATGTCTCCGTCTTCAGCATGCTGGTGGGCTTCGTCTTTTGGTATCACGGCCTTGCGCGCGGCGGCATCGCCGGCGTCGGCCAGCTGCAGCTGCTGCAACCCTTCTTCGGCCTTCTGCTCGCTGCGAGCCTGCTCGGAGAACATGTGAGCCCGACGATGATCGTCACCACCATCGCCGTCGTGCTCTGCGTTGCCGGTGCCCGTCGGTTTGCGCGCTGACGGCAGCCATGAGGGGCATGGCATTATTGCCGCACCCCCTTGGAAAAATGGTCGTGTGACCAATCCTTTATCCATGAACGACCTGCTCGTGGCTGGTCTCGCCTTCGGATATGGCCTAACCATCGGTGTCGACTCCGGTCGATCCTTGCCTTCGCGCCTTGCCGCGCCTCAGCCATCGAACAGATCATGCTTCTCGCCCCGCAGCGCCGCACCTATCTCGCCTTTTTCCTGATCGCGATCTCGACCGGCGCCTTCCTGGCCCGCATTCCCGATCTTCAGGTCCTGCTTGGGGTCAACAAGGCGCAGCTGGGCTTCACGCTCATCGGCCTGGCAGTCGGGGCACTGGTGTCGCTGACTTTCGCCTCGCCCATTGTCGTCCGGCTTGGCGCCAGGACCACGCTGATGATCACGATCCTCGGCACGGCGGTCCTGCTCTCGCTCGCGCCCTTCATGCCCAATGCGCCCTCGGTGTTCTGCCTGCTCTTCCTCGTCGGTCTGCTCGGCGGCGCCTTCGAGATCAATCTCAATGTCGAGGTCGGCCGCATCGAAGCCCAGGTCGGCTTCGGCATCATGAACCGCGCGCATGGTTTCTGGAGTGTCGGCTTTTTCATCACCGCCGTCTCGGCCTCGATCATCCGACAGGCCGGGATCAGCATGCAGACCCATCTGCACATGGTGCTGGCGCTTGTCTTCATTCTCGGCGTCATCAATGTCGCGGGAATGAAGAACGCCCCGGCCATCGAGGGCACCGAGAGCGACATCGCTCCGCATTTCGCAATGCCGACTCTCGGTCTCATGCCGCTCTGCATTATCGGCCTTTCGGCCTTCCTGGTCGAAGGCGCCGGCATCGACTGGTCGGCGATCTACATGCGCGACGTCTTCAATGCCGAACCATTCATCGGCGGTACGGGCCTGACGCTCTTTGCCGGCTTCATGGCCGTTGCCCGACTCTTCGTCGACCCTGTCGTGGACCGCTACGGCGCCCGGCCGGTGGCGATCGTGATGCTTTCCACCGCCGCGATCGGCATCGCCATGGTCTGGCTCGCCCCGCACGCTTATGTCGCACTGGCCGGTTTTGCGTTGATGGGCTTCGGCTGCAGCGCTGTCTATCCGATGGCCGTGACGGCTGCTGCTCAGCGGACCGACCGGCCCTCCGTCGTCAATGTCGCCGCACTCGCCCAGATGTCCTTCGTGGTCTTCTTCCTGGCCCCGCCGCTGCTCGGCTTCGTGGCGGAGCATTGGGGCATCCGCAACGCCTATCTCGTCTGCCTGCCGCTGATCCTCGGCTCACTGCTGGCGAGCCCGGCCTTGGCGCCGAAGCGCCGGGAGGCGCAGGCGCTTCAGTCGGCGTAAAAATCCCCGCCTCATAGATAGCTTGCGATCAAGCCGCCTTCTGTTCCGTGCGCCTGGATTTCGAGATCTGCTGGTCGGCCAGCACGCCGATCAGGATGACCGAGCCCATGACCGCGAAATTGAGCGAGCTCGGGATGCCAAGCAGATTGACCAGGTTCTGCAGCACCTGCAGCAGCACGGTTCCGAGAACCACGCCGATGATCGAGCCCTCCCCGCCGCGAAGCGAGCATCCGCCGAGCACCGCGGCGGCAATCGCGTAGAGTTCGTAGAAATTGCCATGCGACGAAGGCGATATCGAGCGCGTGTACATGGCGATGAAGATCGCGGCGAGCGCGGTCAATCCGCAGCAAAGGACGTAGGACGCGATGACGACGGCCGATGTGTTGATGCCGCTGTAGTGGGCGGCCTCCTCGTTCTTGCCGACGGCGAAGAAATAGCGGCCGAGGACGGAGCGGTGCAGCAGGACGCCCATCACCAATGTGACGATTGCGAAGGCGATCAGACTGTGTGGGATGCCGAAGAAGCGGCCGGTGGTCAGCCATTCGAGCGCCGGAAAACTCGCGCCGAAGGGAAAGCCGGCGGTGGCGTCGTCCGTGTAGTAGCGGGCCGCCCCGCGATAGATCAGCAGCCCGCACAGGGTGACGACAAAGGGCTGGAGCTGCATCTTCGCGACCAGCAGACCATGAACGAGACCGATCAGGCAGCCGAGTGCGATGACGAGCAGGGCCGCCACGCTCCAGTTCAACGTTCCCAGCGCGACGAGGTCGACGAAGATCACGCCGAGCAGCGCGATGATCGAACCGACCGAGAGTTCGATGCCGCCGGCAATGATGACGAAGGCCTGCGCGACGGCAAAGATGCCGAAAAGACCGATGAGATTGGCGGTGTTGGAAAGGTTTATCGGCGACAGGAAGCGCGGATTGATGATGGCGACCACCGTGCCCACGACCAGGATCAGAATGAGAAGCCAGAGGTCCTTGCGGTTGATCATGTTGCCAATTCTCCCTCGAATTCCTTCTGCGGCGCTTCCTCGTCGCGGACGCGACCGACCGCGAGCGCCATGATGGCTGGTTCGCTCACCTGGTCGCGAGACAATTCACCGGCGATCCGTCCCTCATGCATGACCGCCACCCTGTCGCTCACCCCGATTACCTCTTCCATGTCGCTTGATATCATCAGAATACCGACGCCTTCGCCGGAGAGATTGCGCATCAGCTGATAGATCTCGCTCTTGGCGCCGACATCGACGCCCCGCGTCGGCTCGTCGAATATCAACAGGCGCGGTGCCATCGAGAGCCATTTCGCCAGCACCACCTTCTGCTGGTTGCCGCCGGACAGCGAACGGACTTCGACATCGACACTGGGCGCGCGGATCTGAAGAGCATCCTTCTGCCGATCAGCCGCAGCGCGTTCGGACGAGCGGTCCGTCAAGCCAAATCGGCTGAAGCCCAGTAGGCTCGCAAGCGTCACATTGTCGACCACAGGAAATTCGAGAACCAGCCCCGATCGCTTGCGATCCTCAGGGATGAGATAGACGCCACGACGGATCGCATCCTGGGGCGACGCGATGGTCACCTGTTTCCCGTCAATCGCGATGGAGCCTGCCATCGGCTTGTCGAGCCCGAAGAGCGTGCGCGCAAGTTCGGTGCGTCCCGACCCGACCAGGCCAGCGAGCCCGACGATTTCGCCGCGGCGCAGCGTGAGATCCACTTCCTGCCCCGGCCAGTAGCGGGTGCGCAGGGACTTCACCTCGAGGACCGCGGCGCCCGGCTTGCCATTTGGTGGCCGGTAGAGCGTCTTGAGCTCGCGCCCGATCATATGCCGGATCATTCGGTCGGGGCGGATCTCCTCGCCATGGAGTTCGGCGACGCGCTTGCCGTCGCGAAGAACGACGACACGATCGGCAATCTCCTCCACCTCGCTCAAGCGGTGCGAGATGAAAATGATGCTGACACCCTTGGCTCTAAGCCGCCTGATCGTATTGAGGAGCCGTTCTGTTTCGGTCACCGTCAGGCTCGATGTCGGCTCGTCCATGATGATCAACCGCGCATTGAGTGACAGCGCCTTGGCGATTTCGACGAGCTGCCGTTCAGCGAGCGACAGATTGGCAAGCAACGTGTCGGCGGCGAATTCCGCGCCGAGTTGCTCAAGCAGCGGCGCCGCCATCTCGTTCATCCTCCGCTCGGCGATCAGCCAGCGCGAGCCCGGCCGCCGCGGTTCACGGCCGATAAAGATGTTGGCAGCGACGGTCAGGTTGTCGAAGAGATTGAGTTCCTGATGGACGAAGGCGATACCCGCAGCCATCGAGCTCTTCACCGTCAGTCGCTCGTGGCTGACGCCATCGACGGTGATCGAGCCGCCCGAGGGCGCCACGACTCCGCCAAGGACCTTCATAAGCGTCGATTTTCCGGCGCCATTTTCGCCGACCAGACCGACCACCTCGCCCGAGGCCACATCGAGGCTGACCGCTTCGAGCGCGACTACGCCGGGATATGTCTTGGAAATTTCGACGATCTCGATGAAGTTCTGAACCATCTGCTCATTCGTCCTCCCTGTTCTCAACATACAGGAAATACAGGCCGGCGGGAGGTATGAGTAGGTTGCCGGCCTGTATCCTCCGAGGTCTCAGCCGCCGATGCGCGACTTCAATTCGGCCTCGAATGCATCGACATTGGACTTGTCGATGATGGCCGTCGGAACGATCACGAGCTTGTTGTCAGGGACGACGGACTTGTCGCCCTCGAGATATTTCGCCATCAGCTTCATGCCCTGGTAGCCCCATTCGTAGGGCTGCTGCACCACGGTGCCGGCGATGGTGCCTTCGCGCACGCCGCCAAGCGTGATCGGATCCTCGTCGAAGGCGATGACGGTGATCTGGCCCAGCTTGCCGGCCTCCTTCAGCACTTCATAGATGCGCGGCGGATTGTAGGAATAGAAGCCGACCATGCAGGTGATATCGGGATTGGCTGCGAGTGCATCCTCGACATTGCGCTTGGCGCGGGTCATGTCGATATCGTCGCCGCGGACGTCAATGAGCTCGACCTTGGAGCCCGCGATCACCGACTTCATGCCCTCGATACGCTCGCGCGCATTGTCAGCGCCGGGCAGACCGACGAAGCCGATGCATTTGCCGCCGTTGGGCAACGCCTTGAGCGCGATCTCACCTGCTTGCTTGCCGGCATCGGTGTTGGACGAACCGATATAGGCGATGCGGTTGGTGTCCGGCGCGTCGGAGTCAGTGGTAAAGAGCGGCACCTGGCCGCCGATACGGTTGAGCGCGTCGGTCGAAGATTTCGGATCGACGGCGCTGACCATGATGGCCGAGACACCGGCGGCGACGAGGTCATCCATCAGCCGCTGTTGAACCGCAGCGGCGGCCTGCTCCGGGTATTTGAGGCTGAGCTCGTAGTTCGGCAGTTCCTCCTGCGCCTTGCGAACACCGGCCTCGGCGAGCTTCCAGAAATCGGATGCGCCGTTGACGACGAAAGCGAGCTGCTTCTTTTCCTGCGCCTGGGCGGACCAGCCGCCGGTGACGGCGATCGCGGTGGCGATAAGAAGCGACGAGATGGCGAGTTTCATCTTCATGATTTCCTCCTTGCGGGGTCCATCCCCGCGTTTTCAGGCATGGCTTCGCCGACGATGGCGGATAGGGTCGTCATCGGCGTCAGGGTTGGAAAAGGGCCGGCCCTGCTGCACGGGGCCGGCCAAGGAGTCGTTAGCCGCCGATGCAGGAGTCGGCAGTCTCCTGGGTGCACTCATCGAGACCGGTGTAGATGATCGGCTCCACGGTCTTGCCGTCGATCAGGTCGATCATCACGCTCGGCGCGCGATAGCCCATCTCGAACGGCCGCTGACCAACCTGGACATGGCTGCGTCCGGCCTTGAGCGCTTCCATCTGCGGCGGCAGCGTGTCGCCGGCGACAATGGCGAGCGTCTTGGACTTCAGCTTGTCCATAACCTGGTCTGTAACCTGAGCGTAGGCCTGCGGTGCAAACTGCGCCCAGCCGCCGATCAGCATGAAGGCCGTGAGATCGGGATTGGCGGTAAAGGTATCCGCCATCTGCTGGTTGGCGAGGTCGATCTGGTCATTGGTGAAGACCGGGCAGCTATCGATCTCGGTCCAGCCGCCTTCACCCTTTAGGCGCTCAACACCCTTGGTGCCTGACAACGTGTCGCGCGTTCCGGCCGCACGAGCATTGATGTTGTCGGCCGCGACGTTGCCGAGTTGCAGGCACACAGTGCCGCCTTCCGGCTTCAGCTTCTTGAGGTGCTCGGCGAACTTGACGCCCATCAGGTAGTTGTCCGTGCCGAGATAGGTCTTGCGCAGGCCGGCATCGTCCTTCGAGAGGTCGGCGTCGATGGTCATGACCGGGATCTTGGGTTGGACCTTCTTGAGCAAGTTGGCCATCAGCGGCGCATTGGAGGGCGAGATGGCGATCGCAACGACGTCAGAACGGTTCAGAAGATCCTCCACAATCTGAACTTCACCGGCTTCGTCGGCGCTCGATGCCGGACCTGTGTAAAGGCACTCATACTCCGAGCTCGCATTCTCCTTGTTCCACTTCTGGCAGCCGAGATTGATCTGCTCGAAGAAAGGGTTGTCCAGGCCCTTGACCACGATGGCCAGAACCTTCTTGTCAGCGCTGAGCGCTGTCGTGGCCATCAGCGACAAGGCCGCGAGTGCAAGCGTAGCAGTTAGTAGCTTTCTCATGAATTCCTCCCAAAATTCGATTTGCGACGGTGCATGCTTGCCGGAGCCTCTGGCCCCAGCCATTCAACCCGGATACCAGATGTGTCGCGGATCGTCCGCGGCGCGCTGGTAGGTCCAGGAAGATTCGATCAACCTCTCGAGGTCGTAACGCGGGCGCCAGCCGAGCTCGAACTTGGCGCGGTTATTGTCCAACCAGTTGCTGACATATTGGCTTTTGATGTCGATCGACGGCAGACCGCGGGTCCGCGCGAGATAGCGCGTGACTTCGGCGTAATCCACCGGCTCGTCCATTGCGATATTGTAGAGGCGCTGGCAGGCCCGCGGCGCATCGAGCGCCTTGAGGATCGCCGCGACCAAGTCGTCGACATGGACGAAATTGCGCTTGAGCGGCGCGCCATCCGCATCGCGAAGCAGCGGGATCGTGCCATTCGCCCGGCATGCCTCAGCCTTCTCCGGACCAACCATGGCCGACCAGTCTGGGCCGCCAAAGAGATCCAGACCAAAGGAAAGGGTCGCCTTGAAGTCATCTTTCTCCATGATCCAGGGTGCACGAAGGCAGCACCAGTCGATGCCGTATTGGACGCCGAACTGCTGCACCATCACCTCTTCCAGTACCTTGGACAGCGCGTAGCAGCCCGGATAGGCCATATGCGGCGCATCCTCGGTGATCGGGGCCGGATGCTTGTGGAAGAAATGGCCGACGCCGGCATCGCCGCCGATCAGGACGAAGCGACGCGCGTCAGAGCTTTGGCGGAATTCTTCGAGCAGCCAGAACAGGCCTTTGACGGTCACGTCCATGACCGTTTCAGGCACTTCCTTGCAGGTGGCCAGGTGAACAACGTGGGTGACGCCCTCAAGCGCGGAACGGCAGATATCCCGGTCCTCGATCGAACCGCGCACGACCTTCAGCCGATCATTCTCGGCCAGCGTCCGGTTGTGGCAAAGCGCACGGATTTCGGTGCCGGCATGATCCGGATCCCTAAGGACAGCCGAAATCAATGCCTGCCCGACCTTGCCAGTCGCGCCGGTTACCAGGATGCGCATTCTACCTCCCAACGCACCCCATGAGGTACGTCACTCATCAAAAGTACTATTTGTCCGATAAATCATTTTATATGTTTTGTCCAGCTATTGACGCTTCGGAAATTTTCGGTCCTAACTCGCCTCGGGAGAGGGAGGGAGTGAATGTCGGTTCTGAGACTTGAACAGATCTCGAAGCATTTCGGTGCGATACAAGCGCTCAATGATTTTTCAGTCACGATCGAGAAAGGTGAGGTGCTCGGCTTGATGGGCGACAACGGCGCCGGCAAGTCGACGCTCGTGAAGATCATCGCCGGAAATTTCCGGCCTTCGCACGGCCGCATCTTCATGGCGGAGAAGGAAGTGACCTTCCATCGACCGGTCGAGGCGCGCGAACATGGGATCGAGATCGTCTATCAGGATCTCGCGCTCTGCAATAATCTCACGGCCGCGGTCAACGTCTTCCTTGGCCGCGAACTGACCCGCCGCATCGGGCCCTTCAAGGTGATGGACTATCGCCGCATGAACGAGGTCGCGAGCAAGCTCTTCAAGGAACTCAAATCCGAAACGCGGCCGAAGGATCTCGTCAAGGACATGTCGGGAGGGCAGCGACAGGCCGTCGCCATCGCCCGCACCCGGCTTTCCTCCTCCGATATCGTGCTGATGGACGAGCCGACCGCGGCGATCTCGGTGCGCCAAGTCGCCGAGGTGCTGAACCTGATCCAAGAACTGAAGCGCCAGGGGGTGGCCGTCGTGTTGATCAGTCACCGCATGCCCGACGTGTTCGCGGTCGCCGATCGCATCGTCGTCCTTCGTCGCGGCAGCAAGGTCGCCGAGAAGAAGACGTCGGACACGTCGCCGGAAGAGATCACCGGTCTCATCACCGGCGCGATCGAACGGGCTTAAGGGAGGCGACGCATATGGCACTGGATATCGAAAAAGCCATCGACCGGCAGACGCACACGCCGCTCTCGCTGCTGCTCTCGAAGCCGGAATTCTGGGTGTTCATCGCGGCCTTGCTGGCCTGCATCGCGCTGAGCATCCTGACCGACACATTCGCGACGCCGCAGAACCTGTTCAACGTCACCCGCAATTTCGCTTTCGTCGCAATCATCGCGCTCGGCATGACGGTGGTGATCATCTCGGGTGGTATCGACCTCTCGGTCGGCTCCGTGCTCTGTCTGTCGGCGATGGTGCTCGCCATCTGCATGAACGCCGAATATCCCCTCTGGCTTTCAGCCATCGCGGCGCTCGCGGTATCGCTGTTTGTCGGCGCGATCAATGGCGCCCTGATCGCCTATGTCCGCATCCCGCCCTTCGTCGTGACGCTCGGCATGCTGTCGGTGGCACGAAGCGCCGCGATGGTTCTGTCCCAGAACAAGATGATCTACCAGTTCGGCCCGGACGAGAAGCTGCTGTTCTGGCTCGGCGGCGGTTCGACGGCGGGTATCGCAAATCCGGTGATCGCGCTCGTGCTCTTCGCGATCATGACGTCGCTGCTCCTGAGCTGGACCCGCTGGGGCTGCCATGTCTTCGCCATCGGCAGCAACGAGAGGGCGGCCGTCCTCACCGGCATCGCCGTGCGCCGCCTCAAGATCAGCGTATATATGTTTTCCGCTCTGTTTGCGGGCATCGCAGGCGTGCTCGAAGCCGGCTGGCTCGGCGGCGTCACCACCAATCTCGGCCAGTCGATGGAACTGAGCGTCATCGCCGCAGCCGTCATCGGCGGAGCCAACCTTATGGGCGGAGCGGGCACAGTCTTTGGCTCGGTCGTCGGCGCCGCCCTCATCGAAATTATCCGCAACAGCTTGACTCTCTTGGGGATAAGTACTTTCTGGCAGGGTGCGTTCGTAGGCAGCTTCATTGTACTGGCAGTGGCTTTTGACCGTATCCGTGCAAACCGACAGCAAGACGAATGAAGCCCGCCAACTGAAATGACGAACGACAAGCCTCTATTCCGTGCTGGTACCCAATCCAGGACGACTCTTATGGAGCCGATTCTCAGGGCAATGTCCGGAGGGCAGCGGCTTGTCGGCACGAGCGTCCATCACTCGGTCGCCCATGAGATCGGTTCGCGGATCGTCCGCGGCGATTTTCCCGAAGGCGGAAGCCTGCCCAACGAGGCCCAGTGGGGCGAGTATTTCGGCGTCAGCCGCTCCGCCGTTCGCGAGGCGATCAAGATCCTGATGGCCAAGGGCCTCTTGAGTTCCCGCCCCAAGGTTGGGACCTGGGTCGAAAGCCGTGACCGCTGGAACCTGCTCGATCGCGACGTGCTGAGCTGGTATGCGAGTGCGCCCGATGCGATGGGCTTCCTCCGGACCGTCCAGGAATTCCGCTACATCATCGAACCCGAGGCGGCGGCGCTCGCTGCCGAACGGCGCACCGAAGAGGAGATGGCGGAAATCACCCGGGCGCTCAACGGCATGGGCAATGCACCAACCCTCTCCGACCGCACGCGCTCCGACACGCAGTTCCACCTGGCGATCTTGAAGGCCACGCATAACGAGTTGCTCATCCCGCTCGGAACGCTCATCGAATCTGCGCTTAACAACCTGTTCGTCTATGTCACCCGCGAGGCCAACAGCCTTCGCTATGCGCAGGAACTGCATGCGGCGATCGAGGAACAGATCAGGCTGCAGAAGCCGGAGGCCGCGCGGCAGGCGGTGCGCAACCTGCTTGCCGATACCGACGCAATGATCCGGCGGAACTGAGGCCGCCCGAGCCTTTCAGGCGAAACGAAACCCGGGTCGGCGTCTGGCGCGACGATCCCGCGGACGCCCGGAGCGACAGCAAGATCTATCGACGACTTCGGCGCCTATCCGCCGGCCGCTCCTGCGTTCAATCTTCCATGATGGTGATTGCAAGGTCGAAATCGAGTGCATCGCCTGCCAGGTAGAAAGGCACCGAAGGCTTTGCCGGATTCTTTTTTGAAAACCATTTGACTAAATCAAAGGTCGATGCCAATCTGCCCTCAATTCCGAGGACCGTTGACATGACGTTGCGTGGTACCAATCAGGAATCGGGAAGACCGTACAACCGGCGGATCGTGCTCGAATCGATCCGCCTGAATGGTCCGACGACGCGCAGCGACATCGCCGAACGCGTCGGCCTCACCGTCCAGACCGTGTCTACGATCGTCCGCGAACTCGAAGATCAGGAACTGGTCCTTTCGGTGCGCGAGAAACCCAAGGGTCGGGGTATCCCGCCTTCCGCACTCACCATCAATCCCGAGGGTGGATATGCGCTCGGCATCCACCTCACTCCACTCGGCATCGAAACTGCACTCGTCAATCTCCGCGGCGACGTTATCGAATCCAGGCACCGCGATGCCCCGAACGCGATGCCGGACGAAGCGTTTGGATTAATCGGAGAGATGGTCGCCGAGCTCAAGGCAAGCCGTCGGCCAGGCCGTCTGCTCGGCGCGGGGATCGCACTGCCAGGTCCGTTCGACGTCGAATCCATGAGCTTTGTCGGCCCGACCACCATGAGCGGCTGGAAGAATATCGACATCCGCCAGCGGCTTGCGGACGCGACTGCTCTGCCCGCCTTCATGGAAAACGACATGGCCGCCGCCGCGCTCGGCGAACAGCTCTACGGCCTTGGCCAGCAGTTTTCGGATTACTATTACCTCTTCTTCAGCGTCGGTCTCGGCGGTGTCATGATGCATGATGGCTCGGTGATCCGCGGCGCCTGGGGCAATGCCGGCGAAATCGGCCATATCCCGGCCGTGCCCGACGGCGAGCCCTGCCCCTGCGGCAATCGCGGCTGCCTCGAACGCTATCTTTCCCTCGATGCCTTCCATCGGCGAGGCCTGCCCGAAGCGGAATGGGTCGGAGAGGTCGCGCCGATCTTCAACAACGCCATCCGCACGATCGAGAACCTCTTTGATCCGCAAACCGTCGTGATCGGCGGCCTCGCGCCGCAGACTCTGATCGACCAACTCGCAACGCTGAGCGCCGGATTGACGAATTCCATCGCTGCCCGCGCCAACCGCACCCATCCGCGTGTGGTCGTGGCGAGCGACTGCCAGCATTCGGCGCTACGGGGTGCCGCCGCACTCGCCGTTTTCGGCGTGCTGTCGCCGCGCTTCGGCCAGATGTTCGAGACTGCAGAAAGAGGGGCTGCCGAATGACGGAAAAACTGCTCGTCCTCGACGACATCAAGAAGAATTTCGGCGCCATCGAAGCGCTCAAGGGTATCAGCTTTTCGATCGGCAAGGGCGAAGTCGTGGCGCTGCTCGGCGACAATGGCGCCGGCAAGTCGACACTGGTGAAGATCATCTCCGGCGGCCTGCAACCGACCTCCGGCCGCATGCTGTTCGAAGGCAAGGAATTCGAGGCGAGGACACCCGCGGAAGCCAAGGCAGCCGGCATCGAGACGGTCTACCAGGACCTGTCGCTCTGCACCAATGTCGACGTCGTCGCCAACTTCTTCATGGGCCGAGAGATCGTCCGCAAGATTGCCGGCGTGCCCTTCCTCGACGAACGTGCGATGGAATCCGTCGTGGCAAAGGCGCTGGCCAATGCAGGCACGCGCATTCCCTCGCTGCGCACCAAGGTCGAGCATCTCTCGGGCGGCCAACGCCAGGCAATCGAGCTCAACCGTTTCGTCCACTGGGGCGGCAAACTGGTCCTGCTCGACGAACCTTTCGCGGCGCTCGGCGTCGAGCAGACCCGCCGCGGCCTCGACATGATCCGTCATGTCGCGAGCCAGGGCATCGGCGTCGTCATTATCACTCACATCATGCAGCAGGCCTTTCAGGTCGCTGACCGCATCGTCGTCATCCGCCACGGCGTGGTGGCCGGCGATGTCGAGAGATCAAAAACAAGCCCGGACGCGGTCATCGAGATGATCACCGGGCAAACCCTCGCCGGCGCCGGACCGGTGGGGAACTAGACGATAAGGGGTCCGGCAAACTGGAGAGAACGATCATGAAGCGAATATTGCTATCTCTGCTGAGCGTTCTGGTGCTCGGCCTCGCCATGCTCACGACGGTCGCCGCCCAGTCCAAGGGAACGGTCTATTATCTCGTGCCGACGCTGCTCGATGAGTTCCAGACCGGTTCGGTCAGCGCGCTCGAAATGTTCCTGAAGCAGACCGGCTATGAGATGAAGACGCTCAATGCCGACAACAAGACCGACGCGCAGCAATCGCAGATGAATGACGTGATTGCGTTGAAACCCGCGGCGATCATCCTTGCTGCCGTCGATTTCAATGCGCTGAAACCCTCGATCGAGGCAGCGCGGGCTGCCGGCATCCCGGTGGTCGAATTCGACCGCCAGATCACGTCGACCATGTCGGACTTCACCTCGGTGGCCGGCACGATCGAGATCGGCTATGTCGCCGCCGAGCAGGCCCAGGCCATGCTCAAGGCCAGGAATGGCGATGTGAAGGGCAAGATTCTTCAAGTCCTCGGCGACCCCGGCGATCCCTATACGCTCGACATCCAGAAGGGCTTCGAGGAGAAGATGAAGGCCTTCTCTGGCGTCACTATCATTTCGGTGCCCGCCATGCAGTGGGAGGCCAGCAATGCCGGCACAATCGTCTCCGACCAGATGCTCGCCAATCCTGACATCGACCTGATCTTCCTGCACGCAGCTCATCTGTCGGTCGCTGCCGTCGCCTCGCTCGAGGCCGCCGGCAAGAAGCCGGGCGATGTCATGCTGATGAGCTCGAACGGCGCACCCGTCGGCCTCGACCTGATCCGCAAGGGTTGGCTGAACACCGAAGTCGAGCAGCCGCTTTACGCCCAGGCCGCGGCGGTTGCCATGTTCATGGACAAGATCGCCGGCAAGCAGGAGATCAAGGCTGGCGAATACGACGTGCTCGGGCTGAAGAGCACCGTGACGATCGAAGCCTGGGGCCCGAACATCAAGATCCCCGGCGCCGCGATCACCAAGGACAATGTCGACAACCCGGCCTTCTGGGGCAACCTCAAGCCGCCGACAGCGGAAGTGAAGTCGGTGCCGTAAGGGCCGACTGCGTCTTGACAGGACCCCGCCCCGAAACCCCTCCCCACAAGGGGGAGGGGCCAACCCGCGGCGCCTGCGGTGCCCCCAGTCAGCGCTGCGGATCTCTGCAGTGGTGATTGTGGGATCAACGGCGCAGCCGGGTTAAGCCCTCCCCCTTGTGGGGAGGATTGGGGAGGGGCCTTCGCCCCAGACTTGACATCCAAACAACGGGACTCTCCCGCATGACGCCACGCACGCGCAAAATCCTTGAATTCGTCCTCGACAACCTCGTCTGGTTCATGCTGATCCTCGTGCTCGCCATATTCTCGGCGACAATCCCGAACTATTTCCAGCTCGGCATCTTCGCCAACATCATCGAAGCCTCGAGCGTACTCGGTGTGATGTCGATCGGGCTCGCGCTGGTGATCATCGCCGGCCATATGGATCTCTCGGTCGAATCCGTCGCTGCTTTGTCAGCCATGGCGGTCGGCATCCTGTTCTGCTCGGCCGGCATCGGGCTGGGCATTAAGCTCTCGCCCGAATGGCTGATGGTGCCGGCCTCGCTGCTGGTCGCCTGCGCCGTCGGAGGATTGATCGGCCTGTTCAACGGTGTGCTTATCGTCAAGCTCAAGATGAGCGCATTCATCATCACACTCGCCTCTTTCATCTGGGTGCGCGGCATCGTGCTCGCTGTATCCGGCGGCCGCTCCGCGCAGGATCTGGCGCCCGCCATCCGCTGGTTCGCGATCGAGCGCTTCCTCGGCATACCGCTCACGGCCTGGATCGCGATCTCGTGCTTCCTGATCTTCTCCGTCATCATGGCGAAGACGCCCTTTGGCCGGCATCTCGTCATGATCGGCGGCAATGAGACCGCGACCTTCCGCGCCGGCATCCGCGTTACCCGCAACCTGATCATCGCTTTCGTGCTGGCGGGTGCAATTGCCGGCCTCGCCGGCTGGCTGCTCGCCATCCGCACCTCAGGCGCAACGGCCAATCTCGGTGTCGGCCTGCTGTTCAACGCCTTCGCCGCTGTCGTGATCGGCGGCGTCAGCCTCAAGGGCGGTGTCGGCGCACTGCCCGGCGTCTATGCCGGCGTACTGCTGCTTTCCTCGATCAACACAGCGATCAATCTCATGGGCCTGCCCGCCAATTTCACCCAGGTCATTCACGGCTTCCTGGTGCTCGCGGCCGTCCTTCTCGACACGTTCAAGCAAAGACTGCGCCAGAGGCTCGCATAATGGGAAGACTGGAAAACAAGGTGGCGCTGGTCATTGGAGCCTCGCGCGGCATCGGCAAGGCGATTGCGGTCCGGTACGTCGAAGAGGGTGCCAAACTCGTGCTCGCCGATTTCGATGCCGAGGGCGGCAAGTCCACCGCGGATGAACTCGGCGCCCCCTTTGTGCATACTGACATCGCGCGGATGGACGACGCGGTTGCGGCGGTCGAATGCACCATCGAACGCTTCGGCCGGCTCGATATCATCGTCCAGAATGCCGGCATCTATCCCTGGCAGTTGATCGAGAATACCAGCCCCGAGGATTGGGACCGCGTCATGGGCGTCAATCTGCGCGGCTGTTTCAACGCCGCCCGCGCCGCCCTGCCGCAGATGAAGAAGCAGCAGTCAGGCCGCATCCTCTTCACCTCTTCGATCACAGGCCCGCATGTCACCAGCCCGGGTCATGGCCACTATTCCGCGACCAAGGCTGGCATCAACGGCTTCATCCGTTCGGCGGCGCTGGAATTCTCCGGCTACGGCATCAACGTCAACGGCGTTGAGCCCGGCAATATCCTGACGGAGGCGATCCAACTCCATCGCGGCGACGCCTTCATCAAGAACATGGAAAACGCAATCCCGCTCGGCCGGCTGGGTAGCCCACGCGACGTCGCCAATGCCTTCCTTTTCCTCGCCTCCGACGATGCGAGCTATATCACCGGCACGACGATCGTCGTCGATGGCGGTCAACTGCTGCCGGAGGGTGCGGATTTCAGGCTGCAGCCGCCCTGATCAGAGACCTGTCGCTCGGATTCCGCATATTCGAACCCTTGCTGTAAAACGTCATGACAAGGAACAGGAGTGCGGAGGCAAGACGTCCTTGACGGGAAGTGCATCACGCTTGATCGAGAAGGGCGGCGACGAAACCTATGTCGACCTGCTGGCGAGCGTGCTTCAGTCGGTCCGGCTGACGGGTTCGATGCAATTCTGCTTCATGCCGACGGGTAAGTGGCAGACCGATGCCAAGCCGTCGTTGGCAAAGCTTTCCACCTCGAATAGCGGCGTCATGCCATTTCATATCATGGCCGCGGGCACCTGCTGGCTGAAGATCGAGGGCCAAGAGGCTATTCTTCACGCCGGCGACATCGTCGTCTTCCCCTTCGGCACCGGCCATCAACTCGGCGCAGGCGAAGCCGGGCGGCTGATCCTCCCGACCGGCGATCTGCCGCAGAAGCCCTGGGCGCGAACGCCGGTGCTGCATTATGGCGAGGGGCCGGATCTCGTCCGCCTGCTCTGTGGCTACCTACATTGCGAGGTGCTCGATTTCGCGCCGCTGCAACGCGTGCTTCCAAAGCTCATCCATATCCGGACGACCGGCCAGGCACAGCTCACCTGGCTCTCAACCATGGTGCAGCAGATCATCCACGAGGTCGACGAACCCCGCCCCGGAAGCGCGTCGATGATCGAGCGGCTGACCGAAGTGACCCTGATCGAGGTGCTGCGCCACCAGATGTCGGACGCCGAAAGGAACCTCGTCCAGACCTTCCCGGTCATGTCGGACGTTGCACTTTCGCGCTGCCTCAACGCGATCCATCGCGAGCCGCATCGGGAATGGACCTTGCAGGAACTCGCATCCATCTCGGCGATTTCCCGCAGCGGCCTGATTGAGCGGTTCCAGACGGCGCTTGATACGTCTCCGATGAAATATCTCCGGGATTGGCGGCTTTATCTGGCCAGCACAAAACTCAGGAACACCTCCGACTCGATCGCCAACATCGCAATCGAAGCCAATTATAGCTCCGAGGCCGCCTTCAATCGCGCCTTCACGCGCGCCTTTGGCGTGTCGCCCGGCGCGTGGCGGCAGCAAGGGGCAGGCTGAGAGCGATCAAGCACCGTCGCGCGCAACCGGCTCCGGCCTGAAGAGCTTGGTGGTGATCCCGTCAGCCCCGCGCGGCGGATCCACTCCGGTGCAGGTGGCCGAAAACGACCGTACCGAGCACCGCCGCGAGCAGCAGCGGCAGCAGGCATGTCCAGGCGAAAACCGAGGCACTGGTGGCGACGAGAACTGGGCCGGCGACCCCGGTCCCCACCGTTGCACCGACGATGGCCACGACCAGCGTGCGCGACATCAGAGACCCATCCGCATCATTCTCCGTCAACAGGCCCGTGAGGAAAGGCGTGACGATATAGAAGCCGATATTGACGAAAACCTGCGTCGTCACGAACACGAAGGCTGTGAAGATGTTGAACAGGAAATAGATCGCAACCGCCATCACGAGGAACCCGAACAGCACGGACGGCAGCCGCATCGACCGTTCCCGCGTCATCGACGGCACGATAGCGCCGACGAAGCCGAGCAGAGAGGAGACTGCGAGATAGAAGCCCACCTCGCCGCCACTCAAGCCCACCCGTTCGCCGACATAGCCGCAGATC
The DNA here is from genome assembly GCF_057586295.1 of Rhizobium sp. SRI_017. Taxonomy (NCBI): domain Bacteria; kingdom Pseudomonadati; phylum Pseudomonadota; class Alphaproteobacteria; order Hyphomicrobiales; family Rhizobiaceae; genus Rhizobium; species Rhizobium sp. SRI_017. The sequence goes on along the minus strand of NZ_JBYCZP010000005.1, from coordinate 9,230 downwards.
GCCCACTGCGCCGCCTGCACGGCGTAGACGAGAAAGACGACGACCATCGTCAGCAGCATCTTGCCGCGGTCGAGCCGCGACTGTTCCGACGCGGTCGGCATGGTCGCAGGGCGTCGTGACAGGAAAAGCAGGAACGGCGCCATGATCACAGTGAATGCGGCGATTGCGAGGAACACTGGCGCACTATCCGGCTGCACCCTCATCAAGGAAACAACGAAGAGAAGCAGTCCCATGGCCGTACCACCGACCAGGCTGATCGCGCCCCAGAGGCGCTCGGCATTGGCGAGCGATGCGAGATGCATGCAGACGAGGCTGAACACTGCGCCTTCACCGAGCCCGGTCGCGAGCCGCGCTCCGGCCAGCGCCCAGGGCGAATGCAGCCAAAAGCTCGCCGCCTCACCAGCCGCAACGGCGATAAGCCCTGCAATGGCCACGGTCTTCCAGGATTTCTTGGCAAGCCCAGGCAGAAAAATGCCGTAGAGCGCTATGCCCGCCAGTTCGGCGCTGGCGACAATGGTGGCGAGGCCCTCGTCATAACCCGCGAGCTTGCTCATCGACAGAACCACGACCGGCATCACCATCGTGCCATTGAGCGCGACCGCATAGGCGGCGCTGAGGGCCACAATCCACCAGATCATCCAATTCCCCTAGCAGCCGCTCCCCGGTTGGTCTGGCGGCCATCTCGTTCGTTGCCGCCTGCGACGGCAGACCGAAAGCATAGACCGCACCCGTTTTCCCACAAGGGACAACGGGGCCGCGATGGTGTCAATTCCGGCCAAACTTTCCGCTATACGCAAGACCGCGGCGTTCGTCATCCATGAGCTCGGTGCTACGAAGGCCTTGAAGACAACGGCCTCAGGGCGCTACATCGACATGCAACGAGGATGCAGAGAGGGGTCATGTGAAGCCAGTCGACGCACGCTATGTGACCGCCAATATTCCGGCCTTCCTGATCCGCAGCCTCGCCGCGGCGCTCGATGAAATGGGCCTGGATGCGAAACGACTGCTGGTCGGGCTCGGCGTCACAATGGACGATCTTGCCGATCCGACCTGCCGTGTTTCCTTCCGCCAGGGGCGGGACGTCATTCTCCGCGCCATGAGAATGGCGAAGGGCAAGGCACTTGGCCTCGAAACCGGCATCCGCGAGAAGATCACCTCTGTCGGCCTGGTCGGCTATGCAATGCTGACGGCAGGCACCGTAGGCGACGCTGTGCGGCTTGGCCTCGAGCTGCAGAAGGACACTGGCAGCATGCTGGAATTCGACATGCGAGCCTCCGAGGCAGGTGTCGCAGTGACCGCGACCAGCCGCTTCAATGATCCCGAGATCTATCTCTTCCTCGTCGAGGAGGCCTTTGCCAGCTTCATGGGCATCGGCCTCGCCCTTGCCGGCGATGCATTCAAGCCACTTCGGATCGACCTCGCCTATCCGCCGCCGCCTCACGCCGATGAGTACAACCGCGTCTTCGGTTCAGAAATCCGCTTTGGCCGGTTGGAAAACGCCTTCGTCTTCGATCCCGCCTGGTATCGGCAGCCCCTGAAAACAGCCGATCCATTCGGCCATCGGCAGCTCCTCGAGTTCCTCGCCTTCAACCGCGCCCGCTCGCGGGAGGCTGCGGAGATCATCGAATCCGTGGAACGCGTGCTGCGGCCGAAGCTCAGCGACCACTTTCCCATCGCCAGGGTTGCGCGCGAACTCGGGATGAGCGAGCGGACGTTGCGCCGCCGCCTCGCTGAAAGCGACGTCTCGTTTCATGGGCTTCTCGATGGCCTCAAGAAGAACCGAGCGCTCGAACTTCTCGCCAATCCACAAATATCGGTCGAGCAGATCGCCTTCGCCGTCGGCTTCACCGACCCGCACAATTTCCGCCGCGCCTTCCGGCGCTGGACGGGCTCTACGCCGGGTGCGCTACGCAAGGATATGTCAGCCGTTTGGCCGAAATAGACCCCATTTGGGACGGCTTTGCCGCTTATGAGCTTGCGCTTACTCGGCTAGACCTCATCATGGGCAAACGAGCTTGGGAGGGTGTCTGCGAGCCATGACACCGGGATTGCGCGATCAATGACGGCATCAGAGCCACATATCCTGGCAATCGACCTCGGCACGAGCGGTTGCAAGGTCGGGCTCGTCTCGCTCGCGGGCAAGGTGGCAGCCTGGGCGTTCCGGCCGGTCCAGTTGATGGTGGTCGACAAGATCGGCGCCGAGCAGAACCCCGAGGATTGGTGGACAGCCTTTCTCGATGCGGCCCGCGAGGTGCTCGGCCAGAATGCCGCGCCGGTTTCGAGCATAGTCGGCATCTGCTGCTCCACCCAGGGCGAAGGCACGATCGCCGTCGACCGCGACGGCAAGCCGTTGATGAACGCAGTGATCTGGCTCGATATGCGTGGTGCGCGCTATCTCAAGCGCGAAATGCGCGGCGGCCTGAAAGTTGCGGGCTATGATCCGCTGAAGCTACAGAAATGGATAAGGTTTTGTGGTGGTGCACCGGCCCTTTCCGGCAAGGACCCGGCCGGCCACATGCTGCTGATCCGTGACGCCTTCCCCGATATCTATGCCCGGACCTACAAATTCCTCAATGTTCTCGACTTCTTCAACCTGCGCCTCACCGGCCGCTTCTGCGCGACGCAGGATTCGATCCTCACCTCCTGGGTGACCGACAACCGTGACGTCGACAACATCCGTTATGACGACGCCCTGATCGCGATGAGCGGCATCGACCGGGAGAAATTCCCCGACCTTGTGCGATGCACCGACGTCATCGGTACATTGCTGCCCTCGGTCGCGGAGGCTCTCGGCCTGCCTCCCACGACGCAAGTGGTCGCCGGCGCCATCGACAACACTGCCGCCGCGATCGGCGCTGGCACCCAAGCCGACTATGACCCCCATCTCTATATGGGCTCATCGTCCTGGATCGCGGCGCATGTGCCCTTCAAGAAGACCAATGTCCTGACCCAGATCGCTGCCATACCCTGTGCAGTACCGTCGAAATACCTGATGATGGCGATGCAATCGAGCGGGGCATCCAACATCGCCTTCCTCAAGGACCGTATCGTCTTCCACAAGGATGGGCTGATCGACGCCGAGCCCTCGATCGACACCTACCGTATCCTCGACGAGATCGCCGCCCGCGTGCCAGCGGGCGCCGAGGGCGCGATCTATCTGCCCTGGCTGTTCGGCGAGCGTTCGCCCGTTGATGATCGATCGCTCCGGGCCGGCATCTTCAATCTCAGCATGGAACACAACCGGGAAACACTGGTTCGCGCGGTCTTCGAAGGCGTGGCGCTCAATACTCGATGGATGATGAAGCCGGTCGGCGGATTCCTCGGCCGCAGGATCGAGCAGCTCGCCATGATCGGCGGCGGGGCAATGTCCGGCGCGTGGTGCCAGATCTTCGCCGATGTGCTCGATGTCCGGATCCGCCAGCTCAGAGACCCGGTCAAGGCCAATGCCAGGGGCGCGGCCTTTATCGGCGCCGTCGGCCTCGGCCTCCTGCGCTTCGAGAATGTGCCTGATCTTGTTGAGGTCGAGCACTGCTACGAGCCGAACCGGGCCAACCGCCCACTCTACGACGACCTCTTCGGCACGTTCACGGAGCTCCACAAGCGGCTCGCCCCGCTCTATCGGCGCCTCAACAGCGGGAAGGGCAGCGTCGATGGTTAGCTTCCTGACCGAGCGGCAAGAGATCGCCGACATGTGCCGCCGCCTTTCCGACCAAGGCTACCTCGCCGGCACTGGCGGCAATATTGGACTGCGCCTCGATGACAGGCATTTCGCCGTCACCCCGACCGCGACCGATTATGAGGCGATGAGGGCCGAGGATGTGGTTATCCTCCAGCTCGATACGCTGGAACAGGTCGAGGGCGAGAAGAAACCCTCGGTCGAAAAAGGCCTGCATCAGCGGATGCTGAGGGCCTATCCCGAACGGCGTGCCAGCATCCACACGCATCAGCCGATCGCCAGCGCCGTCGCCCTTCTGCACGAGACGCTGCCCTGGCCTGACGGCAGCCCTCCGGAGCTTGGTCGCCATGTCGGCCTCATCCCCTACCGCCCTTCCGGCACCGGCATGCTGGTCAAGGCGCTCGGCAAGGCGCTCAAGCCGGATGTCTTCGCCTATCTCCTCGCCAGCCACGGCGTTATCTGCACCGTAGCAAGCCTTGAAGGTGCCACAGACATGGTCCGCCGGATCGAAGCCGCCGCCGCCATCCATCTTCGCAAACGCATCGAACGAAACGCCCCAGCCGACAACGCAATCCGGCAGATGATCGCCGAGACGCTGGATACGGCCATGACACAGGGAGCCTGAGACATGAACATGACCCCCCGCCCCACCGAACCCGCCTATGCCATCAGCCAGTGGCCCGACAACAAGGACCTGATGGATCGGTTGAATGCCCTGATCAAGCAGCCCCTCCGTGGAATCCGCAAAGACGCGATGCCCGGCGTGCTCGATTACTTCGAGAAGAAGTGCCCGACGTCGAAAGCCTGGGCCAAGCGCGCCGCAGAGGTGATCCCAGGAGGCGTCCAGCACAATCTCGCCTTCAACTACCCTTTCCCCCTCGGCATGACGAAGGTCGACGGCGCCTATATGTGGGACGCCGATGGTAACCGATATATCGACTTTCTTCAGGCCGGCGGGCCGACCCTTCTCGGCTCCAATTACCTGCCTGTGCGCGAGAAGGCGCATCAGGTGATCGACGAATGCGGCCCGGTGACCGGCATGCTCCACGAATATGAGTTCAAGCTCGCCGAACTCATCCGTCACCACATGCCCAATATCGAGATGTTCCGCATGCTGGGCTCCGGCACGGAGGCGGTCATGGGTGCGATCCGCCTCGCCCGGGCTCACACCGGCAAGAAATGGGTTATCAAGGTCGGCGGCGGCTATCACGGTTGGAGCGACCAGGTCGTCTACGGCCTGCGCGTGCCCGGGACCGGGCGACGCGAAGCGGCCGGAATTCCGCGCGGTTCCACCGGCAAGACCCAGGAAGTCTTCCCGAACGAACTCGGCACACTGCGCCGCAAGCTATCGCTCAACCGCTTCCGCGGCGGAACCGCCGCCGTCATCGTTGAACCCCTGGGCCCGGAGAGCGGCACGCGGCCGGTAACACCGGAATACAACGCCGAGGTCCGCAAACTCTGCGACGAGTTCGGCGCGCTCCTGATCTTCGACGAAGTCGTCACCGGCTTCCGCGTCGGCATGGGCGGCGCCCAGGGCTATTTCAACATCAAGCCGGACCTGACTGTCTTCGGCAAATGCATCACCGGCGGCTATCTGATGGCGGGCGGCATCGGCGGCCCTAAGAGTGTAATGATGACATTGGCCGGTGGCATCGGTTCCGGCACCAAGCGTGCCTTCGTCGGCGGCACGCTCTCGGCCAACCCGCTCTCCTGTGTAGCGGGATACTACGCGATCGAGGAAATGGCGCGCACCAATGCCGCCGTCATCGCCGGCCGCGCCGGAGACCGGCTCGCCATGGGACTGAAGGAGATCATGGATCGCCTCGGCCTTCCCTATGTCGTCTACAATCTGGGTTCGATCGTTCACCTGCAGACCTCAGCGCTGCTGCTGATGAGCATGCGCAACCCGATCAAACTGTTGCGTGAGGTCCATGCCCGCAGGCATCTGATGGAGGAGATGGGGGCCGCCTATCTGGCACACGGCATCCTGACCGTCGGCGGCAGCCGCATCTACACCAGCATGGCCGACACCGACGAGGTGATCGACGATGCGTTGAACCGCTTCGAATCCGTCTTCAAGCTGGTGTGACATGACCGCTGGTAAAGGCAGGGAAGAAGTTGAAGGCGCACTGGGGCAAGCTGCTCGACGTCTGGCCGACAAAGGCCTTCTGACTGCGGGCGACGTCCTCTCACAGCGCATTCCGGAACAGAACGCTTTCGTCAGCGTGATCTTACCTTCCAAGCAGCAGGCGCCGTTGGCCTTCGTCCATGCAAGTCTGTCAGGTGCGCGCACGGGACTTCATCACCGCATTTATGCGGCCCGACCCGATGTGGGCGCCATTGCTGCCGGTGCGTTCAAATGGACCCACGCTCTCGCTCGGTTGAATATCTCGCTGCCCGCGGTGTTCGACGAACAGGTTCGTCATCTCGGCGTCGCGGTGGCGCGTGTCGCGATGCGCTCGACTGACGACAAGACCATTCCCGCACTGGCGACTGGCGCCAACGCCTATTGCCTTGACGATACCTCGCTCTGCCTCGGCATGGGACTCGAGCGCTTGATGCCGAATATCGAAATTCTCGAAAAATGCGCGGAGAGTTTCGTGTTGGCGCATTGCGCATCACAACAGGTGAAGCGCATCCCCTGGCTCATCAAATTCGTCGCCAATGGACGCTTGAGGAAGGACCAGAAGGACGCCGCTGCCCGCCACCTGCGCGGTGAGCGCGCCGTCATGAAGGCTGGCTACTGATCGGCCGCGGGCTTCCCGACCCGTTTTGAACGCGGCGGGAGAATGACCTTGCCGACCATGATGCACAGGCCTTGGATGACGGATCTTGGAGGTCGATCTTCCGAGCGCCAGTTCTCACATCCAAATCGCAATGATTTGCAAACCTTACCGACAGGAATCTCAGGTCGTTTACGTCCCGTTGGACAATCCCCGGTAGGTTTCTCGTGGGAACTGCGGGGATAAGAATGACAAGACCGTTCAGAATTGAAACAGGATCGTCTGCGACAGGCGCCACGCTTGTCGGTAGGCTTGCGGTAGCGCAGGCTCGTATCGAGCAATCGTTCCTGGATGGCGGCAACGTCCTGATTGCCGTGATGGAAGCGGTCAGCAGCCTGACCGAAATCCTCGACGGCATCGTCAACCTGCTCGACCCCAAGGCGACCAATCAGGTGTTCGCAGGCATGAAGACGGTGGTCAGTGACCTCGCTGGACTGCCCGAGATCGCCGATCGCAAGCAGGTCGAGCTTACCAAGATTTCCGGCCTCTGCGACACCGTCCACATACGCGTCGAGGACATGCGGGAGATCATCCGCTACCTCCGCACGATCGCCGTTACCGTGAAGATCACCGGTGCCAGCATCCCGGAATTTTCGGGCTTCGCCGACGAAATCCGCGAGCGCATCCAGACGGTCTCGGAAGAGATCAGTCGCTTCGGCGATCAGTTGGTTGCCATGCGCAACCGCCTTAGAACAGCCAATACGAGCTCTGCCGGCGTCATCAAGGATTTTGCCTCGGCCATTCCGCAGCTGGTGGGCAACATGGACCGCAGCTCGGTGGCGCTTGCCGAGCAGCAGAAGCGCATGGCGGCCTCGGCTTCCCAGCTCAAGCAGATCACGGGCTCCATCCAAGGCAAGATCGCCATGGTCCTTTCTGCTTTGCAGATCGGCGATGCCACACGCCAGCGCATCGAGCATGTCATGTCGATGTTCGAAGCCCTCCACAATTTCAAAGCCTCCGAGGATGCCAAGTCGATCGACGGCGAAATCATCTCGGAACTCGAAAAGACGATATCCGGCCTCGCCCGCGCGCAGCTCGAAGAGAGCGTCGATGAACTGCATACGAAATGCGCCAGCATTTCCGCCAATATCGCGAGTTTCACGGTGGATGCGAGCCAGGTCCTGTCGCTGCGCGACGACCTTGCTGGCCATGGCCGACCTTCCGAGGACAATATTCTCGAGGGCATGCGGGACGACCTCACGCAGGCCGCCAACCTCTCGGTCAAGGTCAGCGAACGCACCCGGGAACTCGATCACGTGGTTGCCAGCGTCGGTGAATCGACCCAGGTGCTGATCTCGGGCATCGCGACGATCCGCAAGATCAAGCTCGATATCTTCTACATGGCGCTCAATTCCAACCTCGCCTGCACACGGCTCGGCGATGCCGGCCGTTCGGTGAATGTGGCAAGCGGCGAATTGCGCATCTTCGCCGACAAGCTGGAAGGACCGGCCGAAGGCATCGTGCTGCAGATGCAGGAAATCGAAGCTGCCAAGAATCTGCTGACATCGGACAATGCCCAAAAAGGCAACGGCATCGACGAGCCGCTCGAAATGGCCCGCTTTGCGGTCGACAAGGTGGCAGATGAGATGTCGGTTGGCCTGGAAGCACTCTCCGGCAAGGGCAATGCCGTCTTCGAATGCATCGAGACGGCCATTCGCAAGCTCGATTTCAGAAGCGATCTCGGCGATGTCCTCGACGACTGCCTGAAGATTGCGGCGATCGAGGATGCCGGCGTCGCGGCGCCAATGCCCGCGGGCTGCGACGCAATCGACATCCTGTCGGCGAAAATCTTCAAGACTTATACGATGGCGCAGGAGCGCAGCATCCATCAGCGCTTCTTCACAGCGACGGAGGTTGCTTCGGCGACGCAACCCACAAGCACCACCAATAGCGTCGATGATGACGACGACGTGCTGTCTGCTCTGTTCTAGGATCAAGGCTCGTAACGCCTGAGCCCTCGAGGCGCGGTCTACGCAGCGCGATGTCTCTGCGCACCCTTCGACTGACCCACGAGATGCAGGACCTCGTCGGCATAGGCCGAGGCATTGGCGATGGCCTTGTCGAGGTTGGAAACCTTCTCAGGATCCATGAGATGCAGAAAGGTCTTGAAGTCGAACATGTCGCGGAAGGCGGCGCGCTCGATAATTGGCGTGCTCAGCACATGGACCGAACGCTGGGCCAGCAATCCCTTGACGGCCAGCATCGAGCGCGTCGTGACCATGGAATTGACCCGCGACAGGACCACCGAATGCGGGATCACGATATTCGCGCGATAATTGAGATAGGACAGGATCTCGAGGACCTGCGCGCCACCCTGGGCATCCATCGAACTGCCCTGGATCGGAATCAGGATGTGCTTTGAAAGGCCGATAGCCGTGGCAAGCAGCGGCGATTGCGCGCCCGGCAGATCCACCAGCACATAGTCATAGTGCGGTGCATAGGACTCGACCGTGCGCTGCAAGGTGTTGGCATTGACGTAGGTGGCTACCGTCACCTGGTCCTGACGCGAATTCGCCCCCTCGAACCAGCGGCTGATCCAGCGCTGCGGATCGGTATCGACCACGCAAACGCGGTTGCCGCGGCGGATCAGTTCGGTGGCGAGCAGGAGCAGAGCCGTAGTCTTCCCCGCGCCGCCTTTGGTGTTTGCGAAAGTAATGACCGCCATGAGGCCCCCGATGGCTGTTTCAGGCTGTCCCCGGCCCGTCACATGCACAATGCTGAATTGTGGATATCGTGCCGATTTATGGTTAACAAAGAGTGAAAATCGCTAT